>JAQCMY010000222.1 GCA_028274865.1 Haloferacaceae archaeon | reverse complement strand
GGCCCTTCGACAGTGGTCAGGGTGAACTGTGGCGACACCTTGCCGACGTAGTGGTTGGTCACCCACTCGACGGACTTCGTCGTCGACCCCGCGTTCAGCGTGACGCCGTCGTCCGGGCCGGGTCGGTGCGCGGTCGCGTCGATGCCGTCCCGGATCGTCGCGCCGTCGTCGCCGTCGCTCTGGAACGGCTGCTCGTTGTAGCCGCCCGGACTCGACGGCTCCGTGTAGGTCATCTGCGACGTGTGCGTGAGGTCGATGCTCATCTGCGGCGTTCCGCCGTCTCCGCCGTCGCAGTCGATAGCGATCGGGTCGTCGCCGTCGTCGTCGCCGTCGTAGAAGCCCTCGAACGTCTGGTAGCTGCCAGTCGTCCTGTTGTCGTAGTAGACGATGAGCTGGACGTCACCGTCGTACGTGCCGCCGTTACACTTCTCGTTGCCCTGCGCGGCGTTTACCTGCACCGCGAACCGGTCGGTAGGACCCTCGTACTCCATGCCCCAGATGCGGTTGTTGAACCCGGAGCCGGAGTTGTGGGCGTCGAGTTCGAGCGTGAACTCGTCGACCGCGTGGCCGCTCCCGACCGACGGGACAGTGAGCGACCCGCCGGGCGTCGGCGGGATGAACTCGCCGAGTTCACCCTGTGATCCCTCGAGAACCACGGTTGCCCGTCGGGCCGCGGAATCGACGCTCACGTTCCCCGTCGTCCGCTCGCGGAAGTAGTCGGCCCAGCCGGCGTAGTGGGCGCTCTGGACGGTGATGGCGACCGTACCGTTCGTCACCGGGTTCGCGTACGGGTCGGCGTTGCTGTACGTCGACCCGCTCGGGAAGACCCGCCTGTCGGTCGTCGCGCTCTCGACGCTGGCGGTCGGTCGACCCCCGCCCGCGACGTCTGTATCGCCGGTCACGCGGATGACCGGGAGCGTGAGCGTCGCGCCGCGGTAGCGGAACTCCGGCGGCGACACCATCGTGGTGTTGCCGGGTTCGTCTGTCCGCCAGACGCCGCCGCCCTCGTAGGCGATCGTGTCGCCGCCCGACTCGTAGGCGACGCCGCCGAGCGAGGCGTTGTAGACCGTCTCGTCCGTGCCCGTGCCGGTGTGGTTCTGGTGTTCGATCCGTATCCACGAGCCCGAGTCGCGCACGCTGTACTGGCCGTCGCCGTCGTCGCCGAGCCGGATCTGCCGGGTGTCTGCGCTGCCGAGCGCCACGACGGCTGCCTCGGCGTCGAGCTTCGACATCGACTGCTCGTTCAGCGAGAGGCTCGCCGTCTCCCGGGTGTCGTCGAACGCCTGTGTGCCGACGCCGAGGATCAGTCCGCTGCTCGTCACCGTGATACCGAGCAGGACGATGACCGCGAGTGGGTTCGACTGACCCGACCGGTCGGCGACGAACCGGTAGAGCGGCGGTGCCTTTCGCTGCATGGTCGCACTCCCCGTGTCGAACTGATAACTCTCCGGTCCTCGTTATCAGACGAGAGAACCGGGGTCAGGCGGCGATGCGGACCTCGATCTCGTTCTCGGTGACGTGGAGGTACCGGATGAACCCGTTTCCGAGTCCCGTGTCGTAGCGGAGTTCACCCTGCGACGCGGGCTCCTCGACGCCGACGTTCTGGTTGTTGTTCGCGTTGTTCGACCCGGGCTCCGGCTCGGTGGTGAGGGTGAACCGCGGGGCGAGGTACGCGACGTAGTGGTTGGTCACCCAGTCGACCGGCCGCGTCTCGCCCGCGTTCAGCGTGTCGTCGCCCCCGACGGTGTCGGCGGCGTGGTCGTTCGTCGCGACCGGGTCACGGAGGTCGGCGGAGTTGTCGGCGCTCTGGAACGGACGGTCCGACGACCCACTGGGATCGACCGGCTCTTGATACGTGATGGGTTGTGAACTCGTGAGGTCCACGCGCAGGACCGGGTCACTGCTGTACCCGCCGCCGTTGCAGAGGACGTCGATGGTGGGGTCGCTGGCGGTACTCCCGTCGTAGACGCCCTCGAAGGCCTGGTACGTCCCGCTCGTCCTGTTGTCGTAGTAGATCGTCAGCCGGAAGTCGCCGCTGTAGGTGCCGCCGTTACACTGTCCGCCGGAGTCGCTGTTGATTACGAACGCGAACCGCTGTTCCGCGTCGGTGTACTCCATTCCCCAGACGCGGTTATTGAACGGCGTGTTCGAGTTGGCGTTGTCCGTCTCCAGCCAGAACTTGAACTTGTCGACGACGTGCCCGTTCTGGCTGACCGACGGTACCGCGATCGAGTCGCCCGCATTCGGCGGCGTGAAGATCCCCAGTTCGCCGCCGGCGGTCCGGAGCACCACCGTCACCTCGTTGTTCGCGTCGTCGACGGAGACGGTACCGTCGGTGCGCTCGCGGAAGTAGTCGGCCCAGCCGGCGTAGTGCGGGCTGTGGACCGTGATGGCGACGGAGCCGTTCTGAACCGGGTTGTCGTACTCGGCGCCGGTGTCGTCGTACGGCGCGCCGACCCCGTTACCCGTTGCCGACGTCTCGTTCGGGTAGATTCGCTCTCTCGTCTCCGCTCGTTCGACCGTCGCCGAGGGCGTCCCCGCGGCGGCGCCCTCGGTGTCACCGGCTACCTCGATAGCCGGCATGGTGAGCGTCCCGCTCCGGTAGCGGAACTCCGGCGGCGACACCATCACCGTGTTGCCGGGCTCGTCGGTCCGCCAGACACCGCCGCCCTCGTAGGCGATCGTGTCGCTGCCGGCCTCGTAGACGACGGCCCCCATCGACTCGTTGTAGACGGTTTCGTTTTTCGTGTTCGTCACCGAGGCGGTGTAGTTCCGGTGTTCGACCCGTATCCACGACCCCGAGTCACGGACCTCGTACCGCCCGTCGCCGGTGTCGCCGAGCGGGACGGTCCGGGTGTCCGAACTGCCGAGGGCCACCACGGACGCCTCGGCGTCGAACTTCGACATCGACTGCTCGTTCAACGACACCGTCGCCGTCCCCTTCGTCTCGTCGAACGCGTCGCCCCCCTGCGACACGACGAACCCCGCGCTGGTGATGGCGAAGCCGACGACGAACAGCACCGCGAGCGGACTGGATTGCCCCGATCGGTCCGCCACGAACTTATAGAGTGGCGGCTGCTGCCCCGACATACGTATAGTGTTGTTTGCTACACAGGTAAATAACCATCCGGCGTTTCCGCTCGCTGAAACCACGCTCCGGGGCGTGGGTTTAGGACGCCTCGTCACGAGACACGGCCATGTCCGCGGCGAGTGACGACCCGCTCCGTCCGGGTCGACTCATCCTCCTCGGCGGCCTGCTCGCCGTCGTCTTCGTCCTCCTCCTCGTGATGGTGGTCGTCCGGGTCTTCGGGCTCGTCGGCTGACCGCCGAGAGGTTGATTAGCGCCCGGCCGTTACGTATTCGGGAGGTGACCGAGAGCCATCACCACGACAGCGCGCCGGACTGACCAGCCGACGCCCGCCGTCGTCGCCAAGCGCGTCGACGACGGCGAGGCCGACCTCGCCGAGATCCGCGACCTCGCCCGCGCGGCGGGCTACGAGGTCGTCGGCGAGGTGACACAGACCCGGACGGAGGACGCCGCCTACATGTTCGGGGAGGGGAAGGTCGACGAGATCGCCGCCGCCGTTGCCCGGACCGGCGCGGAGGCCGTCGTCGTCGACAACCAGGTCGGCCCGTACCAGACGTACAACGTCGGGGGGAAGCTCCCGACCGGCGTCGGGGTGGTCGACCGGTTCACGCTGATCCTCGAAATATTCGGCCAGCGCGCCAACACCCGGACCGCCCAGCTCCAGGTCGAACTCGCCGAGCTCCGGTACGAGCTCCCGCGCGCCGAGGCGAAGGCGTCGCTCGCGAAGCGCGACGAGCGCCCGGGATTCATGGGACTCGGGGAGTACGACGAGAGCCGCGAACAGGACATCAAGAGTCAGATCGCGGATATTCGGTCGGAGCTCGACCAGATCGTCGAGACAGAGGAGCGGCGCCGGGAGAGCCGCCGGGAGTCCGGATTCGACCTCGTCGCGCTCGCCGGCTACACGAACGCCGGCAAGTCGACGCTCCTCCGCCGTCTCGCCGCGGACCACGACGTCGACGAGAACGCCGACCGCCACCCGGACCTCGACCGGACCGCCGAGTCCGAGGACCGGCTGTTCACGACGCTCGGCACCACCACCCGACGCGCCGAGGTCGGCCCGCGCGAGGTGCTCGTCACCGACACCGTCGGCTTCGTCTCCGACCTCCCACACTGGCTCGTCGACTCCTTTCGCTCGACGCTCGACTCCGTCTACCACGCCGACCTCGTCCTCCTCGTCGTCGACGCCGGCGAGTCCGTCGCCGAGATGCGCGAGAAGCTCGTCACCTGCCACGACACCCTCGCGCGGCGCAACGAGGCGCCGATCGTCACCGTCCTGAACAAGCTCGACGAGGTCGACGACGACGAACTGGCGCGCAAGCGCGGCGCGCTCGCGGCGCTCGCGCCCGACCCCGTCGCCGTCTCTGGACTGACCGGCGAGCGGGTGGACGACCTCCGCCGCCGTGTCGACCGCGAACTCCCGGACTGGGAGCGCGAGCGGCTCTACCTCCCGATGACCGACGACACGATGAGCCTCGTCTCGTGGGTCCACGACCACGGCGAGGTCGAGACGGAGTCTTACGAGGACGACGGCGTCCTCCTCGAGTTCCGCGCTCGCCCCTCGGTCGTCGAGCGCGCACGGGCGCGGGCCGGCAGCCTCCCGGCGTAGCGCGCTCTCGCCTCTGAACTGCCACCACGCTCTCGTCTGTGACGGGGCACACCCGCCCTCGCGGTCCGACCACCGGAGGCGCAGTCGGGCGGTGGCCCCTGCCGACCCCGTGTGTGAACGGGCGACGACCGACCCCGCCTCTGCGGTCGTGGCCCGTTCCAACCGGAGGCGACGTCGAGCGCCGCGTGGCCTCCGGGTCCGTTCGGTCCGGTCTGTCACCGCGTCCGCGCCGCCGACGCCGGGCGTCGCGAGGTACTGTCGTCTGTGGACCGACGCGGCGGACGAGCCGCCTCAGCCCTGGTCCGTCGACCGACGGTCGAGGTAGCCGTTGACCGCCTGCGGGAGGCCGACACCGACGAGAAAGAGCGCCGCCATCCAGGCCCACGTCGGCGTGCCGGTGTACTGGTCGACGGCGACCGCAGCCGGAAACGCGAGCAGCACACAGCCGCCGATCACGGCGTTCTCGCGGGAGAGCACACGGGTTCGTCGCCCGGCGACGTCGTAACTCCGGCGGCTCACCCGACCTGTCGCTTCGTCTTCTCGACGACCCGGACGTCGTCGATACGGGTCTCGGGATAGCTCCCGTCGTCGTCCTTCTCGGCGGCCTTCACCATGTCCAGGACGACGTTCAGCCCGGTCGTCACGCCCTGGAGGGCCTCCATCTCGCAGCCCGTCTTGCCGGTCGTCTCGACGGCGACGGTGAGGCCGATCTGGCCGTCGTCGACGGCGAACTCCGTGTCGACGTTCGTGATCGGGATCTGGTGACAGAGCGGGATCGTCTCCCAGGTGTGTTTCACGGCGTCGACGGCACCGACGCGCGCGGTCGCGAGCACGTCGCCTTTCGAGACGTCGTTCGCCCGCACCGCGTCGACGGTGGACGGCTGGAGGTGGATCGTCCCCCTGGCGACCGCCCGACGCCGGCTGTCTGGCTTGTCGCCCACGTCGACCATCTCCGCCCGCCCCGACTCGTCGACGTGGGTCAGGTCGCGGTCGTCCGCCTCAGATTCGGTCACCGAACTCACCTCCGAGGGCAGCCGGCAGTTCGTCGAGGAGGTCCGCTGCGACGAGGCCGCGGTCGCGCCCCGCCGCTGCGCGCTCGCCCGCGAGGCCGGTCGCGTAGGCGCCGACACAGGCCGCGGCGAACGGCCGCTCCGTCGCGAGGAGCGCCCCCGTCGCGCCCGCGAGCACGTCGCCCGTCCCGCCGACGGTCATCGCCGGCGTTCCCGTCCGGCCGACCCGGACCCGCGGCTCGTCGTCCCGCGCCTCGCGTGCGGTCGCGACGAGGTCGTCGGGACCTTTCAGCAGCACCGTCGCGCCGTACCGCTCGGCGAGGCGTCGCGTCGTCGCGGCCCGGCGCTCTCGGCCGGCGTCGCCCGGCAGGTCCGCGCCCATCGCCCGCGCCTCGCCGGCGTGGGGCGTACAGACGAGCGTCGCAGCCGTCTCCGGCACGGCACCGAGAGCGTCGGCGTCGACGACGGCGCGGCCCTCGAACGGCCGGAGGAGGTCGCGAACGGCCTCGGCTGTCGCGTCGGCGTCGCCGAGCCCCGGCCCGACGACGAGGGCGTCGTGCGCCTCGGCCCGGTCGACGAGCGCCGGAGCCCGTTCGGGGGTGAGGCGGTCGGCGTCGAACGGCTCGACGACGAGCCCCGGTTCGAACGACTGCACCTCGCGCGCGACCCCACGCGGACAGGCGACCCGCACGAGGTCGGCGCCGGCCCGCATCGCCGCCCGGCCGGCGAGCGCCGGCGCGCCGGTGTACGGCCCGCCGCCGACCACCAGTACCTCGCCGCCGTCGCCCTTGTGCGCCGCCGGGTCTCGTGCGCCCGGCAGGTCGCCCGGACCGACGAACCGCTCGGCGGCGTCGGGGATGCCGATGTCGGCGACGGTCGTGTCCGCGGCGGCGAGACCGGGCTTGTCGTCGTGGAACGTCACCACCCGGTCGGCGTCGACGGCACCGCCCGCGGCCCGACCGGTGTCGGCGTCGACGCCGCTCGGCACGTCGACGGCGACGACCGTCGCGTCGGCCGCGTCGACCGCACGGATCGCCGACGCGGCGGGCTCCCGTGGGGCGCCGTCGACGCCGGTACCGAGGAGGGCGTCGACGACGACGTCGGGGTCGTCGAGCGAGAGCGCCCGCGAGTCGCGAACCTCGCGGGCGTCCGCGCCGGACCCGACGAGCGCCGCCCAGTTCGCCCGGGCGATATCGGTCGATATCGTCTCCCGGCGGCCGAGCAGGCGCGTGCGAACGTCGAACGCCCCGTCGAGAACCCTGGCGGCGACGGCGCCGTCGCCGCCGTTGTTCCCCCGACCACAGAGGACGGCGACCGAGTCGCCGGGGTCGGCGACCGCCCGGACGGCGTCCGCGACGGCGTGCCCGCTCGACTCCATCAGGACGCGCCGGGGCACCCCCAGCGCGGCGGCGTTGCGGTCGACCGCCGCCATCCGTGCTGTCGTGATCACGGCCGGGGTTCCCGGTCGCCGGTAGTAAGCGTTTGGCGCGGAAAGCGAAACCCTCCTCTCCGGTGCCGGTCGACCGAAGCTGTGAGCCGCGACGGGACCCGGACGCTGTTCGGCACGCTCTGTCTCCTGTTCGCGCTGACGAACCTCGGTCGGACCGCGTTCGCGCCGCTGGCGGAGACGCTCCGGGTCGCCTTCGACGCGAGTCCGGCGGCGGTGGGTGTCGTCGTCTCGCTCGCGTGGGCCGGGAGCGCCGGCGGTCGACCCGTCTCGGCGTACCTCGTCACCCGCCTCCGGCGCGAGCGCGTCGTCGCGCTGGCCGGTGCCGTCCTCGCCGTCGGGGCCGCGCTCGCTGCGCTCGCGCCCTCGCTCGCGGCGCTCCGGGCCGGCGCGTTCGTCGCCGGCCTCTCCTCTGGCGTCTACATCGCCGCCGCCGTGCCGCTGGTCGGGGACCTCTTTCCGGAGGGGGTCGGGCGGGCGCTCGGCGTCCACGGCGCCGCCGCACAGGTCGCCGCCGTCGCCGCGCCGGGACTCGTCCTCGCCGCGGCGCTCCTCGCGGACTGGCGCGCGGCGTTCTGGGTCCTGGCCGTCGTCGGCGCGCTGGCGGCTGCGGGCGTCCTCGTCGTCGCACGAGCGGCGTCGCTGCCCGCCTCGACGGCGCCGGACCCGGGCCTGCGCGCCGCGCTCTCGAGCCCCCGGGTGCTCGTCGCCGGTGTCGCCGTCGTCGCCGCCACGGGATTCGTCTGGCAGGGGGTGTTCAACTTCTACGTCACCTACCTCGTGACCGAGCGGGGGTTCGCGACGGGCGCGGCGAACGGCGCGCTCTCGCTGCTGTTCGCGGCGGGCATCCCCGGCATGGCCGTCGGCGGTCGGCTGGCCGACCGTCTGCCGACCGTCCCGTTCCTGATCGCACTCGTCGTGACGTTCTCGCTGGCCGTCGTCGGCGCGACGCTCGCCGGGACGGCGGGACTGCTCGCGCTCTCGACGGTCGCGAGTCTCGCGATCCACGCGCTCTTTCCGTCGCTCGACACCTACGTCCTCGGCGCGCTCCCGGTGTCCTCGCGGGCGAGCGCATACGCCGTCTTCAGCGGCGTCGCGCTGACGCTAGAGGCGCCCGGCTCCGCCGCGGTCGGCGTCGCCGCGACCCGGGTCGGGTTCGGCGTCGCGTTCCGGGCCTTCGCGCTGGCGCTGCTCCCCGTCGCCGCCGGCCTCACGGCTGCGTACCTCCTCGGACTGTTCCCGCCGACGCGGGCCGACTAGTCCGTCCAGTCCGCGAGACAGCTGTCGTCGCAGAAGTGCCGGTGTCGCGCCTCCCCGTCGTCGACCCACGTCACCACGCGGTGGTCGGACGAATCGACGATGTCCTCGCCACAGCCCGCACAGACCGGTGCGTCCGCCGGATCCACCTCCCCTACGTCACTCGTCGGATCTTCCATGTGCGCCGGTTCGGGCCGGGCGGCATAACGGCGGCGAACCCGGTCCGACGCGGCGGATCACTCCGCCGCGTCCTCGCCGTCTCGTCCGGCCTCGCTCTCGCCGTGCTCTCCCGTTGCCGTCCTGTCGCTCGCCTCGTCCGGCCCCGGGTCCGCGCGCACCGCCCTCAGCCGCTCGCGGAGCGCCGTCCGGTCGACGGTTCCCGAGTCCGTCCGCGGGAGGTCGTCGACGAGTCCGATCACCCGCGGCAGCTTGAACCCCGCGAGCCGCTCGTCGAGGTGCGCCGCGAGCGCCGACGCCGCGGCGTCGCCGGCCACGAGCGCCGCGACCCGCTCGCCCCACTCCTCGTCTGGCAGGCCGGTGACCGCGGCGTCGACGACACCGGAGTGCGAGCGGAGCGCCTCCGCCACCTCGCCCGGGTCGACGAGTTCGCCGCCGGTCAGGATGCGGTCGTCCAGCCGGTTGTGGACGAACAGCCGGCCGGCCTCGTCGCGGTAGCCCGCGTCGCCGGTGTGGAAGCCGTGCGGGCCGTGGCTGGCCGCGGTCGCCTCCGGGTCGTCGTGGTAGCGCGGCGACACCAGCGGCCCGTCGACGACGATCTCGCCCGTCTCGCCCCGCCTGACCGGGTCGCCGTCCTCGTCGACGACCGTCACGTCGGCGAACAGCACCGGTCGGCCGACCGTCGTCGGGTCGGCGCGCGCCTCGCCGACGGCGGCTGTCGCCACCTGCGACGCCGTCTCGGTCAGGCCGTAGGTGGGCGCCACCGGCACCGAGTAGTTCCGGCAGCGCTCGACCAGGTCAACCGGCGCCGGCGCGCCGCCGAGCAGGACGGTCCGGAGCCGACTCGGGAGCGTTCCCCGGCGGTCGAGCATCCGCCGGAGCATCGTCGGGACGACCGATATCCGCGTCGCGTCGTGGTCGTCGGCGTCGTCGACACAGGGACCGGGCTCGAACTCCCGTCGTAGCACCACCGTCGAGCCGTACAGCGGCATCCGGAGGACGGGCGACAGCCCGCCGACGTGGTGGAGCGGGAGCGTCACGAGCCAGCGGTCGTCCGGCGACAGCCCGAGCCGCGCAGCGGAGGCGAGGGCGCTCGCGAGCAGGTTCGTCGCCGTCAGCACCACCCGCTTCGGCTCGCCGGTCGTCCCCGAGGTGTGTGCGATCAATACCGGGTCCGACGGCGCCCAGTCGTGGACCGGAGGCCCAGCCGGGTCGACGTCCGGAAGCGACCGGGCGGTCGCCGTCGCCGCCTCGTCGACCGTGACGACGGGCCGGTTCGTCGCCGCCGTGACCTGGTCCTCTGTCGTCCGTCCGCAGACGACCGTCGTGGCCGCCGCGCCGTCGAGCCGCGGCGCCAGCTCCGCCGCGGTCAGCTCGTGCGACAGCGGCACCAGCACACAGCCGAGTCGGAGCGCGGCGTGGACGACCCGGACGGAGGCGGGGCGCGGCGGACTCACCAGCGCGAGGTGGTCACCGGGCCCGAGGCCGAGCGCCGCGAGGCGGCCCGCCGTCCGGTCGACGGCGTCGTCGAGCGCCGCGAACGTCCACCGTTCGTCCGTCGACGCGTCGACGAGGGCCGTCTCGTCCGGCGTCGCCGCCGTTCGCGCTCCGAGCGGGTCTCTCACGCCTCGGCCTCCACGAGTTCGACGAGCACGCCGCCGACCGCGTCGGGGTGCAGGAACGCGACGCTGTGTCCCCAGGCACCGGGACGGGGGTCGTCGTCGACGGTCTCGACGCTCGCGTCCCGGAGCGCCGCGAGCACGCCGGCGAGGTCGGGCGTCGCCAGCGCGACGTGGTGGACGCCCGGGCCCTCCCGGTCGAGGAACCGTGCGACCGTCCCGGCGTCCCCGGTCGGTTCGAGCAGCTCGAGGTGCGCC
>JAQCMY010000246.1 GCA_028274865.1 Haloferacaceae archaeon | reverse complement strand
AACTCGTCGTCGGCCTCTACCTCGACGCCGAACGCGTCTATCATCCGCCCGAGCGCGAGGTAGCCCGCCGCCGTCGCCGCCGCGCCTGTCAGCGCGCGGTCGTCGAGGTGTTCCGACAGCGCGGCGTGGACGCCGTCCGTCACCCCGCTGCCGACGACCGCACGGGTGTACTCGGCGAGTGCGACCTCGCCCGCGTCGAACGGCGTCGGGTCGTCGTCGGCGATCGCGGCGAGCTCGCCTCGTGTCAGCAGCCCGTCGGCGGCGATGTTGACGTGCTGGTGCCACTCGTAGGCGTTTCCCGTCTCCGCGGCGGTCGTGAGGATCACTATCTCGCGCTCGCGGCTGGTCAGCCCCGAACTGTCCCACAGCGACGAGAGAAACGCACGCAGGCCCTCCAGCACCGCCGGGTTGTTCGCCGCCGCGGCGTAGACGTTGATCGCCTTGCCGGGCTGGAGCGAGGAGACGACGTAATCGCGGTACTGCTCGTCGACATCGTCCGGGCCGCGGTAGGGAACGCGTGCCATGGCCAGCCGTCGCCGGCCTGCCCGATAGCTCTTGGCACCCTCGCGAGTCCCGGACACTTTTGCCGGAGGAACTACATAGCGTCGTCCGGGTGATTGTCGTGCCAGCGACGCCGCACCTGCCCGGAGACGAGGAGGAGGAGAACCGCGCTCCAGACATCGACGACATCGTCGACCGGATCCTCGGTCGTGACGGCCCGACCCCGGTCGTCACGTAGCGCAGCCTCTCTGGCCGTCTTTTATTACCGTACCCACCGGCCCCGACGGGCTCCCCGTCGCCGTCGGGGAGCGGAGCGCCCAGCCGTCTCGGCTGGTCAGTCGTCGCCGGGGCGGCCCTCGGACGCGCCAGACGAGGCGCTCTCGCGGTCCATTCCCGGCACGTCGACCCGGTCGAGGACGTCGGCGACCACCGCTCGACGCTCGACGCCCGCGACGCTCGCCTCGGTGCCGAGCACGAGGCGGTGGGCCATCGCCGGCTCCGCCGCCCGCCGCACGTCCTCCGGGACGACGTAGTTCCGCCCGGCGACGACGGCGTGTGCGCGGGCGGCCTCGAACAGCCGCTGGATCCCGCGCGGGGAGACGCCGGTCGCCACCCGGTCGTCCGCGCGGGTCGCCCGTCCGAGGTCGACGACGTACTCCCGGACGTCGCCCTCGACGTGGACGTCCTCGGGCACCTGCTGGAGCGCCCGGACCTCCGCCGGCGAGAGCAGGGCGTCGACCGTCGGCGCGAGCGCCCGGCGGCGCGCACGCCGGTCGAGCAGCTCGAGTTCGCCGTCCCGGTCGGGGTAGCCGAGCGCCGTCTCGACGAGGAAGCGGTCGCGCTGTGCCTCCGGAAGCGCGAACGTCCCCTCCTGTTCGACCGGGTTCTGCGTCGCGAGGACGACGAACGGGTCCGGCAGGTCGTGCGTGTCGCCGTCGACGGTCACCTGTCGCTCCTCCATGGCCTCCAGCAGCGCGGCCTGAGTCTTCGGCGGCGCACGGTTTATTTCGTCCGCGAGGACGACGTTCGCGAACACCGGTCCGGCGGCGAACGAGAACTCGCCCGCGTGTTCGTCGTAGACGGTCGTCCCCGTCACGTCCGAGGGGAGTAGGTCGGGAGTGAACTGGACCCGGGAGAACGAGAGGCCGAGCGCCCGCGCCAGCAGGCGGGCGGTGAGCGTCTTGCCCGTCCCCGGGACGTCCTCGATGAGGACGTGTCCCCGGGCGAGGACGGCGGCGGCCAGCGTCTCCAGCACCGCAC
>JAQCMY010000239.1 GCA_028274865.1 Haloferacaceae archaeon | reverse complement strand
GTTCGTGGGTGTAGCCTGACGGGTGTACGAACGTAAGATACCGTGTCGAAGAGACAGCCGAGAGCGCGTCACCGGAGACAGACACGAAACCGAACCGACTCGAGTCCGTAGAGCACGCCGTGTCCCCGACAGAGTCGGGGCTCTCGGCGCAGTCCCCAGCGCTGGAGAGTGCTCTGTAGCCGCATATATCCGTCTTAGCCACAGTCAATCGTCCCCCGTATCGTGGTTCACGTGTGAGTTTACCTGCCGACGGGGCGAGCGAGTCACTCCCGGTCGAGAGGATGATCCCCGCTCGTGCACAGATTCCCGAGGACCCAGACCCCGGCAACTACGTCGTCGTCGATGTCACGCAGTTCTCGACGACGATACCCGAGCTATTCGCCAATGGGGCGAAATACGTGTATATCACCGAAGAGCGCGGCGACGAGCCGGCGTTCAGAGAGGCGAATCCGCGAGCGAAGATCGGCGGGGGCTCCGGGCCAAACTATCGGGGTGAGGAGGAGTACGACTTCTTCAACTCGCCGAGTTACGTCCAAGACGTCGACGTGGCGGGTCGACCGACGGCGATGACGTCCACCAACGGCGGTAACGCCGTCACCGACCTCCGACTGGCCGGGGGCGACGGCGTCGAGATCTACGTCGGTGGACTGACCAACGGCGTCGCGCTGGCCGAACATCTCCGCAAGCAGGACGCGAAGACGCGCCTCGTCGCTGCCGGCTCCAGCGGAAAGCCCTCGCCGGAGGACGTCGCCGGCGCGCTGTTCGTCGCCCGCCACCTGCTCGAAGACCCCCCGACCGAGCGCGAACTGTCGGTGTACCGCGAGATGGTCGAGTTCTCGAAGGGCCCGAAGTACGAACGCAAGCCGGAGATAAAGCGTACCGACCTCTACGAGTACGCGCTCCAGTTCGACAGCCGCGATATCGTGCCGAAACTCGACGGACAGAAGCTGTACGACGTCGCCGGTGACGCGTGATGCGGACGGACGTCCACACGCACACAGCCTTCTCGGACGGGTCCGACCTGCTGTCGATGGTCGAGGCAGCCGAGGACGCCGGTCTCGACGGGCTCGGCCTGACCGACCACTGTATCGTGACTGAGGACGCGTTCGGTCGCCGGGCGCGGTACGACCTCGTCGAGACCCACGAGCGGCGCCGGAAGGCAATCGAAGCGGCCCGTGAGGGGACCAGCGTAACGCTGTACGATGCCGTCGAGATGAGCTACGTCGCGAGCGACACCGACAGGATCCGGGCGTTTCTCGACTCTGCCGGATTCGACTACACCGTCGGCAGTGTCCACTTCGCCGGCGAGTACGACTACACCAGCGACGCGCCCTACCTCGGCGAGGACGACGCGTTCCGTCGGGCGGCGGTCGAACGCTACTACGACGCCGTTGTCGGCCTGGTCGAGTCGGGGCTGTTCGACGTGCTCGGCCATCTCGACCTCCCCGAGCGGCTGGAGACGCTGCGTGGCCACTCGCAGCAGAGCGACTACGACCGCGTCGGCGCGGCGTTGGCCGACTCGGAGACCGTCCCGGAGATCAACGCGGGGCGAGTGAACCGCTCGCTCGGTCGTCCACACCCCGATCCGTCGATGCTGGAACGGTTCGACGGCCACGACGTCGCGTTCGTCCTCGGGAGCGACAGCCATCGCCCCGGCGAACTGACCGAACGCATCCCGGAACTCCGAGCAGTTGCCGACGAGACGGCTGTCGAACTGGTCGAGACCGAATTGATACTCGCGTAGCGGTCGAAGGTGATCCACGGACACGAGGCCGGCGTTCGAGCGTGTTCAGAGAAACACCGCGACCACGAGGACGAACAGCAGCGACACCAGCATGAACGTCACATCTCGGGGGAGGAGTTCGAGATCGCCCAACCGGAGCTCTCGGCTGTCCTCGTCGCCGAGCGAGTGCGAGAAGCCCTTTGTTTCCATCGCCTCGACGGTGACCCTGGAGCGTTTGGCGACGTTGAACGTCATCGGGTAGAACGCCTTGACCGAGAGTTTCAGCAGATAGCGGTAGTAGCGCCACCGCAGCAGGCCGCGGTTCTCCGGGGCCCTGTTTCGGAGTCGCAGGGAGTTGACCAGGTCGTGGTACTCCTCGAGTAAGACTGGCATCATCCTGTAGCCGTAGGCGATCGCGAACGTAAACGGCCGCGGGACGCCGAGACTCAGCATTCCCTTGGCGAGTTTCTTCGGACTCATCGCGGAAAATGCCGCTAAGCTCACGACGGAGATGACGGTGAGTTTCATCGTAAACGGCAGCAGCGCGACGCTGTTGTCGACGACCGCCCCCTGGAGGCCGCCAGACCCCCCCTGCCACCAGTAGACGGCAGAGCTGAGGACGACGATGAACCCGATGTTCGAGACGCTTCCCCAGATCAGGAGCGTGAGCAGGTAGATACTGGTCTGTGACAGGTACGCCAGCAGTAACGACGCCACGAGCATCACGAACAGCGGCTCGGGTTCGTAGAAGAACCACGGGACGACGACGAATATCGCCGACCAGAGAATCACGACACGCGGATCGAACGTGTTCAGTAGCGCGTCGTCGTTGTCGTACGCGGTCCGCATCAGGTCGAGTTTGATATCGGTGATGGTGATGTTCCGGAGTGCGTCGAGATACCCCATTATCTGCCCCCCTGTGTCGTCAGGCGGTCGACGATCTGTGACGTCGTGAGCGAAGGCGGGTCGATCCCGAGTCGGTCGCTGAGTTCGACGACCTGCGGCGGTCGGAGGTGGGCCCGTGCCAGTAGCTCGGGCTGTTCGAACACCGACTGGGGCGTCTCGTCGGCGAGTACGCCGTCGGGGCCAAGAACGACCACTCGGTCGGCCCACTCTGCCACCAGTTGGAGGTCGTGTGTGGCGACGACGACCGTCTCCGTTCGGGTGACCGACCGCGAGAGCATCCGTGTCACCTCGCGACGACTCTGGAGGTCGAGACTCCCGGTCGGTTCGTCGAGCAAGACGACGGTGGGATCGGTCGCCAGACCGATAGCCAGCGACGCCCGCCGCTGTTGGCCGACACTCAGGAGACGGCCGTCTCGGTCGGCGATATCCTCCATGTTGAGAAAGTCGATCACGTCGGCGACCCGCCTGTCGACGTCGGGGTCGTCACGGTTCTCTAGGTAGTACGCCACGTCTTCACGAACTGTCTCCTCGACGAACATCTCCTCGGGGTTCTGGTGGATGTACACCGTCTCCTCCGCGAGTTCCTCGGGGAGTGTCTCGTTCGTGTCGTTGCCGAGAACCGTGACAGTTCCGTGGTCCGGCGATTCGAGGCCGGTCAGCAGTCGGAGAAGTGTCGACTTTCCGGCTCCGTTTGCACCGACAAGAGCGACCCTGTTGCCGGAGTACAGCGTCACACTGAACGAGTCGAGGACCGTCGTTCGACCCTCACGGAGCGTCGGGTAGCCGTGTGTCACGTCGTCGACGCTGATCAGACACTCACCGAAGCCGTGCCCGTCTACCTTCACCGGTCGCCGCTCTTCGGAAGCAGCCGCGGGGAAGGCGTCGACGGCCTGCTCGACTGTCACCGGGTACCGACCGTCCGGCAGGGTGCCGTCTCCCTCCGGAAGCTGTCGGGCGATCTGTGTGACCTGTGGCGGGTGGATATCCGCGTCGACCAGCGCTTCGACCCGGTTCAGTCCGGCGTCGACCGGCTCGGTCCAGGCAACGTCGCCGTCGGCGACCATGACGAGTCGGTCGCAGTAGTCGCCGATGAACTCCGTGTGGTGTTCGATCACGATGACACCAACGTCGGTGTCCTGCTGGAGTTCCCGGAGCTGTTCGTAGGTCTCCCGGGCGTTGTGTGGGTCGAGTTGGGCCGCCGGCTCGTCGACGACGACGAACTCCGGGTCCATCGCCAGCACGCCGGCCAACGCGACGAGGTGTTGCTGGCCGCCGCTGAGCTCCCAGATGAACCGATCGGCGGCGTCGCCGAGACCGACCGCCTCGAGTGCGTCCGTCGCACGGGCCTCGTAGTCCTCGAGCCCGTGGTTTTTCGCCGCGAACTCGACGTCGTCACGGACAATCGGCTGGACGAGTTGGTTCTCGAAGTCCTGGAACACGTAGCCCACCGTCCGGGAGAGTGTCGAGACGTCGCTCTCGGTCGTCACGGTGTCGCCGACGCGGACGGTCCCTTCGAACGTCCCGTCGAAAAAGTGCGGGACGAGTCCGTTGAACGCCTTGCACAGTGTCGTTTTGCCGCTCCCGTTGCCGCCAATAATCGCGGTGAACTCCCCGGAACCGATCTCGACGTTCGCGGTTCGTAACACCGGCTCGTCGCTTCCCGGGTAACGGAACGTCAGGTCGTCGACAGTAATCGTCGTTGAACTCATTGACCCTGGAGGAAGACGGCGTGATTACGCGGGGTCCTGCCGGCGGTAGTACACCACGCCGTAGGCGACGATTGCGGCGGCGACAATCGGCACCGCGAGGAATATCTGGCCGTACGACTCGACGAACTTCGGTTCGAAGATGAGGAACGCACCGCTGGTCTCGCTGAACGCCTCGAAGACGAACGCGACCGGGGTCAGAACGACCCAGGCGACGAGTGCCTTGAGCGTGTCACGGTTGAACCGACTGCCGCTCGGGTGGCCCTCGACCGGCTCCATTCCGAGCAGCGGCTCGACCTTGCCACGCATCCGTGGATAGAAATACACCATCGGAAGCGCACCGAAGACGATCCCCGCGATGATGATCTGGGTGGTCGCGCCCGCGGTCTCGACGACCCAGATCGTCTCCGGGAGCCACTCGATTGCTTCGAGCGATTCGACGCCGACGTAGAACTTCCCGACGTCGATGAACTGTGCGGCGAGCTCCTCCAGCCCCTTGGCGACCACTGCCAGCACCGCGAGCCACTTCAGGTCCTCCGGATCAGTGATCATCGTGGTCGCGATGTACAGCGAGATGGTGATCATGAGGAGGCTCTCGACGGCCCCGAACGCGCTGAAGTCTCCGATCAGGATCTCACCGAAGACGATTCCACCGACCGGGACGGCTAGGCAGGCCCAGAACGACCGGAAGAGGAAGACGAGCGTATAGGAGATGAACAGGAACGGCCCGAGTTCGAGTTCCAGCCCCCCGAGTGAAAACGACGGGAGCAACTCCGCGAACATCATCTGCAGTCCGTGAAGGGACATGATGAGGATGAACACCATCATGTCCTGATTGTCGAAGCTGAACAGGGACTCGCTCTGTTGGTCTGTCGCCGACATCCAGGGTTAGATACCGAACGTCAACTAAAGAAGTCTTATAATAGATATGAGTAATGACATGAACCACTATAGTATCTAAATAACTGCCGTACCGAACGGCGGCCTCCGAGCGACGGTTGGATACAGAGGCTCGCGGCCACTGGCGTCGACCGCGAACGGCCTGACGCAGGTGTCGAGTCTCACTATCGGCACGGCTGTTCGACGTAGCTGGAGGCGATGCTGTGCTGACTGACGACGCTCACCCGGCTACCACTACCGTCGACGCAGCTCCGCGAGGGGACAGCAGACAGTACCGGTACTTCGCACACGTCGAGACGCCCGGCGAAACGACGTGGCAGGGTCGCCGACGAGAGTCCCGGATCTTCGAGCGACGTTCGGTCGTGCGGTGTCGAGGCTACTGCGCAGGGTCGTCCTGTCCGGGGGAGTTCGGCTCTACCGTCGCACCCCTCGCGGCCCGTCACGCGGACCACCCGCTCGCTGCGTTCGTGCCAGTACGGAGGCGGTCGGCCCTCGGACAGCCGTCGGTCGGGGGGCTACGTCCGTTCGACGCCCGTTGCCACGATCCGCGTCCCGCCGCTCGGATTCGACGCCGCGCGGACCGACCAGTCGTGTGCGAGCGCGATCTGCTGGACGCTCAGCAGGCCGAACCCGGTGCCGTCGGAGTCGGTCGTGTAGCCCGGCGCGAACACCGACTCGCGGTCCTCGGCGGGGACACCGGGGCCGTCGTCGTCGACACAGAACCCGCCGGAGACGGGCCGGACCGCGACGGCCACGTCGGAGCCGGCGTGGTCGAGTGCGTTTCGAAACAGGTTCTCGAGCAGGCGCTTGGTCGCGAGCCGGTCGGCGACGACTCCCGGCGCGTCGTCGACGTCGAGGGTCGCCGCCGCGGACGCGAGCGACGCCCACGCCTCGCGGGCGAGGGGGGCGAGGTCGACCGGCTCGGGGTCGACGTCGACCGTCCCGGCCCGGAGCGCGTCCGAGAGGTCGCGAACCAGCTCGTCGAGACGGTCGAGCGAGCGGTCCGCGGCGTCGAGGCTGTCCCGCGCCGGCGCGTCCGGGCCGAGCGCCTCGCGGACGAGGTCGAGGTGGCCCTGCGCGGCGTTCAGCGGGCCGGCCATGTCGTGGGCGAACACGTCGGCGAACCCCTGGAGCCACCGGGTCTGGCGGTCGAGCGCCGCCTCGTAGGCCGCCTGCTCGGTGATGTCGACGTAGATGGCGTACCCCTCGTCGGCGGTCGCGTCGTCGGCCCCCGCCGCGGTTCGGGCGACGTTCGTCGCGACGTTGAGCAGGAACTCCCGCGGCCCGCTCGGCGTCTCGCAGGTGACCTCGGCCTCGATTGATCCGCCGACCCGGATGCGCTCGGCGATGCCGCTCGCGCCGGCGAACGCCTCGTCGTCCGGAGTGTGGAGCGCGCCGAGCGGCGTCCCCGGCGCGACGTCGTCGGTGCCGAACGTCAGGTCGAACGCGGGGTTCGTCTCGGCGACAGCCGGCACCCCGTCCTCGATGACGAACCGGACGACCGGGACGGGGCTGCGGTCGAACAGCAGCCGGACCCGGTCGCGCTCGCGTCGGAAGCGCCGCTCTCGCCCTCGACGCTCCGTGACGTCCCGCAGGACGCCGGCGCTCCCGACGAACTCGTCGTCGGCCGACGGGAGCAGCGCCATGTGGTCCTCGCACCGCCGGACGGTCCCGTCGGCGGCCTCGACGTCCAGCTCGAACCGGAGGTCGTCGGGGCCGTCGTCCGCGAGGAGACGGCGGAGCTGTGCCTCGCCGAGCTCGACGGCCGTCTCGTCTTTCACCAGCGAGACGCTACTGCCGACGATCCGGTCCCGAGAGTAGCCGACGAGGTCGGTGAACGCGTCGTTCACCCGGACGAACCGGCCCCGGTCGTCCAGGACGTACACCGGGTCCTGAATCGCCTCGACGATCGCGCGGGACGCGTCGGCGGCTGCGGCCGTGCTGTCGGACGCGGCTCGCCGGACGGCGGTGCGCAGGCGCGCGAGTGCCTCCTCGCCCCGGCGGTCGACAGTCTCGGCGTCTGCGCCGGCCGGCGGGTCGTCGACGAAGCGGACGACCGGCCGGTCGTGCGCCGGGACGGCGTCGGGGGCGTCCGGGTCGGAGAGGACGACACAGGCCGGGGGCGGGTCGTCTGCCTCGTCGAGGAGCGCCCGGACTGCCGCGGGGCCGTGCGCCGTATCGACGGTGAACTCGTCGGCGCCGAGAAGCGCCCGGACCGCCCGCCGCATCGCGGGGTCCGTGTCCTGGTAGAGTACCCGGAGAGGCCGCTGCATACCTTCGGGCACGTGGTCAGAGAGGTTAATGATCGGTGATCTCGACGGCGGACCGGGGGGCTTTTCCTCCGGGCCGGAGAATTTCGGGCCATGTTCGAGGCCATCGTGAGCGCGTCGACGCTGGGGGACGCGCTCGACTCGGTGAGCGTGCTGGTCGACGAGTGCAAGATTCGGCTGAACGAGGACGGACTCGCGATCCGGGCGGTCGACCCGGCGAACGTCGGGATGGTCGACCTCGAACTCGACGCCGGCGCGTTCGAGTCCTACGATGCCGACGGCGGGGTCATCGGCGTCAATCTCGCCCGGCTGGAGGATATCGCCGGCATGGCCTCCGCCGACGACCTCGTTCACCTCGAACTCGACGAGGAGACCCGGAAGCTCCACATCCAGATGGACGGCCTCTCGTACACCCTCGCGCTCATCGACCCCGACTCGATCCGGCAGGAGCCGGACATCCCCGACCTCGACCTCGCGGCGGAGATCGTCGTCGAGGGCGCCCAGCTCGGCCGCGGCATCACCGCCGCCGACATGGTGAGCGACCACATCCGCCTGCGTGTCGACCCCGACGCCGCGGCCTTCTTCGTCGAGGCACAGGGCGACACCGACGACGTCGACCTCGAGCTCGGCGCCGGCGACCTCATCGACCTGACCCCGGGCGCGGCGGACTCGCTGTTCAGCCTCGACTACCTCAAGGACATGAACAAGGCGATCCCGTCCGACGCCGAGGTGACCGTCGAGCTCGGCGAGGAGTTCCCCGTGAAGCTCCACTACGAGCTCGCCGAGGGGCTCGGACGCGTGACCTATATGCTCGCGCCCCGCATCCAGAGCGACTGACAAGAGACGTACCGCCGGGCGCCGAGCCGACGGCAGCGATGGCCCCACAGCGTCCGACTCCACCCTCCCCGCGTCGCTCGACGAACCCAGACTCCCCGGCGCCGCCGTTCTCGTCGCCAGCCCACTCGTCCACTATCCGCACGCCGGACAGACGGCCTACGACCACTCGAGAGAGCCGGTCGACCGGGCGAGGTGCCCGAGGAGGTGACCGTCCGCGACTACGTCAAGCTCTCGCCCGAGGCCAGGTCGCCGTCGACGCCGCACTCGCCGACCCCGACGGCTCCGCGACGGTGTTCGGCGAGGCGAACAGGCCGCCCGAGTTCCTCTACAGCGACTACGCCGACCACGGGCAGGGCATATACGTGATCGAGAAGGGCGGACAGCTCTACCGGCTGGAGACCTTCGCCGCCGGCTGGATCTTCCCGCGAAACGCCTTCGAGACGGCGGCGCTCGTCCTCACCGGCCTCGCCGTGGGGCTCGCCGGCGCCGTCGGGTGGCGGCGCGAACGCCGGCGCGTCCCGGCCGGCTTCGCCGTCGGCGGGCTGGCGACGCTCGGCCTCGTCGTCGCGCCGTTCCCGGCGGGGAGTCCGCTCGGTGTCTGCGACTCGGTCGGCGTCCTCCTGGCCGTCCCCGTCGCGTGGGGCGCCGTCGGCGCGACCCACGACGCCCGGACCGCGCTCGGCGCGGTCGGCCGGCGCGTGTGGGCGGCAGTGTAGGTCGGTCTCGCGGGCCGCCGCTCCGTTCGGCGCCCCGTGCTACCGCCGCCCCTCGATCACCCGTTTCGCCGCGCTCGCCTTCTCCTTCCAGCCGTAGCCCGACTCGTAGACGTGACGCTTCGCGTCGACGAGCGCCTCGGGGCTGGGCTCCTCGAACCCGCCGGAGTCCCACGCGCCCGACCGGCGGAGCCACGCGACGACCCGCTCTCTCGTCTCCGGCCACGACAGCCCGACCATCTCGTACCACGCTATCATCGCGAAGACGGCGTTGTCGTGACAGCCGGGGACCGACCCCTCGCGGTAGACGGTCCGGATCGGCTCGACGTCCGGCTCCGCCACCTCCTCGCGGAACTCCGCCGCCGTCCGGAGGCGCAGGCGCCCGCCCGTCTGGTCGACCCGACCGTCGCTCTTCAGTCGGCCGAGCGCCGCCCGGCGCAGGCGCTCGTGCTCGTCGTCGGGCCAGTCCGCGACCAGGTCGGACTCGCGTACGACGCCCGTCGAGAGCGGGCCGACGGTGTCGAGGTAGGCGTCCTCGACCGCCGGCCACGGGACGCCCTCGAACCGACAGTCCGCGTCGTGGAGGCTGTTTCGCGTCCGGCAGTCCGGACACGGGTAGTCGAACCGCGGCACGACAGGGGGTCGTCGGGCGGGGGAAAAAGCGTCACGCTCGGCGGCTCCCGGCTCGCCGACCACCGTGCTTTTCGGCTCCGGGAACCACCTCGGGACGATGCCGGAGCCGGAGGTTCACCCTCGCCACGCCCGCTATCCGTTTCTCGCCGGGGCGCGCGACGCCGTCGCCGGGCTCTCCGTGGCGCCGGCGGAGCTCGCCCGTGCCGACGCCCCGGCGGTCGAGCGTGGGGCAGAGCGCGTCGAGCGCGCACTCATGACCGGCGGGGTCGACACCGCCGAGGACCGCTGGCGACCGCGGGACGAGCTGCTCTCGTACCCCGTCGCGCGGGTGCTGGTCTCGCTGCTCGACGACCGCGACGCCGTCCGGAAGTACGCCGTCGCCGAGGCTGCCACGGCCCGCGAGCGGCTGGAGGCCGACGCCGCCGCCGACGGGGCGAGCCTGCGGACCGTCGAGCGGGGTCGGCTCTCGCTCGACGAGGCGCTCCGGGAGTTCGACGCCGCCGACGCCGTGACCGCCCGCGACGACAGCCGGTACGACGCCGACGTCGACGTCGCCGTCTACCTCGAGCTCGCGGACCCGGACCAGGGCGAGGAGTGGCGGCTGGTCAACCGCGCGCTCGCCGACGGTCGGGTGCCGGTCGAGCGCGCCGAGCTGTTCGACCTGCTGGAGGAGCGGGTCCGGGCGCGCGTCGCCGAGGGCCTGCCGGTCCCCGTCGGCGGCGACGCGGGCGAGACGCTGGCCGACGCGCTGGCAGAGGAGGTCACACGCCTGCGCACCCTGCTGGCCGACCGCGCGCCCAGGCCGGACGTCTCGACTGTCGAGGAGGCGGCGTTTCCGCCCTGCGTCGACGCGCTACTGGCGCGTGCCCGGGCTGGCGAGGAGCTGCCGCCGCGCTCGCGGTTCGCACTCGTCGCCTTTCTCGTCGACCTCGGGCTGGACGAGGCCGCGGTCGCCGAGCGGACGGGCCTCGACGACGCCGCCGAGTTCCCCGTGACCGTCCTCGCGGACGGCGACGGCTCGCAGTATCCGATGCCCTCCTGTGCGACGATGGACGCACAGGGCGACTGCGTGAACAGAGACGAGCGCTGCGAGCGGGTCGCCCACCCGCTCTCGTACTACCGCGACGCCGTCGACTAGTCGTTCAACAGGAGGCCGACGGCGGCGAACGAGAGGATGAACAGCACCACGCCGGCGACCAGCGCCAGCCCGCCGGTCGGCGAGAGGCCGTCGCTGCTGAACTGGAGTCCGATGCCGACGAAGGCGGCGATGAACACCAGGACGACGGTGACGGAGAGCCCGATTTTCCGGAGCATCCCCTCCTCTAACTCCATATCTCAGCCGAGCGCCGGTCGCGGCAAAAGGACTTCGATGCCCGTACGGCGGCCACGAACCCGTCTCCCGGCGGTCGACCTCGGCGACCTGCGGCGCGGCGAGCGCCGGGGTGAGGCGGGCCGTCCCGGCCGCGCTCACTCGTCTGCGTGGTCGTCGAGCGTCGTCCGTGTCGACCCGCCCGTCAGCTCCGCGAGGTCCGCGCCCTCCGCGAGTGCCGTCTCGCGTTTCACCCGGTAGTTGCCGCCGTCGGTCGTGTAGAGCTCGTCGGGGTGGAAGAAGTACCAGTCCTCGCGGTCGAACCGCGCCGCGACGCGGGCCTTCGCGCCGAAGTTCCGCGAGAAAAAGAGCAGCGACGCCACCTCCTCGCCGTCGAGGTAGATGGGGTCACCGGACGACGACTTCGCCTCGATCGCGTAGAACCGGTCGCCGTCGCCCGCGAGGACGTCCGGCAGGTCACGCTCCGTGGCACTCCCGGAGGCGGGCGCGCGCATCACCGCGAAGCCCGACTCGTCGAGGCGGTTGACCAGTTCGCGCTCGCGCCGGTCGCCCTTGCGGTTCGCGCTCATCCAGTCAGGTGCCGTGCTGCCACGAGTCGAGGTAGTCGCGCTGTGTCGCGGTCAGCTCGTCGTGGGCGACCCCCTCTGCGTCGAGTTTCACCCGCGCCACCTCGCGGTCGACGGCGTCCGGCACGTCGTGAACGCCCGCCTCGTACGCGCCCTCGACGAGTTCACGCACACAGAGCGCCTGGACGCCGAAGCTCTGGTCCATCACCTCGACGGGGTGACCCATCGACAGCGGGCCGGCGAGGTTGACGAGGCGACCCTCCGCGAGGAGGTGGAGCCGCCGGCCGTCGGCCAGTTCGAACTCCTCGACGCCGGGGCGCACCTCGCGCCGGGCAACGGCGCGGTCGGCGAGTTCGTCGACGTCAACCTCGACGTCGAAGTGCCCGGCGTTTGCCAGTATCGCGCCGTCCCGCATCCGGTCGAAATGGTCGTCGACGATCACGTCGCGGTTACCCGTCGTCGTCACGAACAGGTCGCCCTCGGCGGCGGCCTCGGCCATCGGCAGCACCTCGTGGCCGTCCATGTGCGCCTCCAGCGCCTTCCGGGGGTCGACCTCGGTCACGACGACGTGGGCGTCCCAGCCCTCCGCCTTCCGGGCGACGCCGCGCCCGCAGTGGCCGTAGCCCGCGACCACCACCGTCTTGCCCGCGACGGTGAGGTTCGTCGTCATCGCGACGTTCGACAGCACCGACTCGCCGGTGCCGTGGACGTTGTCGAACAGGCGCTTCGTCGGGGTGTCGTTGACGGCGAAGACGGGGTAGCGGAGGGCGTCGTCGTCGTCCATCGCCCGCAGGCGGTGGACGCCGGTCGTCGTCTCCTCGCATCCACCGACGACCGTCGAGAGCAGGTCGGGGTACTCGTCGTGGATCAGCGTCACGAGGTCACAGCCGTCGTCGACGGTCACCGTCGGCTCGAACCGCGCCACGGCGTCGAGTGCGCCGTAGTACTCGTCGTCCGCGACGTCGTTCCGGGCGTAGGAGGTGATCGTCGGCCGGGCGTCGAGCGCCGCGCTGACGTCGTCCTGTGTCGAGAGCGGGTTGCAGCCGGTGATCGCGACCTCGGCCCCGCCGGCGGCCAGGAGTTCGACCAGCACGCCGGTCTTCGCCTCGACGTGCATCGCCATCCCGACCCGCTCGCCGTCGAGCGGCCGCTCGGCCTCGAACCGCTCGCGGAGCGTCGCGACGATCGGCATATGCTCTCGTGCCCAGTCGAGTTTCCGCTCGCCCGCCTCGCGCGCCTCGCCGGCGTCGTCGAGACGCGTCGTAATCGACTCCATACTCCCGTTGAGGGCGGCGGCCACAAGACCCTACCGCGTCACTGTCGGACGGTGGTCACCGCCTCGCCGTCGTGTTCGACCGTCACCTCGTCCGGGAGGCCGCCGGCGAACCGAACCGTCGCGTCGTACGGCACGGCGCCGAGACACTGGACGCAGGCCTCGCCCGGCGGCGAGGTCCGTGCCACCGCGACGACGAGGGTGTCTCCCTCGAGCGACGCATCGCGGAGCGCCGCGCCGTAGCAGGGCGTCGGCGTCCCGAGCCGGCCGTCGACCCGGACCGTCTCGGCGTCGAACGCCACCGTCGCCTCGCCGACTGCGTCCGTGCCGCCGGCGCACTCGCCGTCGGCGGCGGCGAACGAGCGGTCGACGATCCGGAGACGGGCTTCCCGGGGGGGCGTCGGCGTTCCGGCTGGCGCGTCTGTCGGCGGCGAACCCGCCGTCTCGTCCCCGCTCTCGCCGCCGGAGCGGGCGGTACACCCCGTCGTCCCGGCCGCGAGCGCGGCCAGCGTCTCGAGGAGCCGTCGGCGGTTCACGTCGTCCGGTTCGCAGACCGGGCGGGTGTACCCACCGGAGACGACGGCGGGCGTTTGAGCCTCGGCGCCACGCCGTGTCACCCGGCGCGGTCCACCAGCGCCTGCGCGCGCTCCCGTGCCTCGCGGACGACCGTCGCCTCGTCGACGACGAGCACCTCGCGGTCGCGCATCAGCACCCGTCCGCCGCAGACGGTGTGGCGCACGTCGGACCCGCGGACCGCGTACGCGAGGTGCGAGACGAGGTCGTGCTCCGGCACGAGGTGCGGGTCCGAGAGGTCGACGACGGCGAGGTCGGCGAGTCGACCGGCTGCGATCCGGCCCGCGTCGAACCCCAGCGCGTCGGCGCCGGCGGCGGTCGCGAGCTCCACCGCCGCGGCGGCGGGGACGGCGCCCGCGTCCTCGGCGGCGAGCTTCCCGACCATCGCGGCGTCGCGCAGCTCGTCGAACGGGTCGAGGTCGTTGTTCGACGCCGGCCCGTCGGTGCCGAGCGCGACACGAACGCCGGCGTCGCGCAGCCGGGCGACCGGCGCGATACCGGAGGCCAGCTTCGCGTTCGCGGCCGGACAGTGGAGCACGGCGGCGCCCGTCTCCGCCAGCAGGTCGATCTCCTCGTCGTCGACGTGGACACAGTGCGCGAGCAGGTCACCCGCCCGCAGGAGGCCGCGGTCGCGCGCGAACGCGAGCGGCCGGACGCCCCGCTCGGCGTACGGCTCGACCTCGGCGGGCGTCTCGTTCGCGTGGTAGTGCAGCGGCAGGCCGGCGTCGCGGGCGCCCGCGGCGGCCTGCTCCAGCCGCGCCTCGGACACCGTGGTCAGGCTGTGGGGACAGACCGCGCCACGGACCCGGCCGTCGGCCCGGCCGTCGAGGGCCTCGGCGACCCGCACCGTCTCCGCCACCTCCTCGCGGGCGGCGGCCTCGTCCTCGCCGACGGTGACGGCGCCGCGACCGAGGCGAGCACGGAGGCCCGTCTCCGCGACGGCCCGGCAGACCTCGTCCATCCGGAAGTACATGTCAGAGCACAGGGTCGTCCCGCTCCGTATCATCTCGACGAGGCCGAGGCGTGCGCCGGCGTAGACGTCGCCCGCCCGGAGTTCGGCCTCGACGGGCCAGACGTCCTCGCGGAGCCAGGATTCGAGTGGCTTGTCGTCGGCGTACCCGCGCAGGAGCGTCATCGCGACGTGGGTGTGGGCGTTGACGAGGCCCGGAACCACCAGCGCGCCCGTCGCGTCGAGACGCTCGTCGGGCGACCGGTCGAGGTCCTCGCCCACGTCGACGATACGGCCCGTCTCGGGGCTGGCCAGCACGTCCGCGCGCTCGACGGTCAGGTCTGGCCGGAGCACCCGACCGCCGGCGACGAGGAGTGTGTCGCTCACGGGCGGGCGTCGGGACGCGTGGTCATGAGTGTCACCCCGGCGCCCGGAAGGACAGAGGCAAGTGCGGCGACCGCGACGGGCCGCGTATGCGCATCGCAGTTCCGAACAAGGGGCGGCTCCACGAGCCGACCGTCGCGCTCTTAGAGCGGGCGGGACTCCGCGTCGAGAACGGCGCCGACCGGAAGCTCTACGCCGACACCGTCGACCCGGACGTGTCGCTGGTGTTCGCGCGCGCCGCCGACATCCCGGAGTACGTCGCCGACGGCGCGGCGGAGGCGGGGATCACCGGCCTCGACCAGGAGCGCGAGTCCGGGACGGGGCTGGTCGACCTGCTCGACCTCGGGTTCGGGCGGTGCCGGCTGGTGCTCGCCGCGCCGGAGGACGGCGCGGTCACGGCGCCGGCGGACCTCGCGGACGGGACGGTCGCCACCGAGTTCCCGCGCGTGACCGAGTCGTACTTCGCGGAGCGGAGCATCGGCCCGGAGATCGTCGAGGTGACGGGCGCGACGGAGCTGACCCCGCACGTCGACATGGCCGACGCGATCGTCGACATCACCTCGACGGGGACGACGCTGAAGGTGAACCGGCTCGCCGTCGTCGACACGGTGCTGGAGTCGTCGGTGCGGCTGTTCGCCCGACCCGAGGCCGCCGACGACGAGGCGGTCGACCGGCTCGTCACCGCGCTCTCGTCCGTCCTCGCGGCGGAGGGCAAGCGCTACCTGATGATGAACGCCCCCCGCGACCGACTCGACGACGTGCGGGACGTGATCCCCGGCCTCGGCGGCCCGACGGTGATGGACGTCGCCGCGGACGAGAACGGCGACGAGCGGGTGGCGGTCCACGCCGTCGTCGACGAGCGGGCGGTGTACGAGACGGTCGCGAACCTCAAGAGCGTCGGCGCGAGCGGCATCCTCGTCACCGAGATCGAGCGGCTGGTCGACTAGCGGTCGTCGGGCGACTCGTCGGCGCGCGCGACCCGCGGGTCGACGCCGCCCGTCGACTCGTCGACCGGCGACGCCCACGCCCACCACCGCAGGTCCGGCGAGAGGAAGGCCGCGAGGGTCGGCGCCGCCGGCAGCCGTCTGGCGTAGGCGACGACCACGGCTGTTCCGACGACGACCGACCCGACCCCGAGCAGTCCGGCCTCCGGGCCGAACGCGCCGCCGGTCAGCGCCGTCGGGCCGGAGACCTCCAGGACGAGGAGCGACACCCCGAGGTCGATGCCCGACACCGGGAAGCCGTAGACCGGCCCCTGGAACAGGTTCCACGAGAAGTGGAGGCCGACGGGGACGCCGAGCCGACCCGTGAGGACGTAGCCGAGGCCGAGCATCACGCCCGCCAGCGAGATGCCGGCGACGCTCACCGCCGTCGCCGACGGGTTCGCGGCGTGGAGGCCGCCGAAGACGAGCGACGAGAGGCCGACCGCGCCCGCCGTGGCGGCGCGGTCACCGAGCGGCTGCAGGCCTTCGGCGAGGTTCGTCAGCAGGTAGCCCCGGACGGCGAGCTCCTCGCCGACGGCGACGAGGACGAACGCGGCGGCGACGAGGGCGAACGCGGCCGGCAGGGAGAGACGCCCACTCACCCGCCCGACGTCGACGACGGTCGCCCACCCGGCGGCGAGTGAGACGGCGAGAATCCCGGTCATCAGGAGCGCGCCGAGGGCGGTCCCGGCGACGAGGTCGCGGAGCCACGCGCCGTCGAGCGCGAGGCCGTAGCCCCGGAGCCGGCGGCGGTCGAGGAGGACCGCCGCGACGCCGACACCGACGGCGACGGCGACGGCGGTGAGGGCGGTGCCGACGAGGACGGTCACCTGCGGCGTCGACGGGGCGGGGAGCGCAGAGAGCGCGGCCCCGAGACCGGCGCCGGTGAGACCGGCGACGAGCGCCGTCAGCGCGACCCGGACCGGCGCGCGGAGCCGCCGTTCCGTCCCGTTCCACACCGGAGCGAGCGCGCGCACACTACCCGGGTGCGGTCCGGAAGAGCAAGAATCCCGCGACGAGCGCGGCGCCGAGGGCCACGCTCACGACGGCGTGGATGAGCGTGACGTAGGCGGTCAGGCGGCGCTCCAGCCCGTAGGCCCGCCGGACGAGGAGCGCGTCGGCGACGACGGCGAGCGGGACGCTGACCGCCGGCGTCACCGACAGCGCGGCGCCTGTCACCGCCACCGCCGCCGGCCCCGGCCCGACGGTCAGGCCGAGGCGGGCGGGCACGTCACCGAGGACGTTCCGGGCCGCGACGTGGGCCGTGACCGAGAGGAAGAGCGCGAGCGAGAGGAACGTGCCGGCGACCGGGACCGCGCTCTGGAGCAGCACACCGCCGGTCGGACCGACGGGGGATTGAGCGCTTCGGAAGCCATTTTCACCGGCGCGCCGACCGGCCGGCGTGTACGCGCTGGAGCTTGGCGGCGAGGACGACGCCTTCGCGGCGCTGGAGGCCCGTGCCGTCGCGCCGGGGGTCGAACGGGTCGCGCCCGGACTCGCCGTCGCGCCCGCCGTCGACGCCGACCGTGCGGCCGGCCTCGCATACACCCGCGCGGTCTCGCGGCTGGTCGGTCGGACCGACGCCTCGGTCGCCGCCGCGCGGGCTGTCACCGCGGCTGCCGACCCCGTCGAGGGGCGCGTCGCTGTCCGCGCTCGCGACGTCCGGGGGACGGCGGGCGTCGACACGCGGGCGGCAGAGCGCGAACTGGGCGCGGCGCTCGTCGCCGCCGGCCACGCCGTCGACCTGGACGACCCGGACCACGTCCTGCGGGCGGCGTTCGCGGCCGACGCCTGTCTGGTCGGGTGGCAGGTCGCGGAGCGGACGGGCGGGTTCGGCGCGCGAAGGCCGACCGAGCGCCCGTTCTTCCAGCCAGGCGGGATGGACCCGCTCGACGCCCGTGCGCTCGCGAACGTCGCCGGCGCACGCCCCGGCGCGCTGGTGGTCGACCCGATGTGTGGCACCGGCGGCCTCCTGATAGAGGCGGGACTGGTCGGCGCGCGCGCCGTCGGCGTCGACGCGCAGGCGAAGATGGTCCGGGGGACGCGGGAAAACTGCCGGGCGTACCTCGACGACGCGGCGTTCGCGGTCCTCCGTGGCGACGCGACCCGACTCCCGGTCGCGGACGGCGCCGCCGACGCCGTCGTCGTCGACGCGCCCTACGGCCGGCAGTCGAAGGTGGTCGGCGACGACGGGCTCGTCGCGGCGGCGCTCGTGGCGGCCCGCCGGGTCGCGCCGCGGGCGGTCGTCGTCGCCGACGAGTCCGTCTCGGCGGCGGCCCGCGACGCGGGCTGGGCGGTCGAGACGCGCCACGAGCGACGGGTCCACCGGTCGCTGGTGCGACACGTTCACGTGCTGAACGCGGGGCGGCGCGAGGCGCCGGCCCGCGAGACCGAGCGCGGTGAACGGACGTGAGCCGCCGGAGCGTGCGCGGGGCGTCGAACGGAGTGAGGTGGCCCGCGAGAGGCGCGAGAGGCGCGCGGAGCGTTAGCTCTCGGTCAGCGGCGCGAGGACCGTCTCGCCGGCGCGGGTCCGGTCGCCCTCCGCGACCCGGAGGTCGGCGCGGTCGACCGCCGGCGGCAGGAGGACGTCGGCACGGGACCCGAAGGCGATGTGTCCGATCCGCGCGCCGCGGGCGACGTCGTCGCCCGGCGCGAGGTAGGGGGTGATCCGCCGCGCGACGGCGCCGGCGATGAGCGTCACCTCGACGCTGCCGACGTCGAGGACGACCCGCTCGTTGCGGTCGGACTCCTTCGAGAACGCCGGGAGGTGACCGCCGTCGCGGCGGTCGACGGCCCGGACCCGACCGGCGACCGGCGCACGGTTGACGTGGACGCTCAGGACGCTCATGTACACACCGACGCGGACCCGGTCGCCCTCCTCGCGCACGACCGCCACCTCGCCGTCGGCGGGCGCGACGACGCCCTCGGGCGGAGCCGTGCGGTCGGGGTCGCGGTAGAAGGCGAGGACGGCCCAGCCGAGCGCGGCGAGGGCGAGGGCCAGCGCCGGGGCCGGGAGCGCGAGAACGGCGCCGACGAACAGCGGCGCTGCGCGGCGGCCCGCGCCCGGCGCCAGCCCGGGGACGGCGCTCACGCCCCGGCCCCCGCGGGCCGGCCCCACTCGGCGAGGAGGTGCGCGAGGTGGAGGGCGTCGTCGGTGCCGGTCGCGAGGTCGAGGTCGGCCTCGCCGGCGAGACGGTAGAGGCGGGCGAGTTCGGCGCCGTCGTACTCCGTCCGGGCGACACGGAGGAGTGCGCGCAACAGCCCCTGCCCGTCGAAGCCGTCCTCGAGGAGGTCCTCGACGGCGGAGTGTGCGTCGTCGAACTCGCCGGCGCGGGCGTCGACGAGGACGCCGCGGAGCGCGTCGTCCCGCCCGACCGACTCGAGGGCGGCGTGGGCGGCGGTCATCGTCACCTCGTCGGCGTCGGCGGCGGCGGCCTGCGCGCCGAGGACGGCCTTTCGCAGGTCGCCGTCGGCGTAGCCGGCGACGAACGCCAGGCCGTCGTCGTCGTAGGAGACGGCCTCTGCCTCGCAGACCCGGCGGAGGGCCGCGGTCGTCTCGTCGGTCGTCGGCGCGCGGACGGGAACGGGAAAACACCGCGACCGGATCGGCGGGATGAGCTTCGAGGGCTGACGGGTGGCGATCACGAACTGTGTCGTCCGGTGGTTGCGCTCCATCACCCGGCGGAGCGCCTGCTGGAAGTCCTCGCGGATCGCCTCGGCGTTGTCGAGCAGCACCGTCTTGTACGACCCCGAGACGGGCGCGTAGCCCGCCACCTCCTTCAGGACGTGGTTGACCATGTCGCGTTTCGCCATCCGGGACCGACCGGCGAGGAACGGCGCGAACCGTGGGTCCTCGCGGATCTGCTTTTTCGTCCGGTCGAAGAAGTCCGCGACGTTCAGTTCGAACAGGTCGTTGTCGGGGTCGTCGTGGGTCTCGCGCGCGAGTGCGCGAACGGCTGCGGTCTTGCCCGCGCCCGACGGGCCGTGGACGACGAGGTTCATCGGCTCGGTCCGGGCGCGTGCCAGCCGGTCGCGCACCTCGGCCTGTGGCAGGTCGGCGACGTCTGGCGCGTGGCGCTCGGTCCACAGCGGGCCGTCCATCGACAGAGGGGACGGGGCCAGCGGGCAAAACGCCGGCGGTCGGCGTCGCGGGGCGGTCCGCGGTCGCGCCGCCGGTCCGACGCGCCTAAACCACGCCGCGCCACAGCGGGAGTATGTCGCTCCGTGTCACCTTCCTCGGGACCGGGGGCGCCGTCCCCACCGTCGAGCGCGGCGCCAGCGCCGTCTACGTCTCGCGGGAGGGCGACGAGTTCCTGTTCGACTGCGGCGAGGGGACCCAGCGACAGATGATGCGCTTCGGCACCGGGTTCGGCCTCAACCACGTCTTCGTCACCCACCTCCACGGCGACCACGTCCTCGGCCTGCCGGGGCTGGTCCAGACGCTCGGGTTCAACGGTCGGACCCGCGCGCTCGCGATTCACGGCCCGCCGGGGACGCGCCGCCGGCTCCGCGACCTGGTCCACGCCGCCGGCCACGAGCCGGAGTTCCCGGTGCGGATCAACGAGGTCTCGCCAGGGGGAGTCGCGCTCGCCCGCGACGACTACGAGGTGCGGGCGTTTCGCACCGACCACCGAACGACGTCGGTCGGCTACGCGCTCGTCGAGGACGACCGGCCCGGCCGGTTCGACCGCGAGACCGCAGAGGAGGAGCTGGAGATTCCGCCGGGGCCGGCGTACGGCCGGCTCCACGAGGGCGAGTCGGTGACGCTCGACGACGGGCGGACGGTCCGCCCGGAGCAGGTGGTCGGCCCGCCGCGGCCGGGGCGCCGGGTCGTCTACACCGGCGACACCCGGCCGAGCGAGGGCGTCGAGACGGCTGCGGCGGACGCGGACCTCCTCGTCCACGACGCGACGTTCGCGGACGCTGAGACAGAGCGGGCGCGGTCGACGGGCCACGCGACGGCGAGCGAGGCGGCGGCGCTGGCCGCTCGGACGGGCGCGCGAAGGCTTGCGCTCGTCCACGTCTCGGCGCGGTACGCGGGCGACGCCGGCGTGCTCGCGAGAGAGGCCCGCGAGCGGCTCGACGAGGCGGGGAGCGGCGCCGAGGCGTTCGTCCCCGACGACGGCGACACCGTCGAGGTGTCGTTTCCGGACGGCTGAACTCGCCGGCACGGGAGGTCCCAGCCGGGCGGGGGCGACGCAGCCGGCCCGACCAAGGTATTTAGCCGTCGCGGTCCAGTTCTCGTCCGTGAACGCCCGGACGAGCGCGCTCGACGCGCCGGTCTTCGGGGTGGACGTCCAGAGCGGCGACGTGCGGGGGTCGTCGCCGTCGTTCGCGCTGGTCGTCCTCGACCCGACCGACGGGCCGGAGGGCGAGGCACGGATCGACCGCGACGTCGTGACGTTCCGGAAGCTCCGGCGGCTGGTCGAGCGCGACGAGCCGGCGGCTGTCGCGACGGACAACGTCTACGAACTGGCCGAGGACAAGGACGACCTGATCGGGTTCCTGCGGTGGCTCCCGGACGAGACGACGCTGGTCCAGGTGACCGGCGCCGAGCGCCCGGAGTCGCTGTCGCGGGTGGCCAACCGCCACGGCGTCCCGTACGGCAAACAGCCGATGGAGGAGGCCGAGGCGGCGGCCCGGCTCGCGGTCCGGCGCGTCGGACAGGCGGTGCGCGCGTTCGGCGACACGACGCGCGTGAAGGTCTCGCGGGGGCGCTCGACCGGGTCCGGCGGCTGGAGCCAGGACCGCTACACCCGGCGTATCCACGGGAGCGTCCGGCGGCGGACCCGCGAGGTCGAGAGCGCACTCGACGACGCGGGGCTGACCTACGAGCACGAGGTGACGGAGAAGTACGGCGGGTTCGCGAACGCCGTGTTCACCGTCGAGGCGACGCCGGGTGAGATTCCCGTCTCGACGGGGCGGTCGGGCGACACCCGCGTCGAGGCCGAGCGCGAGCGCCGCGACGGCATCGAGTTCGAGCCGCTCGTCGAGCGTCGCGACCACGTCGTCGTCGGAGTCGACCCCGGGACGACGACGGCGGCGGCGGTCGTCTCGCTCGACGGCGAGGTGCTCGAGCGCTACTCCTCGCGCACTGCCGACACCGGCGACGTCGTCGAGTGGCTGGTCGAGCAGGGCCGCCCCCTGCTCGTCGCCGCGGACGTGACGCCGATGCCGGAGACGGTCGAGCAGTTCCGGCGGAGCTTCGACGCGGCGGGGTGGACACCGGACTCGGACCTGCCGGTCGACGAGAAGCTCCACCGAACCCGCGAGACGAGCTACGAGAACGACCACGAGCGCGACGCGATCGCCGCCGCGCTGTTCGCGTTCGACGACCACGAGGACCAGTTCGCGCGGGTGACGCGCAAGACACCGCCGGGGCTCGACCGCGGCGAGGTGATCGCGCAGGTGCTGGCCGAGGAGACGTCGGTCGAAGTCGTCGTCGACAGCCTGACCGACGACCCGGAGAAGTCGGAGGAGTCGACCGAACACGAGCCCCGGGAGCTCACGGAGGAGGAGCGCGAGATCAGGCGACTCCGCGAGCGCGTCGAGCGTCTGGGAGGACACGTCGACGAGCTCGAGGAGACGGTCGCGGCACAGGAGGCCGAGCTCGAGGAGTACGAGACGGAGCTGTCCGAGGCCCGGCGCGAGGAGCGCCGGCAGGCCCGCGAGCGGCGCGAGGTCGACCGGCTGGAGCGCGAGAAAGACCGCCTGCGCCACGAGCGCGACGAGGCCCGCGAGCGCGCCGAGGCAGCCGAGGCGAAGCTGGAGCGGCTGAAGTCGCTGTGGCGGCTGGACCACTCCGACGTCGACAGGGTCGCGGGCGACCGCGACCTCGTGCCGGTCAAGCCCGTCGAGCAGTTCACCACCGACGCCGTCGAGGCCGCCGACGAGCGGTACGGACTGGCCCGCGACGACGTGGTCTACCTCCGGGACGCGAGCGGCGCGGGACGGTCGACCGCCGAGCGGCTGGCCGACGCCGAGCCGCGGCTGGTGATCCGCACGGGCAACCTCTCCGAGGCCGCCGACGAGATGCTGTTCGAGCGCGAGGTGCCGGTCGCGCCCGCCGACGCCGTCGACCTGACCGAGGTAGACGACCTCGCGGTCGCCGACGAGACGGCCGTCGAGGCGGCGGTGGCCAACTGGCGCGAGCGCGCCGCAGAGCGCCGGCGCGACGAGCGAACGGAGATGGTCGACCGGCTCATCAGCGAGCACCGCGCCGATCGGGACAGCAACGAGGCAGACAGTTAAGCCCCGAGCGCCGGTCTGGCGGAGTATGGGCGCGGACGACGCCGACGGCGAGGCGCCCGAGGTGGCCGAGCTGCTCGAGGCGCTGACCCGCGCCACCGACACCGACGCGGAGCGCGAACTCGTCCGGGAGACGGTCGAGACGGACCTCGACCTCGACGTCGGCGTGTTCGGGCAGGTGGTCGTCGGCTACGACCGCGGCGACGTCTCCGAGGCGCTGCTCGGGTCGGTGGTGTTCGGCGTCCCGATGTTCGTCGAGGAGGGGACGACCGAGGTGGGCGAACAGTTCGCGGCCTCGCCGCTCGCGGCGCTCGGCACCCTCGCGTTCACCGTCGCCGTCGTCTACGGCATCGTCTACGTCTCTGACATCCAGGACGTGCGCGTGACCCGTCGGGTCCTCGGCGTGGTCCCCCGACGGCTCGTGGGGGCCCTCGCGGTGCCGCTGGTCGCCGCGGTCGTCGGCCTGACGGCCTGGGGGCGGATCGCGTGGACGGAGCCGGCTGTCGCAGCCGGGAGTGTCGTCGCCGCGCACCTCCCGATGGCAGTCGGGGCGGCGCTGGGCGACATCCTGCCGGGGACGTGATGGGAGGGGGTTTGCCTCGTGGAGCAGACGGGCCGCCGTGGTCCCGATCCCGCTCCAGGTTCCCGGCGGCGCCGAACTGCTGGTCGTCTTCCTGCTCGGCCTGTTCTTCCTCGTCGTCTCGGTCGTCGTCTCCGCCGGGGCGTCGCACTGGGTGTGCCGCGACGCGACCCGCTGCGGGCGCGACGACGCGACGCTGTGGGCCGTCGCCACCCTCGGCGGGGTCCTCGTCGCCGGCGTCGGCGGTGTCGCGGTACTGGTCGTCTACCGCCTCGTGCGCGAGGACTGACCCGACCGGGCCGGCACGGCGCCCCGGAGGGAGGGGAACGCATATCCGGTCGGCAGACCGCTCTCGGGTATGGACGCCTACGAGCGGATCACCCGGAACGCGGCCGAGGTGGTCACGGAGGAGGAGGTTCGCGCGCTCGCCGACGACCCCGAGGGGCGTCGGGCGTACGTCGGCTACGAGCCCTCCGGGGTGCTCCACGTCGGGCACATGCTGACCGCGAACAAGCTCATCGACCTCCAGGAGGCCGGCTTCGAGGTCGTCGTCCTCCTCGCGGACGTCCACGCCTACCTCAACGGGAAGGGGACGTTCGAGGAGATCGAGGCGACCGCGGAGCGGATGGAGGCGCAGTTCCTCGCCTACGGGCTGGACGAGGCGGCGACCGAGTTCGTCTACGGCTCGGAGTTCCAGTTCGACCGCGACTACTCGCTGGAGCTCCACGCGCTGGAGCTGGAGACCAGCCTCGCGCGCGCCGAGCGGTCGATGAGCGAGATTCAGAGCGGCGACACGGCCCGGGTGTCCCAGGCGGTCTACCCGCTGATGCAGGCGCTGGACGTCGTCTCGCTCGACCTCGACCTCGCCGTCGGCGGGATGGAACAGCGAAAGGTCCACATGCTCGCGCGGGACGTCCTGCCGAAGGTCGGTCACGAGGCGCCGACCTGTCTCCACACGCCGCTGATCGCCGACCTCTCGACGGGCGTCGGCAAGATGTCCGCCAGCGAGGGCGTCACGCTGTCGATGGAGGACACGACGGCGGACATCGAGGAGAAGGTGGCGGGGGCGTTCTGCCCGCCGACGCGCGACCCCGACCCGGACGGCGAGGGGCGGGAGCGCGAGAACCCCGTCCTCCAGCTGTTCGAGTACCACGTGTGTCCCCGGTTCGACGAGGTGGTCGTCGAGCGGCCGGCAGAGTACGGCGGCGACCTGACCTACGACGCCTACGAGGCGCTGGCGGCGGACCTCGAGTCCGGCGCGCTCCACCCGGCGGACGCGAAGGGCGCGCTCGCGGGCTACCTCGACCGTCTCGTCGCCCCGGGCCGCGAGCGGCTGGCGGCGCTGCGGTGACAGGTCGAACGGATTAAGTCCGCGCCGCGGCGAGCGACGGTCGATGAGCGACGGCGACGACGGCGCTCGGCGCGACCTGCGGATGCCCGAGGACGACGAGGTGTTCGCCACCGTGACAGAGATGCTCGGGGCGAACCGCGTCGAGGTGCGCTGTGCCGACGGCGTCGAACGAACGGCGCGTATCCCCGGACGGATGCAAAAGCGGGTGTGGATCCGCGAGGACGACGTGGTGCTCGTCGACCCGTGGGACTGGCAGGACGAGAAGGCAGACGTCGTGTGGCGCTACGAGAAGAGCGAGGCCGACCAGCTCCGCGAGGAAGACCACGTCGGCTAGTCGTCGCTCTCGACGACCCGCCCGCGGCCCGCGCCGGGGTCCTCCCACTCCTGGTCGACGTGTGCGCCCTCGCGGTCGCGGGCGCTCGCGGCGACCCGGACGAACTCGCCGCGGTCGCGTGCCTCGGGGAGGGTGTGTGCCCCACAGTACGACAGCCCGGAGCGAACGCCGGCAGCGAACTCGTCGACAACCCCCGCGAGCGGCCCCTTGTACGGCGTGAGCGCCTCGACACCCTCGTCTGCGCCCGGCGTCCCGTCCTTGTCCGTCCGGTCTGTCGCCGCCGCCGTGGTCGCCATCCCGCGCGAGCGCTTGTAGCGCTCGCCGTCTGCCTCGACGACGGGGCCGGGCGCCTCGGCGGTGCCGGCGAACATGCTCCCGAGCATCACCGCGTCGGCGCCGGCGACGAGCGCCTTCGCCGCGTCGCCCGAGGACCGGATGCCGCCGTCGGCGACGGTCGTGACGCCGCGGTCGCGGGCGGCGGTCGCGCAGTCCGAGACGGCGGTCAACTGTGGCACGCCGGCGCCGGAGACCCGGCGGGTGGTGCAGTGCGACCCCGGTCCGACGCCGACTTTCACGCAGTCCGCGCCGGCGGCGGCGAGGTCGGCCACGCCCTGTGGCGTGGCGACGTTTCCGGCGACGAGCACGGGGTCGAACTCGGCGCGAATCGCCGCGACGGCGTCGAGACACGCCTCCATGTGCCCGTGCGCGACGTCGACGACGACGGCAGCCGCGCCGGCCTCGAGCAGGGCCTCCGTCCGCGCCAGCGAGTCCTCGGCGATCCCGACGGCAGCCGCGACACGGGCGCCCCGGTCGACAGCCGCCCGGACCCAGCCGGCCTGCTCCTCGACGGTCGCGAACCGGTGGAGGACACCGAGGCCGCCCGCGTCGGCGAGGGCGACGGCGAGATCCGGGCCGGTGACGGTGTCCATCGCCGCCGACAGCACCGGGCGGTCGAGCGAGAGTCCCGGCGCGAGCGTCGTCGAGAGGTCGACGTCGGCGCGGCTGTCGACCGGCGAGCGGTGCGGCACGAGGAGGGCGTCTCCGTAGGAGAGGCCCGTGCGAACGTCGTCCATAACCCCAGGAGGATACGGGTCGGTGCCGTATGAATCCCTCGCCACGGGTTTTTCCGGGGCGCGCTCGTAGGCGAGCAGAGATGGGTGACGACGAGATCGACCTGCTCGAACCCGACGCCGGCGAGGGCGAGCGGTTCGGCGACGAGTGGGAGACGGTCGACGTCGCCGACACGGAGGCAGACCGGATCGCGCGGAGACGCGACCGCGAGTTCGCGCGGTTCCGCGAGCGCCTGAAGGACGCCGACCAGTTCAAGGTCGAACAGGCGGTGTTCGACGACGCAACCTTCGCGGCGCTGTACAAACTCGTCCAGGACGGTCACGTCGACGCCTTCGGCGGACCGATATCGACCGGGAAGGAGGCGAACGTCTACGAAGCGCTCGGCGACGAGCGGGACGTCGCGGTGAAGATCTACCGCATCAACGCCTCTGACTTCCGGCAGATGCGCGACTACCTCGACGGCGACCCGCGGTTCGAGGGGATCGGCTCCGACAAGTCGAAGGTCGTGCTCGCGTGGACGCGAAAGGAGTTCGCCAACATCTCGCGGGCGGCAGCGGCGGGCGTCCGGGTTCCCGACCCGGTCGCCGTCGAGCGGAACGTCCTCGTGATGGAGCTCGTCGGCCACGCCGACGACCGGGCGCGGCGGCTGGCCGAGGTGGACGTCGAGAACCCACAGACCGCCTACGAGGTGGTCCGCGAGTACATGCGGCGGCTCTACGCCGCCGGCCTCGTCCACGGCGACCTCTCGGAGTACAACCTCATCATCTACGAGGGCGAACTCGTCGTCATCGACCTCGGACAGGCAGTGACGGTCCACCACCGGCGGGCCGACGAGTTCCTGCGCCGGGACTGCCGGAACGTCGCGAACTTCTTCGGCCGACAGGGGCTCGACGTCGACCCTGACGACCTGTTCGACGCGGTCACGGACGCCGACCCGGACGTCGGCGGCGCCGCCGAGGAGCGGGCGTCGGACGCGAGCGAACAGCGTTAAAAGCGCGCGCCGGGTAGACCGGACATGCAGCACGTGACGATCCCGCAGGACCGCATCGGCGTCCTCATCGGCGAGGGCGGAGAGACGATGCGGCAGATAGAGGACCGTGCCGAGGTCCGGCTCGACATCGACAGCGAGTCCGGCAGCGTCGCGGTCGAGTCGGTCGGCGACCCAGTGACCGGGATGGTCGCCCCCGACGTCGTGCGGGCGGTCGGACGGGGGTTCTCGCCGGAGCAGGCGCTCTCGCTCCTCGACGACGACCTCCGGCGGTTCGAACTCATCGACGTCGACGCCGCGACGCGGAACCAGAAAGACCTCCAGCGCCAGAAGGGCCGGCTCATCGGCGAGGACGGCCGGACCCGCGAACTGATGGAGGAGCTGACGGGCGCGGCGGTGGTCGTCTACGGCACGACGGTGGGCATCATCGGCTCGCCGGAGGAGGTGGCCGCGGTGCGCCGCGCGGTCGAGATGGTCCTCGACGGCGCACCCCACGGCGCCGTCTACGCCTACCTCGAGCGCAAACACAACGAACTGACCGACGGCCTCGGCCCGGCCCGGTAGAGCGGGACACGCACGACTGTATTTAAACATCTGCGCGTCAAACATTCACACGCCGCGTGTGGGGGTCGAGCCGCGCGGTCGGGCGGTCGTGTTCGACAGATTTATATAGAACCGTCGGCAATCACAGGCTGTACTATGTCTCAGCGAATGCAGGGCCAGCCGATGATCATTCTCGGCGAGGACTCACAGCGGACACAGGGCAAGGACGCCCAGTCGATGAACATCACGGCCGGCAAGGCCGTTGCCGAGTCGGTCCGGACGACGCTCGGACCGAAAGGGATGGACAAGATGCTCGTCGACTCGACGGGCGACGTCGTCGTGACGAACGACGGCGTGACCATCCTGAAGGAGATGGATATCGACCACCCGGCGGCGAACATGATCGTCGAGGTGTCCGAGACCCAGGAGGACGAGGTTGGCGACGGCACCACGACGGCAGTCGTCATCGCCGGCGAACTCCTCGACCAGGCAGAGGAGCTCATCGACCAGGA
>JAQCMY010000228.1 GCA_028274865.1 Haloferacaceae archaeon | reverse complement strand
CGGCGCGACTCGGCCTTGATCCGCCGGATCTCGCCCGCGCTCGGCTCGAAGTCGCGCTCGTCGACGCGTTCGCCGGAGCGCCGGGCGATGTTGACCGCCGCGAGGATGTCGCCGGCCCCGCGGGCGCCGGTCCCGAGCGAGGGCGTGGTCCCCGTCTCGTCGACGAGTTCGACCGGCAGGTCCGAGAGCGCCTCGACCAGCCGCGCGCTCCACCGTCGTGCGCCGTCGCCGACGCGCACCAGCGGGTCCGGGGCGTCGGCGGCTGCCTCGCGGACGGTCGGCGCCACCTCGTCTGGCGGGAGCTGGAACGCCGAGACGACGGTGTCGCCCGCGAGGACCGCGACGCCGGGTCGCTCGCCGGGGTCGACGCCGACCACGGTCCGACCGTCGTCGTCGCGGAGCGCGGCGAGCGCGCGCTCGACGGCGTCACGGGCCGCGCCCGGCTCGACGACGACGCGCTCGACGCCCGCCGGCGCGGGGTCGTCGGCGCCGGTCAGGACGACCCGGGTGCTCCCGGGGAGGTCGTCGCCGGGCGAGACGGTCGTGAACTCGACGCTTCGTCCCCGGAGCTCGGCGACGAGGTCGTGGTAACACTCGAAGTCCGCCGTCGCGACGACGATCACGGCCGGCGTTGCGGCGAGTCGGGCTAAAGCGTGTCGTCGGGAGGGTGGCGCGCGACCACGGAGCGGGCCACCGGAACAGGGGTGGCGCGCGACCACGGAGCGGGCCACCGGAACAGGGGTGGCGCGCGACCACGGGGCTTATCTCCCGACCCGCCGACCAGTGTCTCGTGACCACCGGCGACCCCGTCCCGACCGGCTGTCCGCCAGTCGACGACCTGCTCGGCGGCGGGTTCGAACGCGGCGCCGTAACGCAGGTCTACGGCCCGCCCGCCGCCGGCAAGACGAACCTCGCGCTCTCGGCGTCTGTCCAGGTCGCCGCCGACGGCGGGCGGGTGCTCTACCTCGACACGGAGGGGGTGTCGCTCGACCGCTTCCGGCAGCTCGCGGCGGGAGTCGACGCCGACGTCGAGACGCTGGCGAGCCGGCTGATCACGAGCGAGGCCCACGACTTCGACGAGCAGGAGGCGGTCGTGCGCGACGCCGCGGAGTTCGCGGGCGAGGTAGCGCTGATCGTCCTCGACAGCGCGACCGGCCACTACCGGCTGGACCGCTCGGACGACGACGAGGGCGAGGCGCTCCGCCGGGTCGGCAGGCAGGTGCGCCACCTGCTCGGGCTCGCCCGGCGCGAGGACCTCGCCGTCGTCGCGACGAACCAGGTGTTCACCGACCCCGAGACGGGGTCGGCGCGGGCGCTCGGCGGCCACACGCTCGACCACTGGACGGGCGTCGTCCTCCGCCTCGACCGGTTCCGGGGCGGAAAGCGGCGGGCGACGCTGGAGAAACACCCCGCGCGCGAGGCCGGCGAGAGCGCCGCGTTCCGTATCGAGCGCGACGGACTCTCCGGAGCTTAGAGCTCGTCAAGCTTCCGCAGGAGCTGGCCGCGGTACTCCTCGTCGGCGTTTACGCCCTTCAGCTCCAGTACGTTGCGCTCGAGCTTGTCGAGCGCGACCCGGAACGCCTGCTCCGCGCCGTAGCCCTCGCCGGAGCCGGCGAGCTGGCCCTCGTTCGTCCGCAGGCGGATCTGACACTGGATCAGCGGCGTGCCACGGAGCTTCTCCTTGTGCTCGTGGAGGCGGACGTGGGCGTGGTGGACGTGCATCTGCTGGTACTTGTCGACCACGCCGGTGATGCTCTCGACGAGCGACTCCCGGGAGAGTCCGTCGAGCAGCGTGACGTTCGTGATCTGGACGTCCATGCGCTCCTCCTCGGTGTATGTGAGCGCGCGCAGGACGTCGGTCTTCGTCACCACGCCGGCGACGAGGTCGTCGACCTCTTCCGGGCTGACGACGAGCCCGGCGACGTCCTCGTCGAGCATCCGCGCGACGGCGTCGCGGACGGACTCGCTCGGCGTCGTCGTCAGGACCGGCGAGGTCATCAGGTCGTAGACGGGCAGGTCGAGCATCCGGTCGGAGTCGCCCGAGCGGTCGCCCTTGTGCTGGCGCTCGTCGTCCCGGACGACGAACTCGACGACGTCGTGGGTCGTCATCACGCCCGTCAGCCGGCCGTTCTCGTTGACGACCGGGAGCCGAGAGATGCCGTGGTCGCGCAGGCGGTTGATCGCCTGTCCGACGTGGCTGTCCTCCGCCACGGTGATGACGTCCTCGGTCATGATCTGGTCGACCCGCAGGGCGTCGAGGTTGTCGAGCACCGCCGAGAGCACGCCGTCGGCGGTGACGACCCCGTAGAGCCGCTCGCCCTCGTAGACGGGCGCGACCTTCACCCCGCCCTCGACGAGCATCCGGGCCACCTCGCGGACGTTCTCCGTGCGCTCGATACGCGGCGCGGACCTGACGAGCGCCGACACCTTCGTCCCCGCCTCGATGCGGGAGCGGACGAGCTGGCGCTCGGTGACGACGCCGGCGTACTCGCCGTCTCTGGTGACGATCAGCCCCTTCGGGTTCTCCCGCTCGAACAGGGAGCGAACCTTCCCGAGCTTCGTGCCGGCGTCTACCTCGGCGAACTCCGGAGTCGCGATGCCAGAGATATCCATACCGCTAGGCTCCGGTGCGCGGAGTTGAAACGTGTTTCCCCCG
>JAQCMY010000223.1 GCA_028274865.1 Haloferacaceae archaeon | reverse complement strand
CACGGCACCTACGACCGCGGCGGCGCCCGCGCGCTGACGGACCTGGTCAAGAGCGCGAGCCAGCCGATCGTCCTCCTCGCGAACGAGTACTACGAGATGAGCCGTGGACTCCGAAACGCCTGCGAGGAGATCGAGTTCCGCGACGTCTCGGCGCGGTCGATTCGACCGGTCCTGCGCGACCTCTGCCGGCGCGAGGAGGTCGCGTTCGAGGACGAGGCGCTGGAACAGATCGCAGAGTACGACGACGGCGACCTGCGTTCGGCGATCCGTGACCTCCAGGCCGCCGCCGGGGGCCGCGACCGGATCACCGTCGACGACGTGGTGACCGCCGAGCGCGACCGGTCGATGGGAGTGTTCGAGTTTCTCGACGCCGTCCTGAAGGAGCAGTCGCCGGAGGACGCTCTCGGGTCGGCCTACGCCGTCGACGAGACGCCGGACGACCTGACGAAGTGGGTCGCGCACAACGCGCCGAAGGTGTACGAGGGCGTAGAGCTCGCCCGTGCCTACGACCACCTCGCGAACGCCGACCGGTGGCTCGGGCGGGTCCGCGCGACACAGGAGTACTCGTACTGGCGCTACGCGACCGACAACCTCGCCGCCGGCGTCGCCGCGGCCCGCGACGGGACGAAGGGCGGCTGGACCCGGTTCAGCCGCCCGCAGTTCTGGACGAACCGGTCCGACGCCGCAGAGGACGTCGTCCGGGCCGTCGCCGACGGCCACGGGACGGACATGGCGACCGCGCGCCGCGAACTCCTGCCCTTCCTCGCGGCGTTCACCCACCACTGCAAGCCGCGGGACCTGACCGTCGAGATGGCCGCGGCCTACGACCTCGACGAGGCAGGCGTCGCCTTCGTCACCGGGAGCGGGGAGTCGACGAACAAGGTGGCGTCGATCGTCGAGGACGCACGGGAACGCCGCGAGGAGACGCTGTCTGACCACGCGGACGGGGCGTTCGCGCCGGGGCCGGCGCGCGAGGCGGACGACGAGACGACGGAGACGGAAGCGGCAGACACCCAGGACGACGCCGGCGAGGCCGACGACACGGACGCCGAGACCGACGGCCAGTCCGGCCTCACCGACTTCATGTGATCAGGTCGTCTGTTCGTCGGCCAGCGGCTCGCCGTCGTGCGGCCCGGTCGTCGGGTCGACGAGTAGCCCCGCGGCGGCGGCGAGCGAGACGGCCAGTCCCAGGGCGACTGCGTTGACCGCCTGCGCCGCCGCGGTGTAGATCACGACGTCCCGGCCGAGCACCAGCGCGACGAGCACCGCAGCCGCAGCGACGAGTGCGGCGACGCGCGCCGCCGACCGGGCCGGGAGCCACCGCACGGCGGCGACGAGCGAGGCGTAGCCCGCGAGACCGACGCCGACGAACGTCGCCTGTGCGGCGGGGAGGTACGGGACGAGCGGGACGACCCGGGAGAACAGCGCCGCGACGGCGACGACGGCGGCGGCGGCGAGGAGCGCACGCCGCGCCCGCTCGTGGCTCGTGTCGTCGTACGACCCCTCCAGCGTCCGGAGGCTCGTCACGGTGAGTGCGGTGAAGATACAGAGCGCGACGGCGAAGTGGGCCGCCTGCGTCGGGACGGCGTAGCCGCCGGGAACCATCCCCGAGAGGGTGACGGTGACGGCGCCGACGGACACCTGGAGCGGCAGGAGGACGGCTGCCGCCGTCGCCGCGAGGGCGGTCCGGCGGTCGGACGCGGGCGCCCGCCACGACCACGCGGCGACACCGAGGATGAGGAAGCCGGCGACCATCGCCACGAGGCGGTGGAACCACTCGATGAACGACGGGACGCTCTGTGGCAGGACGCCGCCGTCGCAGAGCGGCCACTGCGCCGAGCAGGCGAGCCCGGCCCCCGTCGCGGCGGTGTAGACGCCGAGCGAGACGAGCGTGAGCGTCGTCGCGGCGGTGAACGCCGCGAGTCGCGGGAACGTGAGCGCCCCGCCGGTGCGCGACTGCACAGTCATGCCCGCGCTCGGCGAGCGGCGCACTTGGCTCCTCCGGTCGGCGGGAGTTCGACGGACGTCGAAGCGATCCGTCGACGCGACCACACGCCTTTTGCCCCGGCCGAGCGATGCAGAAGCATGGCAGACCAACTCGACGACGAGGCACGGGAGTACCACGAGCGGGACCCGCCCGGAAAGATCGAGATCCGGACGACGAAGCCGACGAACACACAGCGCGACCTGTCGCTCGCGTACTCCCCCGGCGTCGCCGCGCCCTGCCGCGACATCCAGGACGACCCCGACCTGTCGTACGACTACACCGCGCGGAGCAACCTCGTCGGAGTCGTCTCCGACGGCTCTGCGGTCCTCGGCCTCGGCGACATCGGCGCCGGCGCCTCGAAGCCCGTGATGGAGGGAAAGGGTGTCCTCTTCAAGCGCTTCGCCGACATCGACGTGTTCGACGTCGAACTCGACACCGACGACACCGACGCGTTCGTCGAGGCGGTCGCGGCGATGGAGCCGACCTTCGGCGGGATCAACCTCGAGGACATCTCCGCGCCCGCCTGCTTCGAGATCGAAGAGCGGCTGAGCGAGGCGACGGACATCCCCGTCTTCCACGACGACCAGCACGGCACCGCCATCATCTCCGGCGCCGGCCTGCTCAACGCGACCGAGATCGTCGGCAAGGAGTTCGAGTCGCTGACGGTCGCGATCTCCGGCGCGGGCGCCTCCGCGATCGCCACGGCGAAGTTCTACGTCTCGCTCGGCATCCCCCGCGAGAACATCACGATGTGTGACTCCTCGGGGATCATCACCGAGGAGCGCGCCGCCGCGGGCGACGTGAACGAGCACAAGGCCGCGTTCGCCCAGGACCTCCCGGAGGGCGGCCTCGCCGACGCCGTCGCGGGCGCGGACGTCCTCATCGGCCTTTCTGTCGCCGGTATCGTCAGCCAGGAGATGGTCCGGTCGATGGCCGAGAACCCGGTCATCTTCGCGATGGCCAACCCCGACCCGGAGATAACCTACCCCGACGCGAGAGCCGCGCGCGAGGACACCGTCATCATGGGCACCGGGCGGTCGGACTACCCGAACCAGGTCAACAACGTCCTCGGATTCCCGTTCCTCTTTCGCGGCGCGCTCGACGTGCGGGCGACGGAGATAAACGAGGAGATGAAACTCGCCGCCGCCGAGGCACTCGCCGAACTCGCCCGGCGAGACGTCCCCGACGAGGTGGTGAAGGCGTACGGCGACCAGCCGCTCCGGTTCGGGCCGGAGTATATCCTGCCGAAGCCGGTCGACCCGCGGGTGATGCTCGAACTCTCCGCCGCCGTCGCGGCGGCGGCGATGGACTCTGGCTGTGCCCGGACCGAGGTCGACCTCGACTCCTACCGCGACCGGCTGGAGGCCCGGATGGGCAAGTCCCGCGAGCTGATGCGGGTGATCCACAACAAGGCCCGCTCGGACCCGAAGCGGGTCGCGCTCGCGGAAGGCACCGACGAGAAGATGATCCGCGCGGCCTACCAGCTCTCCGAGGAGGGGCTCGCAGAGCCGGTGCTCATCGGCGACAGCGACACCGTCCGTGACGTCGCGACGGACCTCGGTCTCGAGTTCGACCCCGAGGTCGTCGACCCGTCGGACGGCGAGCACGACCGGTACGCGGAGCGGCTCTACGAGCTCCGCGAGCGAAAGGGCGTCACCCGGAACGAGGCCGAGGAGCTCGTCCGGCGCGACACGAACTACCTCGCGAGCGTGATGGTCGAGACGGGCGACGCCGACGCGATGCTCACCGGCCTGACCCACCACTACCCGTCGGCGCTGCGACCCCCGCTCCAGGTGGTCGGCACCGCCGACGACGCCGACTACGCCGCCGGCGTCTACGTCCTCGCGTTCGAGGACCGCGTCGTCTTCTGCGCCGACACGACGGTCAACGTCGACCCCGACGCCGAGGCGCTGGCCGAGATAACCGAACACACCGCCGACCTCGTCCGGCAGTTCAACGTCGAGCCGCGGGCAGCGGTGCTGTCGTACTCGAACTTCGGGAGCGTCGACGACGGCACCCCCGCGCGGTCGCGCGACGCCGTCGAGTTGCTCCACGGGTCCGACATCGACTTTCCCGTCGACGGCGAGATGCAGGCCGACACCGCCGTCGTCGAGGAGATTCTCGAGGGCACCTACGGCTTCTCCGAGCTCGACGAGCCGGCGAACGTCCTCGTGTTCCCGAACCTCGAGTCGGGCAACATCGGCTACAAGCTCCTCCAGCGGCTCGGCGGGGCCGACGCCGTCGGGCCGATGCTGGTCGGGATGGACCGTCCGGTTCACGTCCTCCAGCGCGGCGACGAGGTGAAAGACATCGTCAACCTCGGCGCCGTCGCCGTCGTCGACGCGCAGGAGCGGGCCGACGACGAGTAGCCAAAGAAACAAAGAAACCCGGCGGTCCACGGGCTGTCATGAGCGCCGTCCGCCGGTGGAGCCTCACGACAAAGAAACTCCTCGCTTCGCCCGGGTTCTTCTTCGAGAACTTCAATCTCCGCGAGGCGTACGGCTTCCCGCTCGCGTACGTGTTGGTGTCGGCGTCCGTCGGCGCCGTCGTCCTCGGTCTCGTCACCCTCGGCGCGTCGCTCGCGCTCGACTCCGGCGGCCCGACCTCCGCGGCTGTCACGGGCGGGGTCATCGCCGCCTCGGCGTTCCTGCTCTCGGTCGTCGGCTTTCTCACCCGCGTCGTCGTCGCCCACGTCGTCGTCGCCGTCACCGCGGAGGGGTCGTTCGCCCGGACGCTGGAGGCGTTCGCCTACCCGACGGCGGCGACGATGGCGCTCGGCGGCGTGCCGGTCGTGGGCTTTGTCTCGCCGCTGTACGGCTACTACCTCCAGTACCGCGGGCTCGGGTCGTTCCAGGGGATGGGGTCGGGGCCGGCGGTCGTGGCCATCCTGCTCGCGAACCTGGTGAGCGGCGCCGTCCTCGTCGTCTTCGTCTTCGTCGTCCTCCCCCTCCTCGTCGCGCTCGGCCTCCTCGCCGTGCTGGCGGGGACGGGGCTGGCTTAGTCGCTCGCGTGGCGACCGGCCCGCTCGGCCCGCGAGGGCGGCGGTGCGCCCTCGCTCACGCCCGTCGTTCCGTTCACGCCGTGGTCCGGCGCCGGGCGCACACACCGGTCGGCCTCGCGGTTGACGTGTGCGAACTCCTCCGGCGCGTTCGCGAGCGGGTGGGCCGGGTTCTCCCGACCGTCGATGCTCGCCGCCCGGAGCTCGGGAAAGCCGGCGATGCGGGCGCGGATGCCGCGCCAGTGGTGTTCGCTCCCGCGGGGCACCTCCGTCTCGCCGCCCGGCGCCCAGTCGGCGCCGGCGTCGGCGAGCGCAGCCCGGTTGACGTTCGCGGCCAGCCGGTCTAGGTCGACGAGCACGCCGACGCGCGCCGACCGCGGCGCCCGCGCGGCGAGGACGTCGAGTCCGAGGTGGAGCGCGCGGTACTCGGCGACGTTGTTGTCCGGGGCGGTGTGCGAGAGCGCCACCCGTGTCACGCGGGTGCCGTCGCGGGTCTCGATGACGGCGCCGAGCCCGCCGCCCTCCGCCCGGTAGGACCCGTCTGTCGCGACGTAGAAGTGTCGACGGTGGGTCGCGGGCGGGTGGGCGATGTGCGGGGTCGGCGCGTCGTCGAACAGGGCGCGGAGCGTCGACCGGCCGTGAACGGCCATATCTGACGTTCAGTACCGCCCGGAATAAAATCTTGGGCAGAAACGGAAAGAGGTAAAGACGGCTCGGGCCGCGGCCGACCGTGCACGTGGGCGCTCCGAGCCGACGGAACCTCCTCCTGTTCCTCCTCCTGTCGTTCCTGTGGGGGAGTGCGTTCACCGTCATCAAGGCCGGGCTGGTCCACTTCCCGCCGGTTCTGTTCGCGGCGGTCCGGTTCGACCTCGCCGGCCTCCTGCTCCTCGCCTACGCCGCCCGCGTCACCGACCGCCTCCGCCCGCGCGGGCGGAGCGAGTGGGGCGCCGTCGTCGCCGGCGGCGTCCTGATGATCGCGACGTACCACGCGCTGCTGTTCGTCGGCGAGCAGTTCACGACGAGCGCCGCCGCCGCCGTGGTCGTCGGGCTGAACCCGGTCGCCACGACCGGGTTCGCGCGTGGTCTCCTGCCCGACGAGCGCCTGTCGCCGGTCGGACTGGCCGGCCTCGTCGTCGGCCTCGCCGGCGTCGTCGTCCTCGTCGGTGTCGACCCGGCGGCGCTGGCGACGAGCCGCGGCCGCGGAGTCGCACTCGTCTTCGGTGCGACCGTGGCGTTCTCGCTCGGGTCGGTGCTGACCCGCCGCAGCGACTCGGCGTTGCCCTCCGAGTCGTCGACGGCGTGGACGATGCTCCTCGGCGCGCTCGTCCTCCACGCCGGGAGCCTCGCGGTCGGCGAGCGGCCGGCGGACGTGACGCTGGTTCCGGAGGCGGTCGGTGCGCTCGTCTACCTCGCCGTCGTCGCGAGCGGCCTCGGCTTCCTCGTCTACTTCGACCTCCTCGACCGCCTCGGGCCGGTCGAGATCAACCTCGTCAGCTACGCCGCCCCCGTCGTCGCCGCCGCGACGGGGCTGGCGCTCCTCGGCGAGACGCCGACGCTCCGCACCGCCGTCGGGTTCGTGGTCGTCTGTTGCGGGTTCGCACTGATCAAACGCTCGGCGCTGGCGCGAGAACTCGCCCGGCTGCGCGGGCAGTGACCGAAACGGATTATTCGGCCGGGCACATCCCCGGCGCCATGGAGATGAACAAGCGTACGCTCGTCGGCATCGCCCTCCTGTTCGTCGGGTCGGTACTGCTGTTTCCGGCCGCCGGCGTCGGCACGACGGGCATCGCGTGGGTGCTGGCCCCGGCGACGGTTCTCATGGCCGCCGGAACCTATCTCGTCGGCACGGACGTCTCCGGCAAGCCGGCCTGACCCCCGGGGGTTCTTGCCGGGCGGCGCCGAGGCCCGTGGTATGGCCGGCGCAGACGACCCCGAGTACGTCCACGACCACCCGCGGCTCCGCGAGTTCGTCGAGACGGTCCACGACGTCGCCGACGACCACGAGTCGGTGCCCGCGCTCTTAGACGCCGTCGAACCCGCGTTCGAGGACCTCCTCGCCGCGGACGACTGGCTCCCCGAACGGTACCGCGAACTCCCGCCCGAGGACTACGACGACAGGGGCAGGATGGGCGACGACATCGCACAGTGGCTGCTCTACCGCGAGGACCAGCGGCTGGCGCTTTTCACCCTCGTCCTCCCGCCCGGCGCCGCCACGCCGGTCCACGACCACCTCGCGTGGGGGCTGGTCGGCCTCCACGGCGGGCGCCAGCGCGAGACGTTCTACCGCCGCGCCGACGACGGCGCCGAACTGACCAGGCTCCGCGAGGAGGAGCTGTGCCGCGGCGACTACTACCGGCTCGTCCCGCCGGAGAACGACATCCACGCCGTCGAGACGGTCTCCGACGAGCCGTCGGTGTCGGTCCACCTCCTCGGCGCCGACGTGGGCTGTATCGAGCGCCACGCCTACGACACCGCCGAGAACGCCGTCGACCCGTTCGTCTCCGGCTACACGAACGTCGAGTGCGAGGTGACTGCGACGGGCGAGGGGCACTCACACGCCGGGACCGGCCCGGAACACCACCTCGGCGACGACGCGGCGTGAGCACGTCGCTCCCCGGCCTCGCCGCGGCTGTCGACGACGGCGACACCGTTGCCCTCGGCGGCAAGACGCTCCACCGCGCGCCGATGGCGCTCGTCCGTCAGCTCGTTCGCGAGGAGCGGACAGACCTGACGCTCGTCGGCCTCGCGAACTCGGTCGACGCCGACCTGCCCTGCGGAACGGGGGCGGCGACCGCGGTCCACTACGGCTACGTCGGGTTCGAGGCGCTCGGCCTCGCGCCGAACTACCGGCGCGCCGTCGAGACCGGCGCCGTCGACCCGGTCGAGGGCACCTGCTACACCGTCGCGACGAGCCTCCGGGCCGCGCGGGCGGGCGTCGACTCGCTCCCGGTCGCCGGCCTCGCCGGGAGTGACCTCCTCGAGGTCAACCCGACCCTCTCGCGCGTCGCCGACCCGGTCACGGGCGAGGAGCGCACCGTCGTCGAGCGGGTCCAGCCGGACGTCGCGCTCCTCCACGCCGCCGCGGCGTCGCCCGCGGGCGACCTGCGCCTCGGCGGCGCGGACCTGACCGAGCGACTCTGTGCCGCCGCAGCGGACGTCGTCCTCGCCACCGCGGAACGGGCCGAGGACCGGGAGACGTTCGCCGCGCGCGCCGCGGCGACGGGCGTGCCGAACCACCTCGTCGACGCCGTCGCCGTCGTCCCCTACGGCGCACATCCGACCGCCTGCCCCGGCGAGTACGACTACGACGCGGCGGCGGTCGAACGGTACCGCGAGCGCTCGCGCGCCGGCGACCTCGCCGGCTACGTGGCCGAGACCGTCGGCGAGGACGAGGCCGCGTACCGCGACGCCGCCGTCGCCGGCCGGTCCGACGAGTTCGCGTGGGACGACCCCGGCGCCGGCGCGGGCCGCGACCCGGCGCCCGACCGCGAGGTCACCGCCGCGGAGACGATGGCGGTCTGTCTCCTCCGGCATCTCGGACGCGTCGACGACGCCTTCCAGGGGTTCGCGTCGCCGCTCCCGACGGCGGCGCTCCGGGCCGCAGCCGAACGAGACGGGACGACTCACCTCTCGGCCTCCGGCGCCGTCGACTCGCGCGCGCCGACGCCGCTCTCGACGGAGAGCGCCCGCCTGCTGGCGGGGTCACCGGCCCGGTTCGGCTCGCCCGAGACGTTCGACATGGCCGCCCGCGGCGACGTCGACGTGATGTTCGTCGGCGCGGCGCAGTTCGACCGCCGTGGACGGATGAACGGCACCGCTGCCGGGTCGTGGAGCAGTCCGACGGTGAAGTTCGGCGGCGGCGGCGGGAGCGGGTCGCTGCTCCCCCTCGTCGACCGCGCGTGGGGCTGGCGCACCGAGCACTCGCCGCGGACGCTCCCCGCGGCTGTCGACTTCGTCACCGCCGCCGGCACCCTCGACTACCTCGTGACGCCGCTGTGTGCGTTCGAGCCGGTCGACGGCGAACTCGCCGTGGCCGCGCTCCACCCCGGTGTCGACCGGTCGACCGTCCGCGACCGGACCGGCTGGGTCCCGACGTTCGCGGACCCGGTCGAGACGCCCGCGCCGACCGCCGACGAACTCGCCCTCCTCGACCGGGTCGACCCGCACCGCGTCCGTCGGTCGGGGTTCGCGCCAGACGCGCTCTGAGGCCCCTACGCGACCACGTCGGCGTCGCGGAGCGCGGCGATCCGCTCCTCGTCGTAGCCCGTCTCGCGCAGCACCGCGTCGGTGTGTTCGCCCAGCAGCGGCGGCGGGTCGCGCACGCTCGCCGGGGTCCGGGACATGTGCATCGGCGACCCCGGCATCTCGACCTCGCCGGCGGTCGGGTGGTCGACGCGCTCTCGCATTCCCCGGGCGCGGATCTGCTCGTGGTCGTAGACCGCCGCCATGTCGTGTATCGGCGTCGCGGGCACGTCGTGGTCGCGCATCGTCTCGACGAGCGCCGCGGCGGTGTACTCGCGGGTCTCGGCCTCGAGCATCGGCTCCAGCGTCGCCCGGTTTCGCACCCGGTCGTCGTTCGTGGCGAACCGCTCGTCGTCGACCAGCTCTTCGCGGCCCAGCGCGGCACAGAAGCCCGGCCACAGGTGCTCCGACGGAACGGCGACGACGGCGTGGCCGTCCGTCGTCGGGAACGCCTGGTACGGGACGATGTTGGGTATCTTCGACCCGCTCCGTCCCGGCGGGTCGTCGGTGGCGAAGTAGAACAGCGCGGCGTAGGTGTTGAGCGCGGCGGCGGCGTCGAGCAGCGAGACGTCGAGTTTCTGTCCCTCGCCGTCGCCCAGTTCTCGCTCGAACAGCGCCGCGAGGATCCCCTGTGTCGTGTAGTAGCCCGTCGCGAGGTCGGTGATCGCGACGCCGACACGGACCGGCTCGCCGTCCGGCGTGCCCGTGATGCTCATCATCCCGCCCTCTGCCTGTATCGCGAGGTCGTACGCCGATCGGTGGCGGTGGGGTCCCCACTCGCCGTAGCCGGTGATGTGGGCGTAGACGAGGCCGGGGTTGCGCGCCGCGAGCGTCGGGTAGTCGAGCCCCCACTCGGCCATCTTGCCGACGCGGAAGTTGTGGAGGACGACGTCTGCAGTGTCGGCGAGGTCGCGGAAGACGGCGCGTCCCTCCTCGGTCGCGAGGTTCAGCGCGACCGAGCGCTTGTTACGGTTGACGCTCAGGTAGTACGCCGCCTCCGTGCTGTCGCCGTAGGACGGCGGCGTCCACCCGCGGGTCTGGTCGCCGCCGTCCGGTCGTTCGACCTTCACCACGTCCGCGCCGAGGTCGCCGAGCTGCATCGCGCAGAACGGCCCCGCGAGCACCCGCGAGGCGTCGAGGACGGTGACGCCGTCCAGCGGCCCCGTCTCGCCGGCGGGGTCGCGCGCTTCGCCGGTCACCGCCGCCTCCGGTCGCCGGCCTGTTCGTCGTCGGTCATACCACGGTCTGGGGCGGGCGGGGAAAAAAACCCGAGCCGGCTACTCGCCGGTCCGACGGGCCCACCACTGGAGCCAGTCCGAGAGTGGGCCGCGCGTCCCCTCTACCGACACCCGGACCGTCCCGTCGAGCCGCCAGCGGGCGCGCGGCGAGTCACGGCCGATCCGCATCGGGACGTCCACCGCGAGGCCGTCGAAGGTGAGTTCGAGGTCGTCGTCGGCGTCGATCGTGGCGTCGAGGAGCTCGTCGACCGTGTCGAACCACGTCGTCTCCGGCGGGAGCGGAGCCTGCCGTCCGGTCGCGCCGGTGTCGTTCACCATCGTGTGTTGCTATCCGCCGGAGGATTTGTATCTTGGCCCGTGACTCGACGGTCAACGGCCCGCGATCGCGTCGCGCGCCCGGCCGGCGACCCCCGCGAAGTCGAACGGCGGGCGCTCGTCCGGGTCGACGGGCGCGACAGAACAGACGACGAGCGCCGCGCCGTCGTGGTCGACGGCTGCGTCGTACGCGTCGGCGAACCCGTCGTCGGTCTCCGTGCGCCAGGACGCGAGTCCACACGCCGTCGCCGCCGCCGCGATGTCCGTCGTCGCGGCGTGGCTCCGCTGGCCGCCGGTCGTCTCGTAGCCGCCGTTGTCGAAGACGACCACGACGAGGTTCGGCGGGTCGACGCCGCCGACAGTCGAGAGCGCGCCGAGCCCCATCAGCGTCGAGCCGTCGCCGTCGAGGACCGTCACCTGGTCGTCCGTCGCGAGCGCCAGCCCGAGGCCGACGGGCGTGGTGACGCCCATGCTCCCCCAGAGGTAGACGTTCCGCGGTCGGTGCCGGACCGCGGCGAGGACGTACGAGGCGACGCCGAGGTTCGAGACGACCGCGGCGTCGGGCGTCCGGTCGAGCACCGCCGCGGTGCAGTCGTACTGGTCGGCGGTCACCGGTCGTCCTCCCGCGACGCCTCGGACTTGTAGCCCGTCACCGTCGCGTCCAGCAGGACGACGTAGGGTGTCCGCGTCGAGAACGCCGACTCGGCGGCCATCCGTGTCCGCCGGCCGACGTCCGCTGGCCGGTCCACGACGTGGTTGCGGACACCGACGGCGTCGAGCATCTCCGGCATCCCGTAGCCCGCCGGCACCTGCGCGACGTTGAACTCGCCGAGGTCGCCCCGCCGCGAGACGAGACCGACAAAGGGCACCCGTGCCGGCACCGCGAGCGACCCGAGGGCGTTGAACGCGGTGGCGAGCCCGCTCGACTGACACACCAGCGCGCCCCGCCTGCCGCCGAGCCACGCGCCGACGAGGACGCCGACGGCCTCCTCCTCGCGCGAGACGAGCGTCGACTCCAGCCCCGTCGCGGCCTCCAGCACCGGGGCTATCGAGGAGTCCGGCAGGTGAACCACGTGGTCGACCCCGGCCCGTTCCAGTCCCCCGACGGCTGCCGCCGCCCAGTCCGACTCCATGCTCTTGCCCCGCCCCGTCGGCGCTTGAATCCACCTCCGGCAGACCGGGCACCTCGCGTGTCGGTCGCGGGTCCGTGCCGAACGGCCTCCAGCGACGGCGTCCCGCGCAACCCGAACGCTTAGGCACGGCCACACTCTCTGCCGGCGTATGGGTGCCGCGCAGTATATCCCGTGGATGGTGCCGGGCCACCACGTCCGCAACGGCTTCGTCCTCCTCGGCTACGCGACGTTCTCCCTGCCGTTTCTCTGGCTGATGTTCCCCGTGATGGTCTGGTACGACATGGACGACATCACGACGCCGCTGTCGGTCCTGCCGGGTATCGAGCGGGGCGGCGACGGGCTCTCGGCGGCGGTGTCGCTCGTCTACGTCGCGGTCCCGTACATGATCGTGATATTCTCCCTCCCCGGACCGGGGCCGTGACGCGGCACGGGGCCGTCGCTCGCCGTGCTGAGAGTGGCCGGGGCGGGCTCCGAACCCGCGATCTCCGCATGTCCCAGGCGTCGAGGCTCGGCGGGCCTCTCGGGACGGAACCGCACCGAATCTCGCTGACCCTATGAGTGCGGCGCTATGTCCAGCTAAGCCACCCGGCCTGATACTACCTATCTGCGAGCCGGTATTGAACGTTCCTATCTCGTCCGGGGGGAGATTTATGCGGGCCGCCGGGGACGACCGGACATGGACCTCCCCGGGGCCGCTCGCTCGGTCGTCGGCGACGAGTCTGTCGCGGCGCGGGTCGAACTCGGCGGCGAGGACCTCCTCCTCGTCACGCCGACACGAACCGTCGTCTACCGGGCGGAGGGACTGCTGTCCGACGAGTCCGTCACAGAGTACGACCACGACGTCGAGCGCATCGCCGTCGAGGAGTCGCGCCGGAAGGCGACTCTCCGACTCGACTACGGCACCGACGGCGAGCGGACGCTCTCGCTCCCGCGAAGTCGGGTCGACGACGCGCTCCACCCGATGATGGCCGGCGTCCTCGCCGCCGCCGGAGTAGCCGACTCCGGCGAGACGGTGACGAACACGTTCCGGTTCTCCGAACTGACCGTCGTCGTCACCAGCGCGCGCCTGGTCAAACACGTCGGGAGCACCGCCTGGGACGAGGGCTACGAGGAGTATCCGTACGCCGACGTCACCGACCTCCGGTTCGAGGCGGGTGACCACGGCACCGCCGTCGTCCTCGTGACCGGCGACCGGCAGGAGCGGTTCAAGGCGCCGAACGACCGTGCCCGCGAACTCCGCGAGGCGCTCGTCGGCGCCGTCCTCGACTACCACGGCCACGACGAGCTGGAGTCGTTCCGCGCCGCTCGCGCCGCAGACACGGCGGAGTCGTCGGGAGACGACGGGATGGCCGTCGAAGGGCTGTCGCCGCTCGGCGGCGACGACGAGAGTACGTCGGCAGGCGGCGCAGGCGAGGAGGCGACGGGCCCCCCCGCGCTCGACGTCGTGGGCGGCGAGACGGCGCCGGCAGACGACGGGAGCGCCGACGCTGCCCCCGACCTGGCCGCCGAGGTCAGCGCGCTCCGCGAGGAGGTGGCGCGCCAGCGCGAGGCCGTCGAGGCACAGCGCGAGCTGCTCGACCAGCTCATCGAGGAGCTCCGCCGCGGGCGGTAGCCGGGCTAGTCCCGGCCGACGACCCGCCGCACACAGGTGGAGCCGAACGGCCCGAGGTCGCCCGTCGGGAGCCTGAGAGAGGAGCCGGTCGAGAGCGCCGTCCCGCAGCGCCGGCAGTCGGCGTCGACCGGGCGCTCGGCCACGTCGGACCCGGGTCCGTGCCGGTCGGCCCCGCCGCGGCACCGCACCCGGAGAGCGCCGTCCTCCCGTTCGACGCCGCGACGGGCCGCGGCGTCGGAGACACAAGAATCGACCGGCGGTACGGACCGAGCACAACGGGTTTGTCGCTCCGCCCCGCCCACCCGTCGTGTCACGGAGCGCGAGCCGGTCGGTCCGGGTCGCCGGCGTCGCCACAGCCGTCGTCCTCGCCGTCGCCGTCCTCGTCGACGCCGGGTCGGTCCTCCGCAGGCTGTCGTGGCTGGCCGCAGCCCCGACCCGGTTTCTCCCCGCGCTCGTCGCGTTCGCGCTCGTCCGCCCGCTGTTCGGCTGGCCGGCGACGCTCGTCGGCGTCGCCGCGGGCTACGGCCTCGGACTCGCTGGCGCGCCCGTCGCCGTCGCGCTCCTGGGCGTCACCGCGCTGCCGCCGTACCTGTTTGCCCGCCGTGTCGGCGCGCCGGGGGTGCCGGACGGCGGGCGGGCCGAGCGGCTGCTCTCGGCAGCCGGGCGGCTCCGCGACGACGCGGGCGACCGGCGGACGGTGACCGCAGCACGGCTGCTCCCCGCGCCCTCGGACGCCGTCTCGCTCGCGGCGGGCGCGGGCGGCGTTCCGCTCCGCCCGTTTCTGGTCGGGACGCTCGTCGGCGAGGGTCCCTGGGCCGTCGCGGGCGCTCTCGCCGGCGCAGAGCTCGGGAGCCTCGCGGCGGGGGCCGGCGTGAGCGTCGACGCCCGCCTCGTCGTCGTCGCCGTCGCCGTCGCGGGCCTGCTGGTCGCCGGCCCGGCATACCGCGTCTACGCCGAGTCCCGCGGCTGAAGCAGCGACTCGCCGGTCATCGCCGCCGGCTGGTCGACACCGAGGCGGGCGAGGAGCGTCGGCGCCACGTCACAGAGCGACCCGCCCTCGCGGACCCGCCAGCCGCCGGTCCGGTCGTCGCCGGGCGCCAGCGAGACGAACGGCACCGGGTTCGCGGTGTGGGCGGTGTGCGGGTCGCCCGGCACGCCCATGTCGTCGGCGTTGCCGTGGTCTGCGGTGACGAGGAGGTGTGCCCCCGTGGCCCGGAGACGGGCGTCGAGGCGCTCGACCTGTTCGTCGACGGCCTCACAGGCCGCGACGGCAGCGTCGAAGTCGCCGGTGTGGCCGACCATGTCGGGGTTCGCGTAGTTCAGGACGAGGACGTCCGGATCCTCGCCGTCGACCCGGTCGATCGCGCGGCTGGTCAGGTCCGCGGCGCTCATCGCCGGCGTCTCGTCGTACGTCGGGGCGTC
>JAQCMY010000215.1 GCA_028274865.1 Haloferacaceae archaeon | reverse complement strand
CCGCTCGTCGTACGGAAGTGGGACCGCCCGGATTCGAACCGGGGTCACGGGCACCCAAGGCCCGAAGTATACCAGGCTAACCCACGGTCCCCGCTCTACGTGGCGCCGGTTTGCCGATATGCGTTTCGCTCCCGCTACCCGTCCTCGTCTGCCAGTTCCGTCTCTGCGACGACCTCGTACGGGCCCGCGCCGCGCCGGACTGCGTCGAGGAGGCGGAACGCCTCCGCCGGCGCGAGGAAGTGCTCGGTCACCGCGCGGCCGAGCGGCGTCGGGTCGAGGCCGTCGATGAACCCCCAGTCGAGCAGCCGCGCGACCGCGCGTTCGGTGTCGACGTCGCCCACCATCTGCTCGTTCAGGCGCTTGGTCGCCGCCCCGGCGACGACGAGGTTCGCCAGCGTCTCCTCGGCGGCAGTCGCCCCGTCGTACCGGGTCGAGACGTCCTCCATCTCGCCTTTCAGGAGCGTGAACGCCACCTCGTCCTCGGTCCGCTCGGCCGCGTGGTGGTACCGTCCGTCGGGTTCGACCAGCAGGTAGACCCGCCCGCGGTCGTGGTAGTCGGGCCGTCCCGCCCGTCCGAGCATCTGCTCGAACTCCTGGACCGAGAGCCACTCGATGCCCATCGCGAGCGAGTCGAACACGACCTGCGAGGCCGGGAAGTCGACGCCGGCAGCCAGCGCCGCCGTGGTGACGACGGCTGCGAGGTCCTGGTCGCCGAACTTCCGCTCGACGGTCTTCCGGCGGCCGTAATCGAGGCCGGCGTGGTACGGCGCGGCGTCGTAGTCCAGCTTTCGCGCGAGCTCGTGACACCGCCGCCGGGAGTTCGTGAACACGATCGTCTGGCCGCGGTAGCCCTTCGAGGACGTGCTGTCGAACTCCCGCCTGACCAGCCGGTTCGTCACCCGCGCCTTCTCGCGCTCGTCGGCGAAGGTGACGTGGCGCTCGATCGGCACCGGCCGCTCCTCGAACTCGACGAGACGGGCGTCGAGGCGACCGGCCAGCCACTCGGGGTTGCCGACCGTCGCGGAGAGGTACACCCACTGCGCCGCCGGACAGACGTGCCGCAGGCGGGTGATCAGCCCGTCGAGGCGGTGGCCCCGCTCCGGCTCTTTCAGGGTGTGGACCTCGTCGATGACGACCGTCCCCACCTCGCCGACGTCCTTGTGCGTCCGGAGTGCGTGGTCGACGCCCTCGTAGGTGCCGACGATCACGTCGGCGTCGGGGTCGAACCGGGTCGAGTCGCCGCTCACACGGCTCGCCCCGACCCGGATCGTCACGTCGAGGTGGTCGCCGTAGCGGCTCTCGAACGTCTCTGCCTTCTGGTTCGCGAGCGCGACGAGCGGGACGAGAAAGAGCAGCTTCCCCTCGCCCCGGAGCGCCCGGTCGACGCCGGCGAGTTCGCCGACGAGGGTCTTTCCCGTCGCGGTCGCGCTCACGACGAGCTGGTCGTGGCCCGCCATCAGCCCGGCCTCGACGGCGCGGGACTGGACCGGCAGGAGCTGCTCGAACCGCTCCCGTGTCGTCTCGCTCATCGTCGGGTGGAGGTCCAGGTCCGCGACCGCGACGGAGTCGACCTCGCCGACCGTCGCCGAGACGGTGTCGAACCGGGTGAGGTCCGGGTCGAGTTCGCCAGACAGCAGGTCGACGATGCGGTCGAGGTCGCCAACCTCGACCATCAGCTCCTCGAGCCGCGCTCTCGCCGCGCTCGTCAGGCCGCCGGCGTGGGCCACCTCTCGCTCGAGCTCGGCGCTCGCACACGACGGACAGATCGTCTCGCTCCCCGCCGACACCGCCGTCTCCTCGGTGATGGGCGAGTAGCGCCCCTTCGTCGCGCAGTACCTGCAGGTCCGCACGACCAGCGCGTCGAGCTGGTAGCCGGCGAACAGCGCCTGGAGCCGTTCGCGCGACCGTGGCGGGGTCTGCTCGGAGACCCGGATGCGCTCGGCCCGGCGCGCGAGTTCGACGAACTCCGCGGGGTCGCGGGGGTCCTCGCTCGACCCCTGCTTGACGCGGAACTTCGCGGGCCGGGGGCCGGCGTCGGTCTCCTTCAGCTCGAGAACGGCCCGGAGTACCCGGTCGCCGTCGCGCGTGACGGCGGTCTGGATGTCCTGTCCGTCGTCGTGGAGGAACAGCGTCTCGACCCGGCCGACCTGCGTCGCCACGTGATCGATAGACCGGCGCCGTACTTTACTCGCTCGTCTCGGCGACGAGGTCGATCTCGTCGTCGCTGTTCGGCACCGCACAGAGGAACGCCCCCTCGCGGTCGCCGTCGTTCCGGTACCAGTGGACCGTTCCGGCGGGGATGAGCAGGCTGTCGCCCGCCGACACCCGGCGTTCCTCGTCGTCGACCCCGACCACGTACTCGCCGGCGAGGACGTACTGTTCGTGTTCGACCGCGTTCGTGTGGCGCGGCACCTCGGCGCCGGGCGCGAGGGTGAACCGCCGCAGGGCGAAGTTCGGGGCGCCGTCGTCCGCGTCGACGAGGACACCCTTCGACAGGCCCGCGGCGGCGCCGACAGACTCGTACTCGACCGCGTCGCTCCGCCGAACCAGGGGGTCGGGGCCGTCGTCGCTCACGCCGGGCGGTCGCCGCGGACGGACAAAAGCGGTCCGCCGACGCCACGTTCAAGCCCGACCGGCGGGTAGAACCGGGTATGCGTGGCGTCACCCTCGGCCGGCTCTTCGACATCCCGGTCCGGCTGAACGTCTCCTTCCTCCTGGTGCTCCCCCTGTTTGCGTGGCTCATCAGCGGTGACGTCGCGGCGCTGTCGGACCTGTTCGACCGCGTGTTCGGGACGGCGCTCCCGGCCCCGGCGCTCGCGGCGGCGCCGCTGCGGTACGCGCTCGGTGCCGCCGCCGCGACCGGCCTGTTCGCCGGCGTCCTGATCCACGAGTTCGGCCACGCGCTGGTCGCGCGCCGGTACGGCTACGACATCGAGTCGATCACCCTGTGGCTGTTCGGCGGCGTCGCCCGTCTCACCGAGATGCCCGAGCACTGGCGCCACGAGCTCGCGATCGCCGTCGCCGGCCCGCTGGTGAGCGTCGCCCTCGGCGTCCTGACCGGCCTCCTCCTGCTCGTCGTCCCGTCCGGCGTTCCCTCGGTCCGGTTCGTCGCCGCCTACCTCGCGCTGACGAACGTCGCGCTCGCGGTGTTCAACATGCTCCCGGGGTTCCCGATGGACGGCGGACGGGTGCTCCGGGCGCTCCTCGCGCGAACCCGCCCGTACGCCACCGCGACGAAGCAGGCCGCCGAGGTCGGAAAGGGCTTCGCGCTCCTCCTCGGCCTGTTCGGCCTGTTCACCAACCTCCTCCTCGTCGCGCTCGCCTTCTTCATCTACATGGCCGCCTCGTCGGAGGCCCAGCAGACGGCGATGCGGGCCGTCTTCGAGGACGTCGTCGTCGCCGACGTGATGACCCCCCGCGACCGCCTCGACGCCGTCGAGGAGAGCCTCTCGGTCGCCGCGCTCCTCGACAGGATGGTTCGCGACCGCCACACCGGCTACCCGGTGCTCCGCGACGGCGAACTCGTCGGTCTCGTCACCCTCGCCGACGCCCGGGCCGTCCGCGAGGTGGAACGCGACGCCTACACCGTCGGCGAGGTGATGACCGACGACCTGGCGTGGGTCGACGTCGACGCCGACGTGACCGCCGCCGTCTCACAGATGGGCGAACGCGACGTCGGTCGCCTGCCCGTCCGTGGCCCGGACGGCTCGCTCGTCGGCTTTCTCACCCGCTCCGACGTGATGACCGCGTTCGAGATCCTCCAGCAGCGGGGCCGGACCGACTCCCTTCCCGACGGGACGCCGTACCGCGACGCGGGGTAGCGGCGCCCAGCCGTTTCGCCGCCGGGGACCCGCCCGCGGCGGGACGCGGCGTCGCCCCCCGGCGTGCTCAGCGCCGGCACGAGACCGTCGCCTCGACGGCGTAGCTGTCGGTATTGCGCGCCTCCGGACCGTCGTCGCTGGCGGTTCGGACCGCCGCCTCGCCCGGCGCGAGCCGACCGGTGAGCGTCGTCCGTCCGCTCGGCTCGGGCAGCCCGAGCGACGTCCCCTGGCGGAACTGCACGACCGCCTCGTAGTCGACGGCGGCGGCTCCCTCGTTGACGAACCGGAGCCGAACCAGTGGCACCCGCCCGGTCGAGACCCGCGCTGCCGTCTCGACGACGCGAAAGGCGTCGACACAGGGGGGGTCGCCCGACACCGTCACCGTCGAGCCGGCGTTCCGTCCGGCCTCCGCCGGTCGCTCGCGCTCCTGCCCGGCGGCGACGCAGCCGGCGCCCCCGCCGGCCAGCGCGGCCCCGCAGACCCCCT
>JAQCMY010000194.1 GCA_028274865.1 Haloferacaceae archaeon | reverse complement strand
CGGGGTTCTCGGGGTGGGAGTTGACCCACTTCAGGCCCGCCGCGTCCCACGACCCGCCGTCGACGTAGGCGGGCATCGCCCGGAAGTCGCCGTCGTAGCGCGGCAGGTCGACGTACGACTTCGGGGGCATCACGACGTCACCGCGGTCCGTCGCGGCGAAGGCGTCCGCCACCGCGTCGACAGCCGCCGCCGCCGGCGCGCACCTCCGTACGTCGTCACCGTCAAGGAGTCGGAGCACACCGACTCTCCCGGCGGCGCGCACTTAGGCGTGCCGCGGCGACAGTCAACCCCACTTAACCGGCGTGAAACGGCCACGAACGGCGAGAATCCGGCTTCGCGGTCGGGGGCTTCTATTCCGCTCTCGACCCGCGCTCCGGGCGCAGCATGACTCCGACCCGAGTCGCCGCACTCGCGCTCGCCGCCCTGCTGGTCGCCGCCGGTGCCGCCGCCGCGGCGCCCGGCGCGGCCCCGGCGGACGCGGGCCCGGCAGACGACGCGGACGACCGCGCGGACGAACAGTACGACGAAGACGCAGACGACGCGGACGACGCGAACGACGCGAACGACGCGAACGAGGAGTCCGAAGATACCGACGACGCAGACGAGTCGGACGGTGCTGACGAGTCCGAGGATGCTGTGGAGTCCGAAGACGCCGACGAGTCCGAGACCGAGTCCGCGGACGCCGGCCCGCCCGAGGACGTTCCCGCCGCAGGCGACGACGCCCGGCAGGGCCCGCCCGAGGAGCTGCCCTCGCAGGCCGCCGACCGCGTCACGACCGTGCTCGAGACCGTCCGGACGTTCCTGAACGGCGGTCTCGACGGTCGCCTCGGCCCGGCGCTGGCGCGGTAACCAGGACCGCCTGCTCACCGACGCTCCACCTCCGTTCTCCCGCGCCGGACAGGGCCGAACGCCGAGCGACGGCGCAGCCGCCGCTGGCCGAGCTGTCGAGCCGGGCGAAGCGCGAGTGTGCCTACCTGCCGTCGGTCACATCGCGCCGCCCATACCGCCCATGCCGCCCATGCCGCCGGGGGCGCCGCCCGGACCGCCGTCGTCGTCGTCGCTCTCGCCGGCGTCGAGTACGTCGTCGATCTTCAGAATGAGATTCGCGGCCTCGGCGGCGGAGGCGATCGCCTGCTGTTTCGCCGTCGCCGGCTCGACGACGCCAGCCCCGTAGCTGTCGACGACCTCGCCGCTGAACACGTCGAGGCCGGCGTTGACGTCGCCGTCGTCGTGGGCCGCCCGCAGGTCGACGAGCGCGTCGATGCCGTCGAGTCCGGCGTTCGTCGCGAGGGTGCGCGGCACCAGCTCCAGCGCGTCGGCGAACGCCTCGACCGCGAGCTGCTCGCGTCCCTCGACGCCGTCGGCGTGGTCGCGCAGGCGTCGGGCGAGTTCGACCTCGGTCGCGCCGGCGCCGCCGACGACCCGTCCGTCGCCTGCCGCGGTGGCGACGACGTTGAGCGCGTCCATCACGCCGCGCTCCAGCTCGTCGATCACCTGCTGGGTCGACCCGCGGAGCATGATGGTCACGCCGTGGGTCTCCTCGCCGGTCCCCTGGATCCGGAACGTCTCGGTCTTGTCGTGCCAGTGGACCGAGCCGTGACCGAGGTCGTCCTCGGTCGCCGTCTCGAGGTTGTTGACGATGCGCGCGCCCAGTACCTCCTTCAGGAACGCCATGTCGCTCTTGTTCGTCCGGCGCATCGCGAGGATGCCGGCCTCCTTCAGGTAGTGGTGGGCGACGTCGTCGATACCCTTCTGACAGAGCAGGACGTCGACGCCGAGCTCCTCGAGCGCCTCGACCTGCTCTCTCAGCTCCCGTTCCTCGGCCTCGATGAACCGGTCGACCGTCTCGTGGCTCTCCGCCCGGACCGAGATGTCGGTGTCGGTCTCGCTGGCCTCGAGGGGGTCGAGCGAGAGGAGGACGTTCGCGTCATCGAACTGTCGCGGCATGTCCGAGAGGAGCGGCTCCTTGCTGATGACCCCGCCGTCGATGAGCTCCGACTCCTCGACACCGCGGCCGGTTTCGGTTCCCGTCTCGACGTAGCCGAGGTCGACGACCGTCGTCCCGTCGTCGGCGTCGACGCTGACGGCCTGGACGGCCTCGACGATGATGTCCGCGAGGACGCGCCTGTTCACCTCGGCGCCCTTGCCCGTCATCGCCGTCTCGGCGACGGCACGGAGACGCTCCTCGTCGCCCTCGACCTGCGTCGCCATCTTCGCGACCTCGGTGCGTGCGACTTCGCTCGCCTCGGTGAACCCGCGGATGATCGAGGTGGGGTGGATCTCCCGGTCGATGAACTCCTCGGCGAGCTTCAGGAGTTCGCCCGCGACCGCGACGGCTGTCGTCGTGCCGTCACCGGCCTCCTCCTCCTGGGTCTGTGCCACCTCGACGACCATCTGTGCCGTCGGGTTCTCGATGTCCATCTCCTCGAGGATCGTCACGCCGTCGTTCGTGACGGTGACGTCGCCCGTCGAGCCGACGAGCATCTTGTCCATCCCCTTCGGCCCGAGCGTCGACCGCACCGCCTCTGCGACGGCTCGCGCCGCCGAGATGTTGTGTTCCTGGGCGTCGCGGTCCCGGATCTGCTGGGCGTCCTCTCCCATGATCATGACGGGTCCCCCCGTCATCCGGCGCTGGCTCATAATCGACTCAAACTGACTTGCCGTTCTATATGAACGTGGCGAAACTGCCCCTCGCCGCCGCCGCCTCCGAGACCGCCCAGACCCCGTGCCGGTGGCGTCTCGCGGCCCGTCGCCGGCCCAGGCCGCGCACGGCACGACGCCGTTGCCCGCCCGGATTTAACCGTCGGTCGTCTGTTTCGTCAGGCTTAATCCCCTGACCGCCTGTTCAACTACATGGACGGCAGACGTGCGACTGTTCTCGTACTCTCGGCTCTCCTCGTCTCCGCGGCGTTCGCCCTCCCGGCGGCAGCGAACACGGTCATCATCGGCGAACCGGACCTCACGGTCACCTCACCGACGGGTACCGTACAGGCGAGCGAAGAGACGACGCTGACGGTCGCGGTGACGAACGACGGCGAGCTGGATCGGGGCGACCAGCAGAACCCGCAGTACGAAGACCGGGTGACGACCGCACGGAACGTCCGGGTCGATGTCGTCGAGTCCGGTATCGACGCGCCCGTCGAGGTCAAGACGGGCACGCAGACGCTCGGTCGGCTCCCGGACAGCCAGACGACGCCGCTGGAGTACCGCGTCGAGGTCGGGGCAGCCGAGCCGGGCACCTACCGGGTGCCGGTCCGGATCGAGTACAGCTACACCCGCTCGGTCGTCCTCGACGAGTTCGAGCAGCCGGAGTTCACGACGACGACACAGACGGTCCAGACGTCGGTCCAGATTCGGGTCGAGGCCCGGCCGCAGTTCCAGGTCACCGGCGGCGACACGGACGGCCTGTTCGCCGGCGACACCGACCGGCTGTCGCTGACCGTCGAGAACACCGGGACACGGACGGCGACGGACGCGCGGCTGTCGCTGTCGGCGGGGGCGCCGGAGCTGTTCTTCGGCCCGACCGACCGGCCAGAGCGGTCGACCGGCCTGTTCCTCGGGACGCTCGCGCCCGGCGAGGCCCGCGAGGTCGCCGCACGGGTGGGCGCGACGAACGACGCCGTCGCGGGGTCGTACCCCGTCGAGACCGTCGTCGCCTACGAGAACAGCAACGGCGTGGCCACCCGCTCCGACGCACAGACCGTCGGCGTCACGGTCGGGGAAGAGCGGCGGTTCGCCCTGCGGAACGTCGAGACCGAGCGGTTCCGTGTCGACGAGTCCGAGGCCCGGATCCGGGCCGACCTCGTCAACCTCGGCGAGGGGACGGCGAACCAGGCGGTCGTGCGGCTCAGCGGCGGTCCGGACTCGCCGGTGACGCCGACGAACGGCGAGTCGGCGGTCGGTGACCTCGCCCCCGGCGAGTCCGCGCCCGTCGCGTTCACCGTCGATATCGCCGAGGACGCCGAGCCGGGGACGAACAGCTTCGCCTTCGACGTCGAGTACGAGAACGCCGACGGCGACGTGCTGGCCGCGAAGCCGGTCCGGCGGGCGATGACCATCGAGCCCCAGCGCGCGCCGTTCGAGGTGATGGACGTCTCCGCCGACGTCTCGCCCGGCGGCTCCGGCCAGCTCGACGTGACGCTCCGCTACGCCGGCGACGAGTCCGCGTCGGCGGTCAACGCGCGGCTGTTCCCGACCGACCCGCTCTCGTCCGCCGACGACGGCGCCTTCCTCGGGACGCTCCAGCCCGGCGACACCGTCACCGCGACGTTCGGCGTGAGCGCCGCGGGCTCGGCGCTCCCGAAGACCTACGACTCCGCCGTCGAGGTGCGCTACGACGAACCGGACGGCGACACCCGCTTCACCGACGGGATGCCGGTCGGCGTCCCGCTCCAGCAGAGCGACGGCGGACCGCCGCTCGTCCCGATCGCCGTCGGCGCGCTCGTGGTTCTGGCCGGGGGCGCGTACGTCCTGCTCGGGCGGCGGTAGCGTGCTCGGATCGCTGTTCGGCGCGGTCGGGGCGACGATCGAGCGCCACCCACTCGCCACCCTCGCGGTCGCCGCCGTCCTCGTCGTCGCGGCTCTCGGCGGCGCCGCACAGATAACCAGCGTCACCGGCAACGAGGCGTTCACCGCCGACAACCCGACGCTGGAGCGGTTCCAGGACACGTTCGACCGCTCGACGGTGGCCGTCCTCGTCCGCGGGTCAGTGACCGACCCGCGGACGATGCGCGCGATCGACCGGTTCGACCGCCGGCTCACGGCCCGCGAGGACGTCGATACGGTCGCCAGCCCCGCAGACCGGGTGCGCGCGGCGTACGGCACGATCCCGAACGACGAGACCCGTATCGCCCGTGTCGTCGAGAACGAGGACGCCGCGTTCGTCACCGTCGTCATCGACCCCGGGCTCTCGCAGGAGCAACAGCGACCGATCTACGACGACGCCGTCGACGCCGTCGGGTGGGCGGCCTTCCCCGCCGGTGTCGACGTCACCGTCACCGGACAGGCCGCCTTCTCCGCCCAGCTCTCGGCGGCGATCCAGTCCTCGACACAACAGCAGCTCGGGCTCGCGGTCGGGCTGATGGTCGTCGCGCTCTTCTTTCTCTTTCGCGGGGTCCGCCTCCGACTGCTCCCGGTCGTCGCCGTCTTCGTCGGCGTCGTCTACACCTTCGGCGCGATCGGCTACGCGGGGGTCCCGAACTCGACGCTCACGAGCGCCGTCTTCCCCATCCTCATCGGTCTCGGTATCGACTACTCCGTGCAGTTCCACCAGCGCTACGAGGAGGAACTGGCGCGTGCCGCGCCGGCCGAGGCGCTCCCCCGGGCGCTGTCCGGTATCGGCCCTGCGGTGCTCGTCGCCATGATCGCCGCGGCGCTCGGGTTCGGCGCGACGTGGATCTCGACCACCGGCTCGCCAGCGTTCGTCTGGTTCGCACAGACCTCTATCTTCGGCGTGTTGCTCACCTTCCTCGCGGCGATCGTCGTCCTCGTCCCGGTCCTCACGCTCTGGGCACGGTTCCGTGACGACGGGCCGGAGCCGTCTGCCGATCGGTCTGCAGACGCGGTCGCGGCTGCCGACGGCGGCCCGACGGACGACGCGCCGGCGCCCGCCGACGGCACGGGGGCCGCCGAGCCCGGTCGGTTCGGACGGGCGCTCGGCACCGGGTCGCGGGTGCTCGCCGCCCACCCCGTCGCCGTACTGGTGGTCGCGGCACTCCTCGCGACCGGCGGGTTCCAGGCCGGCACCGACCTGGAGACGCTCGCGGACACGGAGGAGTTCATCCCGCAGGACCTGCCGGCGCTTTTAGACCTCCAGCAGTTCCGCGCCGAGACGGACGGGGGGTCGTCGGTCCAGTTCGACGTACTGGTCGCCGGCGAGGTGACCCACCCCGAGACGCTGCGCTGGATGGAGCGGTTCGAACGGGTCGCGCTCGGCACGTCCGCCGTCGTCGGCGTCCAGACGCCCGCAGACCTCGTGCGCCGGCACAACGGCGGCGACCTCCCGGCGACGGAGGCCGGGGTCGAGCGGGCGCTGGACCGCGCGCCGACGACCGAGCGCGAGCGGTTCGTCGACGACGGCTACGCCCACATCGTCGTGATCAGTCGGCCGGACCTCTCGACGGAGGCGACGCTCTCGTTCATCCGGCAGGTCAGGTCGGCGCTCGAGTTCTCCCGCCCGCCGCCGGGCGTCGACGCCCAGCTGACGGGCACGAGCGCCGTCTCGACGCCGGGCATCATCGACCAGATCGAGAGCCGGAACACGACGACCGCACTCGGGTTCGCCTTCGTCTTCCTCGCGCTCCTCGCGTACTACCGCGACCCGACGAAGGCGATCGCGCCGCTGGTGCCGATGGCGTTCGTCGTCGGCTGGCAGAACCTCTACATGTTCGCCCTCGACATCCGGGTGTCGCCGCTCGGCGCCAGTCTCGGGGCGCTGACGGTCGGCATCGGCGCCGAGTACACCGTCATCGTGATGGACCGGTACTACGAGGAGCGCGCCGGCGGTGCCGTCGCCCTGGACGCCGTCGAGACGGCGGCGACGCGGGTGGGGAAGGCCATCTCTGTGTCGGGGATGACGACGGTGTTCGGCTTCTCCGCGCTCGCGGCGTCGCCGTTCCCCATCATCGCCGACTTTGGCTTCCTCACCGTCGGCGTCATCGCCCTGACGCTCGTGGCAGCGCTCGCCACCCTGCCGCCGACGCTCGTGGTGCTCGACCGAATCGAGCGCGCGGCCGGGCGGCGCGCGTGACCGGGTCCGCCGCGCCGCGGGCTTTTGACGCCCCGGTCGGGAGCAACGTGTCGTGACCATCTCGGACCCAGCCGGCGACGACGCCGACGTCCACGCCGCGATCCGCGAGGCCACTTACCGTGCGCTCTGTCGCCACGGCTACCACGAGACGACGATCCAGCAGATCGCCGACGAGTTCGAGAAGTCGAAGTCGCTGCTGTACTACCACTACGAGGACAAGGCCGAACTGCTGACCGACTTCCTCCGGCACCTGCTCGAGGAGCTCGCCGAGCGGCTGACCGTCGAGGGCACGGACCCGTACGACGACCTGCTGACCCTCGTCGACCGGCTCGTACCCGTCCCGATGGACGAGGAGGCGGTGCAGTTCCGCCGGGTTCTGCTCGAGATTCGCGCCGCCGCGTCCCACGACGAGCGACACCGCGAACTCGTCCGGCGCTCGGACGATCTCATCCGGTCGGCGTTCGCGGACGTGATCCGGCGCGGCGCCGAGACCGGACGGTTCGACCCCGCCGTCGACCCCGACGAGGCCGCCGAGTTCGTCCACACGGCGCTCCTCGGGACGATGATCCGCGGCGTGACCCTCGACGACCCCGAGACGGTCGCGCGCACCCGCCGGACGCTGGAGCGCTACGTCGACCGGTACCTGCTGGCCGAGTGACGCCGCCGGGGCTGGCCGGGGAGCCGGACGCGGCCACGCCTCTCCGACCGTGCGGCGAACCGCGCCGCTGGCGGCCGTCGAACACGCCGGGACGGGGATTTGAACCCCGGATCCCAGAGGGAACACGCTTTCCAGGCGTGCGCCTTACCACTCGGCCATCCCGGCTCGGCGCGACCGTAGTCCGCTCCGAGGTTTAACGCTGTTCGTTCCGCCTGCGCCGGGCGAACAGCGGCGCCACGAGGTAGGAGAGTACGGCGCTCGCGGCGGCGACGACAGTCCCGACTCCGAGGAGCGCGGGCGTGTCGACTCCGAGCGCCGCGACGAGGCGGTAGCCCTGCGCGAGGACGAGAAAGGAGAGCCCGCCGACGAGCCCCCAGCCGAACGCGTCGCGTCCTCGTGGTGTCACCGCCGCCCTCCGGCCCGGACACGGGCCGACTCGTCTCCGAGCACGGGTCCCGCGGCTACAGCACCTCGCCGGCCTCGTGGGTCAGCACCTCGACGTCGTACCCCCGCGCCGCCAGCGCGCCCAGCAGCCGCTCGACGTGCTCCGGCCCGCGGGTCTCGAGTTCGAGTTCGACCCGCGCGTCCCGCATCGCCACGTCCCGCGCGGTCCGGTCGTGGTGGAAGGCGGTGATGTTCGCGCCCTGGTCGGCGACGACCGCCGACAGCTCCCGGAGCGCGCCGGGACGGTCTTTCAGCACTGTCTCGAGCTTCAGGTACCGGCCCGTGGCGATCAGCCCGCGCAGGACGACGGTCGTGAGGACGTTCAGGTCGATGTTGCCGCCACAGAGCGCCGGGACGACGACCTCGCCCTCGCGGTAGTCGAACTCCTCGTCGATGAGGGCGGCGAGCGCGACGGCGCCGGCGCCCTCGACGAGCGCCTTCTCGCGCTCGAGGAGGCGGGTGAGCGCGACGGCAGTCTGCTCGTCGTCGACCTCGACGACCTCGTCGACGCGCTCGCTGATCACCTCGAACGTGCGGTCGCCGACCCGCCGGGTGGCGATGCCGTCCGCGATCGTCTCGACCTCGTCGCGCTCGTAGACGGTCCCCTGCGAGAGCGACCGACGGACGCTCGCGGCGCCTTTCGCCTGGACGCCGACCACCCGGGTGTCGGGGTCGAGCCCCTTCACCGCCGTCGCGACTCCGGAGACGAGTCCGCCGCCGCCGATCGGGACGACGACCGTGTCGACGTCGGGACAGTCCTCGACGATCTCGAGGCCGATCGTCCCCTGTCCGGCCATCACCGCCTCGTCGTCGAAGGCGTGGACGTAGGTCATCCCCTCCTCGCGCTCGATCTCGTGTGCGCGGGTCTGGGCCTCGTCGTAGTCCTCGCCGTAGAGGACGACCTCGCCGCCGTAGCGCTCGGTCGCCTGTACCTTCGAGATCGGCGCGTGTTCGGGCATCACGATGAGCGAGTCCACGCCCGACCGCGTCGCCGCCAGCGCGACGCCCTGTGCGTGGTTGCCGGCGCTCGCGGTGACGACGCCCGCCGCCCGGCTCTCCTCCGACAGCGTGGCGATCCGGTTGAGCGCGCCGCGGATCTTGAACGCGCCCGTCCGCTGGAAGTTCTCGAGCTTCAGGTGGACCTCGGCGCCGGTTCGCTCGGAGAACCCGGGTGAGTACTCGAGCGGCGTGTGTCGCGCGACGTCGGCGACCCGGTCACGGGCCGCCTCGACGTCGGAGAGCGAGAGCATACCGTCTCTGCCGGCGGCGACCGGGTTCACCGTTTCGGTTCAAAAGGGGG
>JAQCMY010000159.1 GCA_028274865.1 Haloferacaceae archaeon | reverse complement strand
AGCACGCCGACGGCGACGCCGACGGACACGGCGACGGCGACGGCGACCCCGACGGCGACGGCGACGCCGACTGCCTCGCCGACGCCGACGGAGCCGCCGGAGACCGACTCGCCGACGCCCACCGAGGGCGGCGGGCCCGGCTTCGGTGCGGTTGTCGCACTGGTCGCGCTGCTGGCTGCGGCGCTGCTCGCGACCCGTCGCGACAACTGAGGACGATCACGACTGACCGCCGATAGCGGTCATCCGACACGGCTCGCAGTGCGGCTCTGGCCCTGCGGGGCGCGGTGCCCCGCGGGGCCGTTTTATTTTCGACGCCGAGCACCGGCAGCCGTCTCCGCACGCACCGCTCGCCGGCGTACACGTGCGGGTAGCGTCGTCCTCCGGTCGACTCAGGACTCTTCGATCAGGTCGTCCGCAGCGAGGTCCCGGATCTGCTCGACGAGCGTCGGGTCGACCCCGGCCTCGTCGGCGCCGTCGTGGAGCCGGCTGTTGTGCCGGGCGACGGTGTCGGCCACCTCGGCGAGCGGAACGCGCGTCGTCGTCCCGCAGGCCTCGCACACGACCGGCACCGCCGGAGCCTCGTCCATACCCGCCGTTCGACGGCTCCGGTGGTAAACCCCGCCGGTCGCGGGCGGATCGCACCGACTTAGTCCGCCGCCGGCGACGCCAAGGCGTGTACCGACGGACTGCGCTCTCGCTCGTCGCCGGCGTCGCCCTCGCCGGCTGTGGTGGGTCGGGCGACCCCGAGCAGACGGCGACCGGGACAGCGACACCGACCGCCGCCGGACCGGAGGGGCTCTCCGTGGCCGGCATCGAGACGCCAGAGACGGTGCCGGTGAACACGCTGTACGGCGTCGTGGCAGAAGTCGAGAACCCGACGGCGACCCGGCGTCGCTTCGAGTCGGGGGTGAGTGTCCAGTCCGGCGGCGAGTGGCGCGAGGTCGACGCGACGCTCTCGGGCGAGGTGCCCGCCGGCGAGACCACTCCTCTCGGCGCGCGTATGCCCGGCTTCTCGTTTCTCGGGACGTACGAGGTGCGTGTCGACGCGACCGGCGAGACGGGGTCGGTGGAGGCCGTACCGCTGGAACTGGGCTTCGGCGAGTCGTTTCGGGCGCCGGACGGAGCGTCCGTCGTCGTCCAGGGAGGGGAGTTCGCCTCGACGTACAGGGGTGGCGGCGAGAACACGACCGCGCGCACCCCGCCGGGGGACAGGCAGTGGGTGGTCGTCCGGGTGCAGATACGGAATCCGACGGACGAGGCGGTTGGGTTCCCGCCGTACGGCGCGTTTGTCGTCGTCGTCGGCGACGACCGGTATCCGGTCGCGATCGCCGACGCGGACGACCCGGTGACGATACCGGGCGACCAGCAGACCGTCGAACTGCCCTACCTCGTTCCGGCAGACGCGACGAGCGAGGGGCTGTCGGTTCGCTGGGAGCCGACCTACGGCGAGCGGCGAACCGGCGCGGTCTGGTCCTGAGCCCCCGTCTCGCGCCCCGAGCCGCCGTTCTCGCGCGGAGCAGAGAGAAACGGTTAACAGCGGCGGGTCGCAACCGCCGCGTGTGCAACGACGCGCCGCGACGGCCTACGTCCTCCTCTTTCTGGTCCTCGGGGCGGGGTCGTACGGACTGATCGCGACCGCGGAGCAGCCCGAGGTGTCGTTCGACGACCCCGAGCACCGGCTCTCCGCGGGCGACCAGTTCTCCGTCGACAGCCGACAGTACACGGTCGCCGACGTGCGTGTCGAGGAGGAGGGAGACGGCCACGGCGGGACGAGCGTCACCTACGCCTCGACGCTCCGGTGGACGAACGACTCCGCGCGGTACACCGAGACGTGGGCCGAGGGCGACACGGTGACAGTCGACGGGTTCGAGGGCGAGGTCCGGGTGCCGAACGAGTCGGACCCGCGCGAGTTCTCGCTGGTCGACCCCGTCAACCGGACGGCGATACTACGAGACGACCCGAACGCCGACAACGAGACGGTCACCCGGAACGGCGAGGCGTTCGTGGTCGTCACAGAGGAAGACGAGACGCGGCTGGTCGCGGCGTCTACGTACTTCCCCGCGCCGGAGCGCCAGACGATAGCAGCGGGCACGCGGGTCGACTACGCGGGCAACCGGACGACCGTCGGGAACGTCACGAGCGACGGCGTTCCCGTCTCGTGGATTGCGCCGCGAACAGACGAGCTGTCGCTCTCACACGAGTCGAACGTCACGCTCGCCGGCCAGCAGTTCTTCGTCTACTTCACGGGTGACTCGACGGTCGTCCTCGAGTCCGACTACGCCGTGTACGACCGACAGACCGAGGAGATGGCCCAGCAGACCCGGATCACGAACGGGCTCTGGGGCGTCAGCATCCTGAGCGGCCTCACGGCGGCTGTGCTCGTCGGGATGACGTTCCTCCCGTCGCGGTACTAACTCGACTCGAAGCCGTCTGCCGGTTCGACTGTCCGCTTCTCGTCGTCTCCGCCGTCCTCGCCTCCCTCCCGGCTGTTCAGCCACGCCCCGGCTGCGCCGCCGACGGCGTAGCCAACCGGCGAGGCGAACAGCACCGCGAGCAGGCCCGCGAGACGCAGGACTGCGGCGACCTCCGCGCCTGCGCCGGCGGTCGCGAGTGCGTCCGCACCGCCGCCGACCACCTCGACGCCGAGGGCCCGCGTGGCGACGACCCGGAAGGCGTTGAACACGAGCGTCGCGGCCATCCCGGCGAGCACGGCGAAGGCCGCGGCGTCGCTCGTGTCGGTCGTGTCGAGGAGGCGGTAGACGAGCGCCGCGCCGACCGCGGCCTCCTTCAGCGACGGCACGAGGCGGACGAGCGCGACGACCGGGAGCGTCGTAAACGCCAGCGCGGCGAGGCTGCCGGAGACGGCGAGCCCCCACGTCTCGGCGGGGTGGTCGAGGTCGACCATACCGCCGTCTCGCGGGTGACGGGGAAAGCCGTACCGTCTACGCGTTTTCGTTCAGCCACGCGCCCGCGGCGCCGCCAGCCAGGTAGCCGACGGGCGAGAAGAGGACGAGGCCGACGGCGCTCGTCAGGACGCCGAGCGTCGCGACCCCGAGGCTGCCGCCCACTCCGGGGCCGGGGCCGGGCCCCGGACCGGCACCAGCCGCGCCCATCATCGAGAGCCCGACGAGGCGCAGGACGAACCGAACCACGTTGACGGCGACGGCGGCGGCCATCCCGACGACGAGGGCGTAGACGGCGCCGGTGCCGAGTTCGGTTGTGTCGAGGAGGAGAACGACCAGTCCCGCCCCGATCAGCACCTCCTTGAACGCCGGTAGCAGCCCGATCAGGCTGACGAGCGGGACGAAGTTGAACACCGCGAGTGCGCCGAACGCGGCGGCGACGCCGAGCAGCCACGTCTCCGTGGGGTGGTCGAGGTCGACCATGGCCGATCCTGTCGGACCCCGAGCATAGTCGTTCCGGCCACTCCTCACTCCTCCCGCGGGAACGGGTCCGCGGCGGGGTCGGAACCGACCTCGGCGGGGTCGGCCAGACAGCCGTCGAGTTCGGCGGTCAGGCGGTCGACGTCCAGGTCCTGACCGATGAACACGAGCCGCGTCTCGGGGTCGTCGTCGCCCCACTCCCCGATCGGTCCGGCCTGGACCGACGGCCCGGCCTGACTCATCCCGACGACCTGGTCGGGCCGGCTGGCGACCCACGCGAACCCCTTCGCACGGACGATGTCGCCGTCCCAGTCGTCGAGCCACGCGTCGAACCGGTCCGGGTCGAACGGCCGGGTGCGCTCGTAGACGGTCGACTCGACGCCGTGTGCAGCCGCCGCCGGCTCGTCGTCGTGGCCGTGGTCGTGGCCGTCCTCGCCGGCGAGCGCGCGCTTCCAGCCCGGCGCCCGCCGCGCCGACTCGACGTCGAACCGTCCGGTCTCGAGCACCGCGTCCGGCGGCACGTCGGAGTGGGTGGTCCGGTGGAACGCCGCGGTCGGCTGGAGCTCCCGGAGCGTCGCGGCGACCCGGTCGAGTTCGTCGTCGGGCACCATGTCGCACTTGTTGAGCACGAGCACGTCACAGAACTCGGCCTGGTCGACCATCACGTTCGTCAGCGGTCGGTTCGGGTCCGGTGCCGCCGCTGGCACCCCCTCGTCGGGGTCGAACGCCTTCCAGAACCCGTAGGCGTCGACGAGCGAGACGGTCGTGTCGAGCCGGAACGCCCGGTCGCCCTCCGTCTCGGCCTCCGTGAGCGTCCGGGCGATCGGGAGCGGCTCGGAGATGCCGGACGCCTCGACGACCAGACAGTCGACCGCGCGCTCGCGGGCCAGCCGGTCTGCCTGCTCGACGAGGTCGTCGCCGAGCCGACAGCAGATACAGCCGTTCGAGAGGTCGATCACGCCGTCCTCGGTCTCGCGCGCGACGAGCTCCGCGTCGACGTTCACCTCGCCCATGTCGTTGACGACCACTGCGAGCCGCCTGCCGCCCGGGTCGGCGAGCAGGCGGTTGACCAGCGTCGTCTTGCCAGCCCCCAGCGCCCCGCTGATCACCGTCACCGGGGCCGGTGTGGTGTCTACTGTCACATCATCTCCTGGGGTCTCGTGTGAATAAGTGGCGCGGCATCCCGTCTCCCGTCACCAGCCACGTTAGAACTAAGTCGCTCGCAGATCGAAACACTAGTGGACGATCCTGCATGTCAATGAACGCTGTTGTCTACGAGGGCCCCCACGAGGTGGCCATCGACGAGGTCGAAGAGCCGGAGCTCGAACACCCGAACGACGTGATAATCGACATCACGACGACCTGTATCTGTGGCTCCGACCTGCACATGTACGAGGGACGGACGGCCGCAGAGCCGGGCATCGTGTTCGGCCACGAGAACATGGGTACGGTCGCAGAGGTCGGCGACGCGGTATCGACGCTCGAGGTCGGCGACCGCGTGGTCGCGCCGTTCAACGTCGCCTGTGGATTCTGTGAGAACTGTGAGGACGGCTACACCGGCTTCTGTACGAACGTCAACCCGGGGTTCGCCGGCGGCGCGTACGGCTACGTCGCGATGGGCCCGTACACCGGCGGACAGGCCGAGCGGCTCCGGATCCCGTACGCCGACTTCAACGCCCTGCAGCTCCCGGAGGGAGACGTCCACGAGGACTCGTTCGCACTGCTCGCGGACATCTTCCCGACGGGCTGGCACGGCACGGAGCTGGCGGATCTCCAGCCCGGTGACTCCGTCGTAGTGTTCGGCGCCGGTCCCGTCGGGCTGATGGCGGCGTACAGCGCGAAGATCAAGGGCGCGAGCGAGATCTACGTCGTCGACCGCGTGCCGAGCCGACTCGACCTCGCCGAGGCGCACTGTGACGCCCACGCGGTCAACTTCGAGGAGGGCGACCCGGTCGAGCAGATCAAGTCGGCCCACGGCGGGGGCGTCGATAAGGGCGTCGACGCCGTCGGCTACCAGGCGCTGGACCCGGAGACCGACCCCGGCGACGACGCCTACGACCCCGCACGCGAGAACCCGGCGGTCGTCATCAATCAGCTGATACAGACCGTCCGACCGACCGGTCAGCTCGGCATCCCGGGGCTGTACGTCCCGTCCGACCCGGGTGCGCCCGACGAGATGGCCGCACAGGGTCGGCTCGGCATCGACTTCGGCAAGCTGTTCGAGAAGGGGCAGGCTCTCGGCACCGGGCAGTCTAACGTGAAGGCGTACAACGAGCAGCTGCGGGACCTGATCATCGAGGGGCGGGCCGACCCGTCCTGGGTCGTCTCACACCGTGTCGGGCTGGAGGAGGCGCCCGAGATGTACGAGCGGTTCGACAACCGCGAAGAGGGCGTGATCAAGGTGCTGCTGGAGCCGTAACCCCCGCGGCGACCCGTATCACGCCGCGAACACCACGAGACAACATGTGTAAGTACTGCGCCTACAGCTACCACGACGGCTGGACACAGCTACTCGCCTACGACGAGGTGTATCAGTCCGCTATCGCGGGCGACGGGAGCGCGACGTACGGCTTCCACGACCCGTGGGACGAGCTGAAGCGGGAACTGTACTGACCCGCGAGCGACAGGGCTAACCGCTCCCACCGAGTGCCCCGCGCCGTGCGCGTCGTCGTCACCCACAGCGACTCTCATCCGGTCGCGCTCGACCGGTTCCGCGACTCGCTCTCCGGCCACGAGGTCTCGGCGGCGGAGCTCCCGCCCGGACGGATGACGCCCGCGCCCGGCGGCGCCCTCCACGACGCGGCTGCCGACGCCGCGGCGCTGTTCTGTCGACCGGGTCTCGTCGACGCCGCCCTCCTCGACGCGGCGCCGGACCTCCGGGTCGTCGCCGTCCACGGGTCGGGCACGGACCACGTCGACGTCGACGCGGCGACGGCGCGCGGGGTCGTCGTCACCCACAACCCCGAGGCCGTCGCGCCCGGCGTCGTGGAGTACGTCGCGGGCGCGAGCGTGGCGCTCCTGCGCGACTGGCCCGCCGTCCCGAACCGGACCGCCGCCGGAGCGTGGGAGAAAGGCGGCGCCGCCGGCGGCGAGGTGGCCGAACGCACCGTCGGCGTCCTCGGCCTCGGCGAGATCGGGTTCCGGGTCGCGCGGCTGCTGGGCGACGGCTTCGGCGCGACGGTGCTCGGCTGTGACCCGGCGGTCACGGGCGAGACGGACCACCCGGTCTACCCGCGCCACGACCGCGCCGAAGTCGGGGCTGCGGGCGTCGAGCTCGTCTCCCGGGCGGCGCTGTTCGAGCGGGCGGACCTCGTGACGCTCCACGTTCCGCTGACCCCCGAGACGCGTGGGCTGGTCGGCGCCGACGAGCTCGCGGCGCTGGACGGGCACCTGGTCAACACCGCCCGGGGGCCGGTCGTCGACGAGGACGCCCTGCTCGCGGCGCTGAACGAGGGGACCGTCCGTGGCGCGGCGCTCGACGTCCGGGCGGCGGAGCCGCCGCCGGCGGACGATCCGCTGGCCAGCCACCGGCGGACGTTCGTCACGCCACACGTCGCGGGGCCGACGGAGGGCTACCTCCGGCGGGCCGCCGAGCGTGGCGCGGCGAAGGTCCAGGCCGCGCTCGCCGGCGAGCGCCCGGACTACGTCGTCAATCCCGACGTCTACGGGTAGGCGAGGCGCGTCTGGCCGTCACCGACCGCGCACGAGGAGCGTGACGCCCGCGGAGACGGCGTACAGCGCCGCGACGACGAGGAAGGCGGCGACGGCGCCGGCGGTGTCGACGGTCCACCCGAGCGCGGCGGGCCCGGCGACGCCGCCGACGGCGACGCCGGTGAAGACGAAGCCGAACCCGCGGCCCGTGCCGCCCGCAGCGGTGGCGCGCGAGACGAGGCGGTCCCGCGAGGGGTAGACGAGCCCGATCGCGGCTCCGACGACGCCGAACCCGCCGACTGCGAACGGTGCGCCCAGCGGCGCGACGACGAGGACGACAGCCGCGAGCGTCGCCGCGCCGCCGACGAGGGTGGCGACAGCGACACGCCGCGGCGGGAAGCGGTCCGCGAGGACGCCGCCGGCGAGGATACCGACCGCGGCGCCGAGGAAGAAGGCCGTCAGCGCGGTGTTGCCGACGCTCGCCGACAGCCCGTAAGCGTCGACGGCGAGCACGTTCGTGAACGTCTGGACGCCCTTCGCGGCGGCGACGAAGACGACGAAGAAGGCGAACATCGCGAGCACGTCCCGCCGGAGGAGGTCCTCACGGAGCGACCGCTGCTCGGCGCCAGACCCGTCTGTCGTCGGCTCGGGCTCTGGCTCCGCGTCCTCGCGCAGCTGGTCCCGGTAGACCGGCGGGAGCGTCAGGGCCGCGACGCCGGCGTACGCGAGGCCGGCGAGGCCGACGACGACGAGCGCGACCCGCGCCCCGGCGACGGCCGCGAGCCCGGCGACGACGACGGGCGCGGCGGCGAAGCCGACGTACGCGCCGAAGGTGTGGACGCCGAAGCTCCGCCCCTCGCGGTCGCCCTCTGTCGCGGCGCCGAGCAGGGCGTAGTCGGCGGGGTGGAAGGCCGCCTGTCCGACGCCGGAGACGAGGGCGCCGGCGAGTAGCGTCGGGTAGGCACCGACGCCGAGGCCGGCGAGGGCGACGCCGCCGGCCGTGACGGCGACACCGGCGACGAACACCCGCTTTGCGCCCGTGCGGTCGACGAGTTCGCCGACCGGGAGTTGGAGCACCGTCCCCACCGAGACGGCGGATACGACGAGGCCGATCTCGACGTTCGTCAGCCCGAGATCGGCCCGCAGGAGCGGGAAGACCGGCGGAAACGCCAGCAGGTAGAAGTGCGAGAGCAGGTGTCCGCCGGTCACGAGGCCGACGACGCGGCCCGTCTCTCCACGCATCACCTGCCTACGGGCCGGGCGGGGGCTAACGTCCGTCGGTTCGCGGCGCCACGGACCCGTCGGTGGTACTGAAGTCCCGGGGGCGCGTAGTGCACACCCGATGTACGACGAGATACTGCTCCCCACGGACGGCAGCGCGGCGGCGGAGGCAGCGGTCGACCACGCCGCGCGGCTGGCGACGACGTTCGGCGGGCGCGTCAGCGTCCTGAGCGTCGTCGAGCCGGTTCCGGCGGTCGAGATGGACGCCGCGATGGTCCACGAGCGACTGCGCGAGAGCGCCGACCGGGCCGTCGACCGGGCGGTCGAACGTCTCGACGAGGCCGGCGTCGAGACGACGACGACGGTCCGGGACGGCGGCGCGCACCGCGCGATCCTCGACTGCGCCGACGAGGTCGACGCCGATCTGGTCGTGATGGGCACCCACGGCCGCACCGGCGTCGGGCGGGTGCTGCTCGGGAGCGTCACCGAGCGGGTCGTCCGGCGGGCCGACACACCGGTGCTGTCGGTGCGGTACCACCCCGACGACGACGAGGCGACGGCAGAGAGCGCGGGCGAGTAGCGCCCGGCCGGCTGTCCCCCGTCCGACCCGAACGTTCAGGCCTCTGGGGACCCTCCTTCGGTTAATGGCTGACGCCACGACGCGGTCGCTCGGCTTCCACTCACTGACCGGCGAGCGCGAGGCCGTCCTGTCCCTCGAGGGGTCGCTCCCGGACTGGCTCTCCGGGAGCCTGATCCGGAACGGACCGGGCGCGTTCGAACTCGGTGGCGCGTCGGTCGACCACTGGTTCGACGGGCTCGCGCTCCTCCGCCGGTTCACGCTCGACGGGGAGGCCGACGCCGTTGCCTACCGCGACCGCTTCCTCCGTAGCGACGCCTACAGCCGCGCCCGGCAGGGCTCGTTCTCCGGCGGGTTCGCAGCCGGCGACGCGGGGCTGCTCTCGCGGCTCTGGGGCCTCCTCGTCGCCGACCCGTACGACAACGCGAACGTCGTCGTCGACCGGGTCGGCGAGGAGTACCTCGCGATGACCGAGACGCCGCGGCGGGTCCGCGTCGACCCGGCGACGCTCGACACGCTCGGCCACGCGCAGTACGACGGCCCGGCGCCCGCCGGCCAGCTCGCCTGCGCGCACGTCTCGCGGGACCCGGACGGCACCGTGGTCAACGTCGAGACGGCGTTCGGACGCCAGAGCGAGTACCACGTCTTCGAGGCGCCGGCGCCCGACACGCGCCGCCACGTCGCCACCGTCCCGGTCGACGAGCCGGCCTACCTCCACGACTTCGCGGCGACCGAGTCGTACGTCGTCCTCGTCGAGTTTCCGTTCGTCGTCGACCCGCTCGACATCTTCCGGCCGGGGAAGGGCGGGTTCGTCGACTGGTTCCGGTGGGAGCCGGACCGGGGGACCCGGGTGCGGGTGATCGCGCGTGACTCGGGCGAGGAGGTCGCCCGCCCGACGGCGCCGCCCGTCTTCGGCTTCCACCACGCGAACGCGTACGAACACGACGGCGAACTCGTCCTCGACGTCGAGACGGTGCCGGACGCGACGGCGGTTGCCGAGCTCGACCTGTCGGCGCTGCGCGCCGGCGCCCTCGACGCGCTCGGCGGTCGGATCGACCGCTACCGCGTCGACCCGGCCGCGGGGACGGTCGACGTCGAGCGCCTCTACGACGGCGCGACGGCGCTCCCGACCGTCTCGCCCGCCGTCGAGGGGCGGCGCCACCGCTACGTCTACGCACAGCACGCCGACCAGCCGATCGACGACTGGCCCCGCGAGGTGGTGAAGTTCGACGTGCGCCGGCGCCGGGCCGAGACGTTCCGGACCGACGCCGACGCCTACCTCTCGGAGCCCGTCTTCGTGCCGCGGCCCGACGGCGAGACGGAGGACGACGGCGTCGTCCTGACGGTGTCGCTCGACCCTGCGACGGAGCAGTCGGCGCTTCTCGCCCTCGACGCGGCGACGCTGGACCGCCTCGCGCGGGCGCCGCTCCCGGACGCGCTCCCCTTCGACTTCCACGGGCGGTGGTTCCCGGAGCTCGACCGCGCGACGGTCGCGGCGGGAGGCGGGTGGCCGTGACCGCGGCTGTCCCGCTCCCCGCTCGCGGCGGTACGGAGGCGTCGTCGTGAGCCACGACGACTACCGTGCCGGCATCCAGACGTTCCCCGAACGCGCCGAGACGCGCGCCACCCTCGACGTCGAGGGGGCACTCCCGTCGTGGCTCGACGGCACGCACCTCCGAAACGGGCCGGGACGCTTCGAGGCCGGCGGCCGGGCGTTCGGCCACTGGTTCGACGGGCTGGCGCTCCCGCGGCGCTACGGGTTCGACCCCGAGGCCGGGACGGTGACGTACGCGGTCCGGTTCCTCCGGAGCGAGACCTACCGCGGCGCGCGCGAGGGGCGCCTCGTCACGGACCAGTTCGGCACGCCGGCGGGAATCGAGTCGTCCGTCGAGCGACTGCGTGCCCGCGTCCGGCGGCTGGTCCGGCCGACGCTCACCGACAACGCATCGGTGTCGTTCGCGCGGGTCGACGGTCGCCTCGCCGCGGTGACGGAGACGCCACGGATGGTCGAACTCGACCCCGAGACGGTCGCGACGCTCGGCCCCGTCACGCACGACGACGACCTCGCGCTCACGGGGTCGCTCGCCCACCTCCACCGCGACCTGGCCCGCGACGTCGCCGTCAACCTCGGGGTGCGCTACAGCCGCGAGAGCGAGTACGTCCTCACCCGCCGACCGGACGGGGCGAGCGCGCGCGAGGTCGTCGCGCGGCTGTCGGTCGACCGCCCCTCGTACGTCCACTCGTTCGCGCTCACCCCTCGCTACGCCGTCGTGACGCTCTCGCCGTGGGTCACCAGCCCCCGTGAGCTCCTGTCCGCGGAGACGTTCTTCGACGCGTTCTCGTGGCGCCCGGAACGAGGGACGACCTTCCTCGTCGTCGACCGCGAGACCGGCGACGTCGTCGCCCGGCCGACGACCGACCCGTTCCTCGTCTTTCACCACCTCGGCGCCTTCGTCGACGGGGACAGCGTCGTCGTCGACCTCGTTGCCCACCCCGACCACCGCGCGGTGACGGGGCTCCGCCTCCCTGCGCTCCGGTCCGGGCGCCCCGGGCTGCCGCCGGGCGAACTCCGGCGGTACCGCGTTCCGCTCGACGGCGGGCAGGTGTCGGCGGAGACGCTCCACGAGGGGTCTGTCGAGTTCCCGACGCTCGACTACGGCGCCGCGGTCGGGCGCCCGGACCCGCACCGCGTCGCCTACGTCGCCGCGACCGACCCCGACCCGCCCGTGGGGCTGCCGACACGGGTCGACCGGCTCGACCTCGAGACGGGCGACCGGGCGTCGTGGGGGCGTCCCGGGACCTACCCCGGCGAACCGCTGTTCGTGCCCCGCGAGCCGTGGGACGGGCGCGCGGAGACGACAGCCGGCGTCCTGCTGGTGGAACTGCTCGACCCCGGCGCCGACCGGACCGACCTCGTCGTCCTCGACGCGGCGACGCTCGACCGCCTCGCGCGGGTCACGCTCCCGCACCGCCTGCCGCTCGGGTTCCACGGCCAGTACCTCCGGCCGGGCCACCCCGAGGAGCGGACGATGTCGTAGCCGTCACCGCGGGCCGACCGCCGGCGCCGGCTCCGCCGGGC
>JAQCMY010000150.1 GCA_028274865.1 Haloferacaceae archaeon | reverse complement strand
ACCTTGACGACCGCGCCGTCGATCTCGTAGTTCAGGCCGTCGCGCCGGGCGAGCAGGCGGTCGCGGTAGTCGACCGCGTCCTCGACGTCGTCGACCCGCTCGACGTGGTCGCGGTCGGTCCGGAGCCCCCAGCCGGCGAGTGCCTCGAGCTCCGCGGACTGGGTCTCGGGCACGCCGTCGACGCCGACACCGCCCGCGCCGACCTCGAACCCGTCCTGCGGGTCGGCGTCGGCGTCCGCGCCAGCCGCGAGCACGTCGTAGAAGAAGCAGTCGAGCGGCCGCTCGGCGGCGACGGAGGGGTCGAGCTGCCGGAGCGTGCCAGCGGCGGCGTTACGCGGGTTGGCGAACGGCGTCTCGCCGCGGGCCTCGCGCTCGCGGTTGAGGGCGACGAACCCGTCGCGAGGGAGGTACACCTCGCCCCGGACGGCGAGGAACGCGGGCGGGTCACCACGGAGCCGCCGCGGCACGGAGGCGACCGTCCCCACCTGTGCGGTCACGTCGTCGCCGCGCTCGCCGTCGCCACGGGTCGCGGCGCGGCTGTAGACGCCGTCGCGGTAGATCACCTCGACCGAGAGCCCGTCGAACTTCGGCTCGCAGACGTAGTCGACGTCGCCGACCTCGTCCCGGACGCGTTCGTCGAACTCCCGGAGGTCGTCGGCCTCGCCGCCCTGTGCGATAGAGAGCATCGGGACGACGTGGGGGACGGCGGTCAGTTCGTCGACCGGTTCGCCGCCGACGCGCTGGGTCGGGCTGTCCTCGGTCCCGAGGTCGAACGCCGCCTCCAGGGCCCGGAGCCGCGCGAACAGCGCGTCGTAGGTCCGGTCGCCGATCGTCGGGTCGGCCTCGACGTAGTAGCGGTAGTCGTGTTCGCGGACCGCCTCGCGGAGGCGGGCGGCCTGTCTCGCGGCGGCTGCCTCGTCGAGATCCTCGACGGGGGCGAAGTCGGTCGGCGGGTCCCGGAGGTACGGGTTCTCCTCCGCGTCCACGTCGGCCTCGCTCATGCCGTCGATCGGGCCGCCGGCGGCTTGTACCTCCCGGCTTCGGCTGCGTGGCCCCCGCCCGTCTGCTCCGGTCGCCGACAGCCGGGGAGCCGTACGGACGACGACGGGGCGTTCCTCGTCCCTCGATCCGGGCCCGTCGCAGTCGCCGACGAGGCGGGACAGTCGACGGTCTCGCACCGGACCGGACCGGAGTGTTCGAGCGCGCACGGCGGGCGCGTGTCCACCGGGTCGCCGGCGAGGCGACGGCGGACGCGGGCGTCGACGTCGACACGGGGCTGGCCGCCGCCTGCGGCTGTCTACAGGTCGTCGCCGTCGGCCCGCCGTCGCCCGACCCGCCGGTAGCTCGCGCCGTTCGCCCCGAACAGCAGCCGTCGCGGGTCGTCGTCGACCCGCCCGACGTGGTGGTCGAACCCGCCGTCGGCGCGCCGGACCTGGAGGCCGACAGCCGGCGTCGTCGCGCTGGCGTCGAGGGTCGCCCACCGCCCCTCCGCGTCGGCCACGTCGACCCGTCGGTGGGCGTGCTGTACGTCCACGCCGCCGACCCGCCGCGACTCGCCCTCGGCGACGGTCGTCGGCCCCGCCGCGTCCGGCCGCCCGACCGGCACCACCGCGTCGACGTCCGCGCCGACCAGCCCGCCGCCCCCGACCGTCACCAGCACCGACTGTCCGCCGACGACGCCCCGGGCGAACAGGGCGCCGTCGCCGTCGGTCCGAACCGCGAGGTCGACCGTGGGACTCGGGCCCATCTACCACGGATTCGGGCGGCGTCGCGCCTACCTCTTTCGGTCGGGCGAGCGGAGAACTCCCGGTTATAAGTTCTCGGAGTGCTATGCGCGTGGTACATGAACGACGGCTCCAACGCGCGGTTCGCGACGCGGGCGCTCCACGTCGGCGGCGAGCCGGACCCGTCGACCGGGGCGCGGGCGCCGCCGATCCACCAGACCACCTCCTACGAGTTCGGGACGGCGGCGGCGGCGGCAGAGCGGTTTCGGCTGGAGAGCGAGGCCCCGATCTACTCCCGGTTCACGAACCCGACGGTCCGGCGGCTGGAGCAGCGGCTCGCGTCGCTGTCGGGCGGCACCGGGGCGGTCTGTGCGGCCTCGGGGATGGCCGCCTTCGACGCGGCGACGAGCGTCCTCGCGAGCGCCGGCGACAACGTCGTCGTCGCCGAGGACGGCTACGGCGGCACGTCGACGTACCTGACGACGATGGCGTCGCGCCGCGGGGTCGAGACGCGGACGGTCGACACGCTGGACCCGGACGCCTACGCAGACGCGGTCGACGACGAGACGGCGTACGTCCACTGCGAGACGGTGGCGAACCCGTCGCTCGTGACGCCGCCGCTCGAGGCTCTCGCCGACGTCGCACACGACGCCGGGGCGCCGCTGTTCGTCGACAACACCTTCGCGTCGCCGGCGCTCTGCCGGCCGGTCGAACACGGCGCCGACCTGGTGTGGGAGTCGACGACGAAGTGGCTCCACGGCGCCGGGACCACACTCGGCGGCGTCCTGGTCGACGGCGGGTCGTTCCCGTGGACGGACTACCCGGAGCGGTTCCCGGAGGTCGGCGGCGAGAGCCCCTCCTACGACCTGTGTTTCGCGGAGCGGTTCGACGACCGCGCGCTCGCGGCGACGGTCCGCTACCGGGCGCTCCGGGCGGTCGGCGCCGGGCAGTCGCCGTTCGACGCGTGGGTCACGCTCCAGGGCGTCGAGACGCTCCCGCTCCGGATCGAGCGCCACTGCGAGAACGCCGCGCGCCTCGCGGCGTACCTCGACGACCACCCCGCGGTCGAGTGGGTGGTCTACCCCGGACTGGAGCGCCACGAGACACACGAGGCCGCGACGAGATACCTCGACGGCGGCTACGGCGGGATGGTCAGCGTCGGGCTGGCCGGCGGCTACGACGCCGCCCGGAACCTCTGTGAGTCGCTCGAGCTCGCGTCGTTCCTCGCGAACGTCGGCGACGCCCGGACGCTCGTCGTCCACCCGGCCTCGACGACCCACTCGCAGCTGAGCGAGGCCGAACAGCGCGCGGCGGGTGTCCACCCCGAACTCGTTCGCGTCTCGGTCGGGCTGGAGGACGCCGCGGACATCTGTGCGGACTTCGGGGAGGCGCTGTGACGATGTGCCGACCGCGCTCTGGCTGCCGGGGGTGGCGTCGGTGACGGCGGTCGAGCGCGACGTCCGCTCTGTCGGCGCCTTCGAGTTCGCCTGCGGCGAGTCGGTCTCCGACCTCCGGCTGGCGTACGAGGCCTACGGCGAGTTCACGGGCGACAACGCCGTCCTCGTCTGTCACGCGCTCACGGGGAGCCAGAACGTCGCGCCGCTCGGCGACTCCGGCGAGGGACAGGCCGGGCAGGCCCGCGCGTGGTGGGGCGACGTCGTCGGGCCGGGGAAGTCTCTCGACACCGGCGACTACTACGTCGTCTGCGTCAACGTCCCCGGCTCCTGCTACGGGTCGTCCGGGCCGCCGGCGACGAACCCGGAGACGGGTGACCCGTACGGCACCGACTTCCCGCCGGTGACGGTGCGGGACTGGACCCGCGCACAGCGCCGGCTCCTCGACGAACTCGGCGTCGGCCGGCTCCACGCCGTCGTCGGCGGGAGCGTCGGAGGGATGAACGCGCTCGACTGGGCGGTCGCCTTCCCCGACGACGTTCGGCGGGTGATCCCCGTCGCGGCGGCGGCCCGCCTCGACCCGCAGTGTCTCGCGCTCGACGCGGTCGCGCGCCGAGCGATCACGACCGACCCCGACTGGCGCGGCGGCGACTACTACGACGCCGACGACGGGCCGACGGAGGGGCTCTCGGTCGCCAGACAGATCGGCCACGTGATGTACCTCTCGAAGGACTCGATGGACCGGAAGTTCGGCCGCCGGGCCGCCGGCCGGGACGCGCAGATGTCGTTTCCCGCCGACCGGACGGCGTCGTACTTCCCGTACCGCGAGGTGGAGTCGTACCTCGACTACCAGGCCGAGCGGTTCGTCGAGCGGTTCGACGCGAACGCCTACCTCTACCTCACCCGCGCGATGGACGACTACGACCTCTCGGCGGAGTACGGCACCGACGCCGGCGCGCTGGCGGCGTTCGAGGGCGAGCTCCTCCTGATCTCGTTCACCGGCGACTGGCACTTCACCGTCGAGGAGTCCGAGGCCGTCGCGGCGGCGGCCCGCGACACCGGGGTGCCGACCGCCCACCACGTCGTCTCGAGCGACCACGGCCACGACGCCTTCCTCGTCGAACCGGGGACGGTCGGCCCGCCGATCCGGGACTTCCTCGCCGACGGCGTCGCCGGTCGCGCGGTGACCGACACCGCCGACGGCGACGAGAACCGGCCGCGGCGCCGCCGGCCGGCGGCGGGACGCCTGGAGCGGCTCGGCCCGCGGTACCGTCCCTGAGCGCCGGGCGGACCCGGGACGTCCGGCGACGACCCGCTCGACCGGCGGCCAGCCCGTGAGAGCCCGCGCTACACGGCAGCGAGCGCCGCCCCGACCAGCGCCGCGCCGACTGCTGCCCCCGCGGCGAGCGTCGCGGCGTCGCGCAGCGGTGCGTCGAAGACGAGCACCCGGACGGCGAGGACGAGCGCGCCGACGAGGAGCCCGGCACCGAGTGCGCCGACGAGTGCGCCGACGACGCCGACGGCGGCGAGCGGGGCGTGGAGGGCGACCACGTCTCCGGCACCGTCCACACGAGCGTATCAGGCTTCTGGTCGGGTCGACGGCACGGCCCCGACGGTCACGCTCGACCTCGCGACTCCGGCCCGCGAGCGCGGACGACAGCGCCCTCGTTCCGTCGCCGTGTGGCGGCACCGACGCCCGCTACACCCACCTGCCGCCGGGATCCTCGTCCGGCCCGCCGACGCCCCGACTCACGGCTCTACGCCGACGACGTCGACCAGGACACCGCACGGCTGCTGCGAGACGGCCGACGTCCCGAACTCCCCCGCGTCCGCCGCCTGCCGCCCCGTCTCCGTGGCCGTCAGCACGCCCCGAACGAGGTCGCCTCCCGCGGCGTCCCCCACACGGCCGGGTTACCCCTCACTGCCGGCTGTTTCCTCTCCGGCGAGCGGGCCCCGCTCGACGAGGACGGCCCGCAGTTCGGTGACCGATCCGACGGTCACGTCACAGGCCGGCGCGACCGACGGCTTCGGCGCGTAGCCGACCGCCAGCCCGGCGGCCTCGAGCATCGGCAGGTCGTTCGCGCCGTCACCGACCGCGACCGTCTCGCCCGGTTCGACCCCCTCGCGCGCGGCGAGGTCCCGGAGCGCCTCGTCTTTGGTTCCCTCGACCAGCGGTCCCTCGACGGCGCCGGTCAGGGCGCCGTCCGCGACGGGGAGCCGGTTCGCGACCACCTCGTCGACGGCGGTGCCGGCGGCGTCGAGCGCCGCCCCGACCCCGCGCTCGAACCCGCCGGTGAGTACCGCGACGTGGCTGCCAGCGGCCCGGAGGTCGTCGATCAGGTCGCCGGCGCCGGGCCGGATCCGGGTCGCCGCGAACGCCGCGGCGGCCTCGTCGTCGTCGAGGCCCTCCAGGAGCGCGGCACGCTCGCGCAGACTCTCGGCGTACGCTATCTCGCCGTCCATCGCCCGCTCGGTCACCGCGGCGATCTCCGCCCCGACGCCGGCCCGGTCTCCGAGTGCGTCGATCATCTCGGCGTCAGAGAGCGTCCCGTCGAAGTCGAACGCGACCAGCACGCCCGCCGGTGGGCGCGCGGGCGTCTCAAGCGTTCCGGCCCGGGGTCAGCGCGGCCTCCGACCGCGGCGTGGGGCCGGAGACCCGAATCCGACGGTACGGAAAGGGTTAACCACAGTCCGGCGGTCCACCGGGTATGAGAGTGCTCGTGACCGACCCGATCGCGGAGCCCGGGCTGGAGCGACTCCGCGAGGCGGGGCACACGGTAGAGACGGGCTACGAACTAGAGGGCGAGGCGCTCCACGACGCCGTCGCCGACGTCCACGGCCTGATCGTCCGGTCGGGCACGCGCGTCGACGAGGCGCTGCTCGGGGTAGCCCTCGACCTCGTCATCGTCGGTCGGGCCGGCATCGGTGTCGACAACATCGACGTCGACGCCGCCACCGACCACGGCGTGATCGTCGCGAACGCGCCCGAGGGAAACGTCAGGGCCGCCGCAGAGCACACCGTCGCGATGGCGTTCGCGGTCGCCCGCTCTATCCCCCAGGCCCACGCCCGGCTGACGGCCGGCGAGTGGGCGAAAGGCGACTACCTCGGCACCGAACTCGGCGGCGCGACGCTCGGTATCGTCGGCCTCGGTCGGGTCGGACAGGAGGTCGCCAAGCGCCTCGACGGCCTCGGGATGGAGCTGGTCGCCTACGATCCGTACATCGGCGAGGAGCGCGCCGAGCGCCTCGGTGCCGAGCTCGTCGACCTCGGGGAGTGCCTCGACCGCGCCGACTTCCTCACGGTCCACACGCCGCTCACGCCCGAGACGGAGGGGCTGATCGGCACCGAGGAGCTCGAGGCGCTCGGCGGCGGCTTCGTCGTCAACTGCGCCCGCGGCGGCGTCGTCGACGAGCCGGCGCTCGCCGCCGCCGTCGCCGACGGCCCCGTCGACGGCGCCGCGGTCGACGTGTTCGCGGACGAACCGGTCGACCCGGACAGCCCGCTGCTCGAGGTCGAGGATATCGTCGTGACGCCACACCTCGGGGCCGCCACCTCGGCGGCCCAGGAATACGTCGCCACCTCGATAGCCGAGCAGGTGACTGCCGCCCTCGCGGACGAGCCGGTCGTCAACGCGCTGAACGCCCCCTCCGTCGACGAGAGCGCCTTCCCGCGCGTCCGTCCGTACGTCGACCTCGCCGAGACGGCGGGTCGGGTCGCCGCACAGACCTTCGACGGTCGGCCCGCCGAGGTGCGGGTGCGGTACGAGGGCGACATCGCCGAGGAGGAGGTCGATCTCGTCACCGCGAGCGCGCTCGAGGGCGCGTTCTCGACGCTCGAGTGGCAGGTAAACGCCGTCAACGCCCCCCGGCTGGCCGAGGAGCGCGGCGTCGAGGTGACCGAGGAGAAGACCCGGCAGGCCGAGGACTTCCAGTCGCTCGTGACGGTGTCCGTCGGCGACGGCGAGGACGCCAACTCGGTCTGCGGGACGCTGTTCGCCGGCGAGGACCCGCGGATCGTCCGTATCGACGGCTACCGCGTCGACGCCGTCCCCTACGGGCACATGCTCGTCGCGCGCAACTACGACACGCCGGGCGTTCTCGGCTTCGTCGGCACCGTCCTCGGCGACGCCGGGGTCAACATCGCGGGGATGTTCAACGGGCGCGAGACGATCGGCGGCGAGGCGCTGACCATCTACAACCTCGACGACCCCGTTCCCGACGGGGTCCACCAGATGCTCCTGGACGACGAGCGCATCCTCGACGTCAAGCGAATCGAACTCGACGACCAGAACGGCCAGGCGTAGACCGGACTACGACTCGCCGGCGAGGTGCGTGAGGATCCCCTCGGTGTCGTTCGGGACGCCCTCCGGCTCGCCGCCGGCGCGGTAGGCCTCGTCCGGGTCCTTCAGCAGGTGGCCGGTCGTGAGGCAGACGACGCGCTCGTCCTCGTCCACGACGCCGTGGCGCCGGAGGCGCCGGATGCCAGCGATCGAACAGGCCGAGGCCGGCTCGACGCCGACGCCCTCTTCGGCGAGTGCGCGCTGGGCCGCGGTGATCTCCTCGTCGCAGACGGCGACGGCGGTGCCGCCCGTCTCGCGGATGCCCGGGAGCGCCTTCGGCGCGTTCACCGGATTGCCGATACGGATCGCCGTCGCGCGGGTCTCGGCGTTCCGCCACCGCCGGATCTCGTCGTGGCCCTCCTCGACGGCCTCGACCATCGGCGACGCGCCGGCGGCCTGGACGCCCGTCAGCTTCGGCACCTGCTCCGGCCGGAGCGCGCCGGACTGGACGAGTTCGCGGAACGCCTTGAACAGCGCCGAGGTGTTGCCGGCGTTCCCGACGGGCAGGACGATACGGTCGGGAAACGCGCCGTAGTCGGCGTAACACTCCTCGAGGATCTCGAGCCCGATCGTCTTCTGTCCCTCCAGCCGGAACGGGTTGAGCGAGTTCAGCAGGTAGACCTCGCCGCGGGCCGCGAGGTCCTGCACCCGGTCGAGGCAGTTGTCGAAGTTGCCGTCCACCTCGAGGATGCGGGCGCCGTGGAGCGCCGCCTGTGCCACCTTTCCCGCGGCGACCTTCCCCGCCGGGAGGAGCACGAGCGTCTCCATCCCGCCGCGGGCGCCGTAGGCCGCGAGCGCCGCCGAGGTGTTGCCCGTCGAGGCACACGCGAGGCGGTCGACCCCGACCCGCTGGGCGACCCGCACGCCGACGGTCATCCCGCGGTCCTTGAACGAGCCGGTCGGGTTCATCCCTTCGTGTTTGACCCGGAGCGCTCTGACCCCCACCTCGTCGCGGATGCGCGGCACCTCGTGGAGCGGCGTGTCGCCCTCTGGCAGCGAGACGCCCTCGTCGAACGGGAGCGCGTCGGCGTAGCGCCACACGCCCGAGCCAGAGAAGTCCTCGAACGTCGGGTGGTCGGCGTACCGAACCTCGAGAAGACCGTCGCAGTCGTCGCAGGTGTACCGCACGTCGTCGAAGGGGGCGAACTGCGTGCCGCAGGCGATACAGGTCAGCCACACCCCGTCGTCGGCGACCGACGGGGTCCGCTCGGCGTCCGCGGCGAGTCGCAGGCTCATACGGAATCTCTCGCCGCGGCGGAGTAAAAGAGCCGCGACTAGTCGCCGTCCTGCGCGCCGAACTCGTCGATGACCCCGTGGACGCGCTCGACCCACTCGTCGAGCGCCCCGTGGAGCATCTCCTTTGCCTCCGGCACCGGCGTTGCGGTGTACTGGTAGACGTAGCCGCCGGGGTCGAGCAGGCGCCGGCGGCGCTCGACGAGGCCCTTGTCCATCAGCGTCGACAGCGACCGGTTGACGTTCGAGCGGTCGCGCTCCAGCGCCTCCGCGAGCTCGGCGACCGTACTCCCCGGCCGGTCCGCGAGGGCGAGGTAGGTCCGGCTCTCGTGGTCCTGGATGCCGAAGACACAGGCCAGCACGTGTTCGAAGCTCGGCTCCGGGTCCCCGACGAGGTCGTCCATCGCGGGCGAGTCAGAGTCAGAGTCAGAGTCGGAGTTAGGCACACCGGCGTCACGCCCTCGCGGGCGATAAACGTCCGGTCGCCGGCGGTCAGTCCTGCCGCCCGTAGCCCATCTCCTCGATACACTCCCGCATCGCCGCCTCCTCCGTGTGCCGGTGGAGCGTCGTCGGCGTGTCGCAGTAGAACGTCGAGCCGTCGTGACGGAGCGTGACCTCGTGGTCGCCGCCGAGCATCTGTGTCCGGACGACGACCCGTCGCCCCTCGCGGAGCGCGGTGAGTATCTCGTCGGCGCTGTGCTCGCCGGCCTCGACGCGCATCGGCTCCGCCATGCGCGCCGCTCGGGCCGCCGGGGGCAAAAGCCCGCGCTCGGTCGCGTCCCGTGGTCAGTTCCTGGTCGAGTGTTCCCGGTGTTCGCCGCCCTCGCGCTCCCGCGTCGGCGGCTCCGCGCCCTCCGCGGCGGCGGCCTCGTCGACGCGCTTCTCCGTGTCGATGTGCCAGCGCTCTACCTCCTCGTCGAGCGCGGTCAGGTGCTCGCGCACCTCGTCTTTCAGGCCGTCGTCGTTGACGTTCACCTCGAGGACGTAGGTCGGGTCGACCCGCGAGCCGATCCGCTGGACGTTCGCGCTGACCAGCTCGTTGTCGAAGTAGTACGGCGCGATCTGTGTCATCACCCGTCGGTAGACGGTGTTCTCGACCGCCCGGAGCGCCTTCCGGCCCGCCGAGTCGGCGGCGCGAGCGACGTAGTCGATCGACTCGCCCCACGACTCGACGGCGGCGTCGCCGTTGCCCTCCTCGGCGCGCTCGTAGCTCTCCGAGATCTTCTCACCCGCCGTCCGGAGGTCCTCGTCCGGGTCGGCCCCCGCCTGCTCGCCCTCGCCCTCGGCGACGCTCGCCTGCTCGGCGGTCTTCTCGCTCACGTCGTCGCCGAGGCGCTCGTGGGCCTTCGGGCGCCACTCGTTCCACTCCGCGAACGCCTCGTTCTCCCGGTCGACGTCGGCCTCGCGGAGGGCCCGACTGATCCGCTCGCCGTGTTCGACGATCTCCGGCCAGGTCCCCCTGAGTGCGAATCCGGAGACGCTCTCTTCCATCGTGCCGCGTACTCGGGAAGCAGGGTAAAAAGCGACACGCACGGCGCACCTCGCCCCGAGGCGACGCCTGCCATCCGGGTTCCGTGTCCTGTCGCCGCGTCCACCCCGCCGGGCGGTCGGTCGACGACGCCTGCAGCCACGAGTGCTCTGCGGGCCACGTCGACGAGGTCTGTCCGGTCCCGACCGAGGCGGCGTCTCGTTGCGGCGGTGAGTAATAAAATTAACAATCGTGGATGATAGTCAGACCGTCACAGACTCATGGTTCAGGCAATCGTCCTGGTCGTGGCGACTCTCGTAACGTTCAGTGTCGGATACTTGGGCTACTCGCGGTATCTCTCCAGGTTCGTCGAACTCGACGACGACCGGGAGACGCCCGCCCACAAGTACAACGACGGGCAGGAGTACGTCCCGTCGAAGAAGCCGGTGTTACTTGGACACCACTACTCCAGTATCGCGGGCGGCGCGCCGATCGTCGGCCCAATCACCGCCGGGGTCGTGTGGGGCTGGGTTCCCGCGTTCCTGTGGATCGCGATCGGCAACCCGCTGTTCGGGTCGGTCCACGACTTCATGGCGCTGTCGTCGTCGGTGCGCCACGACGGCAAGTCGATCGGCTACATCATCGGCGAGTACGTCGGCGAGCGCGGCAAGGATATGATCCTCTGGTTCGCCTTCCTGACTATCATCCTCGTCATCGCCGTCTTCGGGCTGGTGATCGCGCTGGTGTTCGACGCATACCCGCAGTCCGCGACGGCGAGCCTGGTCTACATCGCCCTCGCGCTGACGTTCGGCGTCTACATGTACCAGCTCGACCTCCCGTTCCTGCCCGGCGTCGTCGCCTTCGTGGCGATGGTGTTCGCCGGCGTCTGGGTCGGCGTGCAGTTCCCCATCGCGATGGTTCCGGGCGACTACCCTGCCGGCACCATCGTCCTGCTCTCCGGCTCGCCGCTCCCGCCCGTGCTGGGCAGCGTCAACATCGCGACGTGGATTCCGGTCGTGCTGGTGTACGGCCTCGTCGCGAGCGTCCTCCCCGTCTGGGTGCTGCTCCAGCCGCGTGACTTCCTCACCTCCAGTCTCCTGTACGCCGGTGTCGGCGGGGCGCTCCTCGCCGTCGTCGTCGGCACGTTCACCGGCGCCGCCGCCCAGCTCGAGGTGAGTCTCCCCGCGTTCAAGGGGTTCATGGGCGGCGACATCGTCAACAACTCGCTCCCGCTGTTCCCGCTCCTGTTCGTCACGATCGCCTGCGGGACGATCAGCGGGTTCCACTCGCTGGTCTCGTCGGGCACGACCGCGAAACAGCTCGACAAGGAGACCGACGCCCGCACCATCGGCTACGGCGGGATGCTCGGCGAGGGGCTGCTCGCCACCGTCGCGCTCGTCACCGTCGCGGTGTACAGCGCGACGCCCGCAAGCGGCGGGATCGGGCTCGCGCTCCCGAACTTCGCGACCGGCGGCGGGATCATCCTCAACCTCGGCTTCGGGATCCCCGAGTCGCTCGCCGCGCCGTTCATGGGGCTCGTGCTCGTGAGCTTCCTGCTCACCAGCACCGACACCGCGGTCCGGCTGGGCCGGTACATGCTGGAGGAGATCGTCGGCACGCCCGAGACGAGCGTCCAGTCTACGGTGACGAACCGCTACGTCAACGCCTCGATCCAGGTGATCCCGGCGTACGTCCTCGTCGCCTCCGGCCGGTGGGCCGACCTCTGGCCGCTGTTCGGCGGCGCGAACCAGACGCTCGCGGCGCTGGCGCTCCTGGTCGCGACCGTCTGGATCGCCAACTGGGACGACAACAAGCAGCTCCTCTCGACCGGCGCGCCGATGGCGTTCATGCTCGCCATCACGACGTCGGCGCTGCTCTACCTCGCGCTCTACCAGAACCTCTACCAGAAGTTCGTCCTGGGCAACTGGGGTGAGGCCGGTCCGACCCTCGTCGCGCAGGCGTCGACCGCGCTCCAGATCGTCCTCGGCCTCGTGCTGGTCGGCCTCGGTCTCGGCCTGGCGTACATGGGCGTCTCGAACGTCCGGAGGGTCCGGGGCACCGGAACGGTCGCCACCGACGGCGGCGAACCGGGCGACGACTGAGCGCGGTCTCCGCCTCTCTGCTCGCTTCGCGCTCCCCGCTCAGTGTCGCACGCCCTCGGTCAGCCGCGCCACCCGCTCGCGCTCGTCGGCCTCCCGCGGGACGACGGCGACGACGCCGACGAACTCCCCGTCGTGTCGGACCGTCGCGACGCCGACGGTCACCGGCAGCGACCCGCCGTCGCGCTCGCCCGTCGCGGCGTAGCGACGGATCGTCGTCTCGTTGCCGAGCAGCCGGACCGTCGCGGTTCCGGTCTGACGGGCGTCGCGGGCCGTGTACGTCGTCGCGTTCGTCGCGAGGGTCGCCGGCCCGCGGTCCCCGAACGGGTTCCGGGGCTCGCGGATCGCCTCCGCGGGCCGCACGCCGGGGACGCCGAGGACGCCGACGGCGGCTGTCCCGCCCGCGACCGCCCGCTCGTAGACGACCCGACTCGTCGTCGCGCGCACGTCGAAGGTCGACGCTATTGTCACGTCGCCCTGTACCGACGCCGTCAGCGTCGTGTTCGTCGTCCGGTTCGACCGGTCGACCCGTTCGTAGCCCGTCGCGGCGAGCGCCGTCGCCTCGACGGCGGCGGGCGACGCCTCCGCGACGATCGGGCCGTCGTCCTCGCCGCCGCCACAGCCGGCGAGGACGACGAGAAGCGCGAGACACACGGAGAGCGCGACACGGGAGCGCACAGGGTGCGGTCTCGGCTGGTGCGGACGAACGGCTCCCGGCTCAGCGCCAGATCCACCGCACCAGCCGCTCGACGACGCCCGGCCCCGCCCGTTCGATCTGCTCCCACGTCCGGAACGCCTGTGCGACGTCCGCCTCGCTGCTGGCGACCGCGCGCTCGCGCTCCGGCGCGACGACGACGAGGTTCACCTCGTAGTGGCCGTAGTAGCCGCCCTTCAGGAGGGTTCGGTCGCGGAAGCCGGAGACGAACGACGCCGCCGCCGCCGGCACCTCCGGCGCGACGACGACGAAGGTGAACTCCGTGAGGTAGTGTTCCTCGTCCGGGTCGACCCACTCCTCGGCGAGGTCGTGTCCCAGCTCGACCAGCGACTCGAGGGCCGCCTCGTCGACGTCGTCGGCCCGCCGGACGAACAGGTGCTCCTCGGAGTAGTGGTGGCCGAAGCGGAGCGCCGGGTGGAAGAACTGCTTGTGCCGGTCCATGTGGAGCCGCCCGTACATCTCGAACCGCTCGCCGCGGGCCCGGCTGTCGCGCTCGAGGTCGTAGCTGTGCGCGATCCGGTCTCGCACCGCGTCGAGGTAGTCGTCGCCGTACTCCGGCAGGTCCGGCGGCTCCTCGTCCTCGACGGCCCCGGTCGGGTCGTCTTCCCGGGCGCTCACGCGCCTGCACCTCCGCGTCGGGCCGCGTCGGCACGGCCCCGTCGTCGCGCGCGGTCCACCACGACGGGAGGTGGAAGGCGAGCGACAAAAGCGCCGCTCCATCCGTGGGCGCCCCCTCGCAAAGGATTGATGTGGATCGACCGTGAGCGTCCGGGTATGGGCGGCAAGGAGTCCGAGGCCTGTGGCCGGTGTGCGATGAGCTCTGCCGTCTCGGCTGCGGGCGACGAGGAGGCGTCACGCGACCCGTTCGGCGACGAGCGGATCGAGGTGTCCGAGGACCAGCTGCGGAAGGTGTCGCCGGCTGCGTGGCTCGGCGGCCTGAAGCGCCGCGTCGACGACCTGGCGACCCGACTCACGTACGGTCGGTAGCGGCGCCGGTGGTCGCGTCCACCTGGAGTTCGGCGGCCACCTCTGCCAGCAGGTCGCCACGAACCTCCTCTACCCGCGTCTCTATCGCTGCCACCAGCGGCGGGGCCAGCTCGGTCCGGGCGCGGTCGAGCCGCTCGCGCTCTGTCGCCACGCGCTCCCGGAGGTATCGTGCCCCGCGTCCGTCCTCGTGGTCCTCGGGCGCCGGCGTCAGCCGGTTCGCGACCAGCCCCGCGACGCTCAGGTCGGCCTCGGCCATCCGCTCGACCGCCCGGCCCGTCTCGCGCAGCGAGAGCTCGTCGGGGTTGAGCACGAGGAAGAAGGCCGCGTCCTCGCGCAGGCGCTCCCCCGCGAACTCGAAGGTCTCCTTTCGCTCGCGGAGGCGGGCGATGATCGGGTCGCCGTCGAGCATCCGCCGTGGCTCGTTGTTACCGATCGCGGCCTTCTCGTACAGGTCGACGGACTTCTCGCGCTTGCGCAGGAGCCGGTCGATCCACCCCTCGAGGTACTCGGGGAGCGACAGGAGCCGCAGGGTGCCGCCCGTCGGAGCGGTGTCGAAGACGACCCGCTCGAACGGGCCGTCGCCGCCGGGGGGGCCGTCGGCGGCCACCTCGCGCATGACCGAGACGAAGCGGTCGAACAGCGCCGCCTCCTGTGCGCCCGGCGTCTGGTGGGCCATCTCGATCTGGCGGTCGATCTCGTTTACCATCGCGGGGCTGACCTGCCCGCCGAGCGCGCGCCTGATCTCCATCAGGTGGCGCTCGACCTCCTCGTCCGGGTCGATCTCCATCGCGTGGAGGTTCTCGTGGCCTTCGACCCGCCGGGGGTCGTCGCCGAACGACTGGTCGAACACGTCCGAGGTCGAGTGCGCGGGGTCGGTAGAGACGACGAGCGTCTCGACGCCGGCGCGCGCGCTCTTGACGGCGTAGGCGCTCGACACCGTGGTCTTGCCGACGCCGCCCTTCCCGCCGAAGAAGACAAACCGGTCCATCAGAAGTGGTACTGCTGGCCCTTTCGCTCCAGCACGGAGCCGCGGTTCCACATCCGTCGCTCCCACGCCTCGAACTCGTCCTCGAGGTACGGCAGGAGTTCGGCGGTGTAGTACGACACCGGGCTGGGGACGCCGAACGCGTCTGGGAAGCAGGCGAGCATGAACACGTCCTCCGTGTCCTCGGCCTCCTTCTCGATCAGTTCGTACGCCGGGTGACTCACCATCCCGTGGTAGAGCCCCCGGAGCCACTCCTCGAGGACCTCCCGGTAGGCGGCGATCCGCTCCGCAAGTGTCATGATCGACCGTGGTGTCACCCGGCGAAAAAGCGTGTCGCTCCAGCCCCGCTGGCGCGGTCCCGACGCCTCGCCGCGTGGGTCGGCGGTTCGGACGGTGACGTCACGGACGTCCGGACAGCCGGCTCCGGGCCCGTCGCGGTCAGGCGTCTGCGCTCCCGGCCACGAGCGTGGTGTCGGTGCCCAGCAGCGCGCCGGTGAGGAGGCCGCCGAGCCGGGCGAGGCCGTTCAGGACGTGGAGCCCCACGACCAGCGCCACGAGTCCGACTCCGGCCCCCGCCACCGCCTCGGCGAGGGTGTCGACGACGTACGGCCCGACGGTGTAGGTCACGCCGGGGGCGTCGTAGTACAGCGGCATCGTCAGCAGCGCGCCGGTGACGCTCGCGGCCGTGACGAGGCCGACGAACGCGCCGACGCCGAAGACGAACTTCAGCGCGACGACCAGCAGGCTCGTCCAGGTGTTCCGGGCGGTCAGGAGCCGCCTGGTCGCCGTCACGAGACCGTCAGCCGACCAGGGGTCGTCGGGGAGGTCCGGCGTCGCCGGGTCGACCTCGACGTCGAGCAGCCAGGTGGCGAGCCGTGTCTCGAACGTTCCGATGCCGAGACTCACAGCCAGCGTCGCGACGACCAGCGGCACGCCGACCAGCGTCACGGCCAGTCCGATGCCGGTCGAGAGCCCAGCCGTGACGACCGTGAAGTACGCTATCCCGAGCGGGAACGCCAGGAGGAGGTACGCGAGGTTACAGTACGTCTGCCGACGGAAGGGCACGCCGAGGAAGCGCTCGAGTGCCTCCGTCGCGGACGAGGACCAGCTAGCTTCACTCATGCTCCGTCTCCTCCGTGCCGGCACTGGTACGTAAGAGGCGCGTGACCGACTCAGAGCCAGCGACAGACGGCAAGAGATATATACGACGATCTGACGACCGCCGGGTCAGCCCGTGACCGACCGGGCGAACGCGACGCGGTCGGCGAGATGGGCGAGCGCGACGTTGCCCACCAGCAGCCAAAGGACACAGCGCGGCGAGGAACAACAGCCCGACGGTGAGAGACAGCATCAGCCGGCGCCGCGTGCGCAGGTAGCCGCGTGCGAACCGGTCGGTGACGAGCGCTGCGAGCAGGCTCGCGGGTCCGAACGCGACGCCCTCGACGGGGATCCGGTCACGGAGCCGGTCGGGGCGGCGGTACGCCGTCGCCCCGGGGGCGTCACGGGCCTCGCTCGGCGCCGCCGCCGACCGCGACGGCGTGAAACCGGACGCCTGACAGGCGATCGCCCCGTCACCCGACCGGGACGTGTCCCCCGTGACACGGCTGTTCCCGCCGGGACGTTCAATAGCGCGGCGACTCTCTCGGTCGCCGTGACCAGCGAGACGCCCGTGACGGTCCTCAGCGGGAGCCTCGGCGCCGGCAAGACGACGCTGCTCAACGGCCTGCTCGAGGCCGCGGACAGCCGCGACGTCGCGGTGCTCGTCAACGACATGGGCGAGGTGAACGTCGACGCCGACCTGGTGAGCCGCGGCACGGGGCCGGACACGGGCCGCGTCGCGGAGCTGTCGAACGGCTGTATCTGCTGTGAGCTCCGTGGCGACCTCGAGACTGCGGTGGTGCGGCTGGCCCGCGAACGGAACTTCTCGCACCTCGTCGTCGAGCCGTCGGGCATCAGCGAACCCGAACCCGTCGCGACCCTGTTCGACCGCGGGTCGGCGGCGGCGGCGCTGTACGACGTCGACGCGGTCGTCACCGTCGTCGACGCGCGGCAGTTCTACGACGCGCTCGCCGACCGCGACGCCGAGGGAACGCCCGCAGAGGGGGTCGGCGACGACGAGCCGCGTCCGCTCTCCGACCTCCTCGTCGAACAGGTCGAGTTCGCGGACGTCGTGGTACTGAACAAGACCGACCTCGTCGACGACGACGAGCGCCGGACCGTCCGGGAGACGGTCGCTGCGCTTCGCCCCGGCGCCGAGACCGTCGAGACGACGTTCTCCGTCGTCGACCCCGACCGGGTGCTCGACCGAGGGCTGTTCGACCCCGGGAGCCCGGGGTCCGGAGAGCACGGACACGGGCACGGCCACGAGGACGGCCACAGCAACCCGGCGGAGGAGTACGGCGTCGACTCGTTCGTCTACCGCCGTCGCCGGCCTCTCCACCCCGAGCGGTTCGCCGCACTGGTCTCGGACCTCCCGGACGCCGTCGTCCGGTCGAAGGGAGTCGCGTGGGTCGCCGGACGCGACGACGTCCGTCTCGAGTACAGTCAGGCCGGGCCGTCGGTTCGCGTCGAGGCGAGCGGGCGGTGGATCGCGAGTCTGCCGGCAGCCGACCGGGAGCTCTACCTCGCGAACCGCTCGGACGTGGACTGGGACGAGACGGCGGGCGACCGGCAGACGGAGCTGGTGTTCATCGGGCAGGGACTGGACGAGTCGGCGCTGACCGACGCGCTCGACGGCTGTCTCGTCGACCAGGACACGAGCGTCGAGGGCGCGAGACGGTATCCGGCAGCGGCGGGCGAGTCGGTGACGTTCGCGCCCTAGCAGGCGCAGCCGGTCGACGACGTCGAGCGCTCGAACGTCATCTCCTCGCCGCAGCCGTCACAGGTCGGCGGCTCGTCGCCCTCGGCGTCCAGGTCCAGCACGCGCTCGTCACAGTCGTGACACCAGTACGCGCCCTCCGACTCGCGGCTGTTCCGACCGGTCGTCGACGTCGACGCCGCGAGCGCGTCCCTGAGTGTACCGAACAGGCCCATGTCGCCCCGGACGCGTGTCTCCGGTGTAAAACCCGCTCCGCTCCTGTACTCTCGTCGCATGACCGTCACGCGGCGTCGTCGGCGATGCGGTCCAGCGCCCGCTCGAGCTCGCCGCGTCGCTTCCACGCCGCGACGCGGTCGGTGAGGCCGGACAGCGGCAGCCCGAGGCTCACCCGCGAGCGGAGGCAGACGCGGGTTCCCCGGCCGCCGTCCCCGGGAGCGACGGTCACCCACGTCTCCATCGCGTCGAACGGCCCGGCGTCGCCCTCCTGTGTGTAGTAGTAGCCGTCCTCGCTGGGCCGAAAGCGGAGCGAGAGCTCGAGGCCGGCGGCGGCGGCGTGGACCACCGTGTCTCCGCCGTCCTCGGCGACGCCGACGACGTCGAAGCTGCCCTCGTACTCGACGAGCGTCGCCGGGTCGAGCCGCCGCCGGACGACGGGCGGCGACGCCGACAGGACGCGCTCGACGGCGGCCTCGCGCACGCCGGGCCGGTGCGCGCCGACCGGCCTAAAGGCTCCGACCGAGCAGCGGCAGCGCCAGGAGGGCGAGGAGGCCGACGATGACGAGCGACGCGTAGAACAGGCGCGCGAAGCGGTCGCCCGCGGGGCCGGCCACGCCGGGCCGACGGGCGTAGACGAGGCGGTGGTAGGCGCCGGCGACGACCGCGGCGCTGACGGCGAGACAGACGCCGATCGCGGGCGAGAGCGAGAGCCCCAGGGCCGTCAGGTAGAGCGGCCCGAACGAGAGGACGGGCAGGACGCCCGTGCCCGCGACGGCGACGAACGGCCACGGGTCGACGGCCTCGCCGTCGCTGTTGCGGAACACGAGAACACGTGGGCCGCTCGCCAAAAGAACCTACTCCCGGGGTCCGTAGGACGCGTGTGACCGACTCGCCGGGCGACCCCCGCGTGCTGTTCGTCATGAACGTCGTCCTCTCGACGGCGTTCGCCGCACTCCTCCTCTGGGGGCTGAGCCTCGTGACGACGGTGCCGTTCACGCCCCGGGGCGTCGCGGGGCTGGCGCTCGTGTTCACACTGCTCACCTACCTGGTCGTCGTGCGCTGACGCGCCGGGCTTTAGTTCCCTGCCCGCGCCCGGCCTGTGATGCCGCTCGAAGACCGGGGCGACGCACAGGTCGTCGCCCACCCGCTGGCGCGGGCGACACTGACCGAACTGCGCGACGAGAGCACCGGCCACGTCGCCTTCCGCGAGAGCCTGACGCGGCTGGGCCACGTCTGCGGGACGGTGCTCGTCGAGGACCTCTTCGGCGGGCGCGAGCGGACGGTACAGACGCCGCTCGCGGAGACGACGGGCGTCGCCGTCGACGGCGCCGGAGACGTGGTGCTGGTCACCGTCCTCCGGGCCGCGGCGCCGTTCGTCGACGGCCTGCTCCGGGTGTTTCCGGAGGCGCGACAGGGGATGGTGAGCGCCAGCCGCGACGAGTCCGCGCGGCGCCCCGACGGCTCCTTTCCGGTCGGCGTCGACTACGTGAACCTGCCGGAGATACGGCAGGCCGACACCGTGGTGGTCGCGGACCCGATGCTCGCGACGGGGTCGACGCTCTGTGCGGTGCTCGACCGGGTGGCCGCGGCGGGGACGCCGCGCCGGACCGTCGTCCTCGCCGCCGTCGCCGCGCCGGAGGGTCTCGCCCGCGTCGCGGAAACCGCTCCCGACGTCACGTGCCTGACCGTCGCCGTCGACGACCGTCTCGACGACCACGGCTTCATCGTCCCCGGCCTCGGCGACGCCGGCGACCGGGCGTTCGGGACGGACTGACTCACTCCAGGCGCACCCGGCCGCTGGTCGCGCTCCGGAGCCGGTCACGCAGGGCAGCGGCCTCGTCGGCGAGCGGGCGGGCGACGAACCGCACCTCCGCGTCGTAGTCGGCCTCGAACGGCACGTCGACCGACTCCAGGACGCTCCGGACGACCCCCGAGTCGTCGTACGAGACGGCTGCGGCCACCCGCTCGCGCGCCCGGCGCTCGACCACCTTCGCGGCGTCGAGTGCCGCGCTCGCGCTCCGGGCGTAGGCCCGCGCCAGCCCCCCGACGCCGAGGTTCACGCCGCCGTGGTCGCGGGCCACCGCGAGGACGACGTTTCGCACCTCGCGCCGTTTCAGTATCCCGAGCGCCGGCTTCCCCGCGGACCCGCCGGGCTCGCCGTCGTCGTTCGCGTACTCCCGGAGGCGGCCCCGGTCGTCGTCGGGGTCGGCGGGCACGCGGTAGGCCGGGACGACGTGCGTGGCGTCCGGACGCTCCTCGCGCCGCGCCGCGACGAACGCCTCTGCCTCCGCGGGGCTCCCGGCGGGCGCGACGGAGCCGGTGAACCGCGAGCCGCGCGTCTCCCACGACGCCTCGGCGGGACCGGCGACGGTCCGAAACGACTCGCCCACGGGTACCGTGGGGTGGCTCCGGGAGTTGAGTGCTGTGGTCGTGTGCGGGCGCGGCTCGCGAACTCGCCGTCTACGTCATCCTCAACCCCACGACGGGTTCGCCCGAAACGACGAGAGCGAGGACTTCGGGGGGTTCTATCGCGTGAAGCGGGACCACGTATAGACGCCCGAGGAGCAGCGCCGTGAGAGAGAAGATCGGGTAGCTGTGAGGCGAACGGATACG
>JAQCMY010000143.1 GCA_028274865.1 Haloferacaceae archaeon | reverse complement strand
ATCCAGACCTTCGAGATACGGAACCAGAACGACGCGGACGTCTCGGACGGGACGGTCGCACAGCCCCGAGCGAACCTCGAGGTGTTCGTCGAGTACAACTACCACGAGGCCGAGAACCTCGAGCTAATCGTCGAGGGGCCGTCGGGGCTCGAGGTGACGAACGCAGTCGCAGACGCCTCCGAGGTGTCGTCCGACGGCACGGCCAGGGTCGGACTCGACCTCCGCGACAGCGAGGCCGGCCAGTACAACGTCACCGTCCAGGGCTCAGACTCGCTGGACTTCGACGACGCGAGCGACACCCGGTTCGTCGAGGTCAGCGCGCAGGGCGACGTCGACGTCGAGATCGACGACGACCCCGTGACCCAGGGCGCGACCACCCGGTTCGACGTGGTCGGCGGCGCAGCCGGAGACTTCCACCTGCTCCGGATCGACGCGGGCGACCTGCGCGAGGACGTCTCGCCGTCCCAGGCCGCGACGACCTTCCGGGGCGCCGGCGACACCGTCGAGGCGGGCTACGTCAACGGCTCCGGCGACTACGTCCGGGAGCTGAACGCGCGGGCGAGCGACGACGTCGACGCCGTCTACGCCGTCGTCGAGGTCGACGACGACGGCTCCGGCGCCGGCTCGATCGACGCCCAGTTCCTCGACGACACGGACGTCACGGTCACCGTCTCGGACCCGCTGGCGACCAGCGGCGGGACGTTCACCCGGCCGCCGACTCCGGCTGGCGCCGGCGACCTGGCGGCGAACGACGTCGACTTCGAGGTCCGGGAGGGCGAACTCCGGCTCACGTCGCCCGGCAACCGGTACGTCGTCGGCGAGTCGGTCACGGTAGCCGGCAACGCCACCGCCGGCGTCGACCGCGTGGCCGTCTACGCCCGCGACGGCGACGACTACGAGCTCGTCCTCCTCGACGGCGACCGGTCGGTGCCGGTCGACGCGGACGGCGAGTTCGAGGCCGAGGAGGCCGCGCTCAGCCGCGACGACGGCCCCGGCAACGAGCTCCTGTCGCTCCCCGGCAGCTACCGCATCGGCGTCATCGCCGCCGTCGACGCCGACCTCGACGGCGACGGCGACGCGGACGACCGGCTCACGACGAGCGAGTTCTCGAGCGCCACCTCCGACCAGCGGTCGCTCCGCGTGGTCGAGCAGTCGCTGTCGGTCTCGTTCCCCTCCGTCGTCGACGGCGAGATCACGACCGAAGACAGCGCCGTCGACGTAAACGGCACCGCGCCGGGCTCCGAGTCGGTGCTCTTTTTCGCCGTCGGCGAGCGCGGCAACATCGTCACCCAGGAGATCGGCGTCGACGACGACGCGAGCATCGACGAGGACGACGTCCCGATCTCCGGCCTCTCCGACGGCGACGTGACGCTGTACGTCGTCAGCGTCGGCCGCGACGGCCAGATCGGCGACGGCGACCTGCCGGGGTCGACCGACGCCACCCTCGACGGGTTCGAGGACTACCTCCAGAACGAACTCGGGTCCCGGAGTCTCACGGCGAGTCAGGCGAACTCCGTGATCCGCTCCGAGAGCGTCGACGACACCGCGAGCGACGACCTGGTCTACACCGAGGACGCCCAGCTTACCGACGCACAGACGCGGGTCACCGACGTCTACCCGCAGGACAGCGCCGCCACGGGGATCAACCCCGTCGCCGCCGGCGACGTGATGATCGTCGAGGGAGAGACGAACCTCCAGCCGGACGACAACGTGATCACGGTCGAACTCAGTAGCGAGGACCGGTCGGTGGACCTCGTCTCGACAGACCTCTGGGGCCAGTCTGGCAACTGGCTCGTCGAGCTCGACACCGACGACGCGGCGGTCGGCACCTACGACCTGGTCGTCGAGGACGGGTCGAACACCCGGCGCGAGCAGGTCGAACTCGTCGAGACGCTCGACACCCCGACGCCGACCCCGACAGAGCGCGACACGCCGACGCCGACCCCGACGCCGACGGCGAGTCCGACGCCGACGCCGACGCCGACGCCGACGGCGAGTCCGACGCCGACAGCCGGCGGCGGGCCGGGCTTCGGCGCCGTCGTCGCGCTGGTCGCGCTGCTCGCCGCGGCGCTGCTCGCGACGCGGCGCGAGTAGCGGCGTCGCGCCCCGTGGCTCCACTTTCGCCCCGCTCGGCCAACGCTTATGCGCCGGCGACCCCGGATATACTGGCAGATGGCGACTACCGAGGCCGACACGGACGTCGAGTACGTCGACCGGCCGCTCGTCGCGCCCGGCGTCGTCGAGCACCGGCGCTACCAGAGCCGGCTGGTCGACCGCGCCCGCGGCGCGAACACGCTGGTCTGTCTCCCGACCGGCCTCGGCAAGACGGCGGTGTCGCTGCTCGTCACCGCGCACCGGCTCCACGAGGCCGGCGGCACGGCGCTGCTCCTCGCGCCGACGAAGCCGCTGGTCCAGCAGCACGCGGCGTTCTACCGCGAGGCGCTGACGCTCGACGACGACGCGGTCGTGACGTTCACCGGCGACGTCCGGCCCGACGACCGCGCGGCGCTGTGGGACGACGCCCGCGTCGTCGTGGCGACGCCGCAGGTGGTCGAGAACGACCTGATCGGGGGCCGCATCGGCCTCGGCGCCGTCACCCACCTCACCTTCGACGAGTGCCACCGCGCGACCGGCGACTACGCCTACGTCTACGTCGCGGAGCGGTACGGCGCGGACGCCGCCGACCCGCTCGTGACGGGGATGAGCGCCTCGCCCGGCGGCGACGCCGACGCGATCCGGCGGGTCTGTGAGAACCTCGGACTCGACGAGGTGGCGGTGATGACCGAGGACGACGCCGACGTCGCCGACTACACCCACGAGACCGACATCGAGTGGATCGAACTCGACCTGCCAGACGAGGTTCTCGAGATCCGGGACGGGATCAACGAGGTGATCACCGACCGGCTGACGACGCTGAAGGAGCTCGGCGTCACCGAGAGCACGAAGCCGGACATGTCCGAGTCACAGATCAACCGCATCCAGGGCACGGTCCAGGAGATGATGGACGCCGACCGCTCGGAGGGGTACGAGGCGATGAGCCAGCTCGCGGAGGTCCGGAAGCTCCGGACCGCGGTCACCTACGCCGAGACCCAGAGTGTCGAGGCCCTGCGCCGGTACTTCGAGCGCCAGCGAAACGCCGCCCGCTCCTCCGGCGCGTCGAAGGCCTCCCAGCGGCTCGTCGCCGACCCGCGGGTGCGCGAGGCGATGCGGACCGCCGAGTCGTTCGACGACCTCCACCCGAAGTTCCGGCGCACGCGCATCCTCCTCGCGGAGACGCTGGGCGTCGAGGGCGGCGACCGCGTCATCGTCTTCACCGAGTCACGCGACACGGCAGAGGCGCTCGTCGACTTCCTCTCGGAGGGGTTCGCGGTCCACAAGTTCGTCGGCCAGGGCGACCGCGAGGGGAGCGACGGGATGACCCAGACCCAGCAACAGGAGACGCTGGACGCCTTCCGCGCCGGCGAGTTCGACGTCCTCGTCTCGACCTCCGTCGCGGAGGAGGGCCTGGACGTTCCCGAGGTGGACCTCGTGCTGTTCTACGAGCCCGTGCCGACCGCGATCCGGTCGATCCAGCGAAAGGGCCGAACGGGCCGGCAGGACGACGGGCGTGTCGTGGTCCTGATGGCCTCCGACACCCGCGACGAGGCGTACTTCTGGATCTCGAAGCGCCGCGAGGACGAGATGGAGGCGGAGCTCCAGGCGCTGAAGCGC
>JAQCMY010000128.1 GCA_028274865.1 Haloferacaceae archaeon | reverse complement strand
CGCACTACGAACCGTCGGTTCGATCCGCGTCCGTCCTCGTCTCTGTTTCGGGTTCCATTTCGGCTCCGGCCTTCCCGTCGGCCCGGTCGCGTTCGATCGCCCCCTCGTCTCGTCGTTCGGTGTCGCCGTACCCGCCACCGCCGGGCGTGGCGACCGTGACGGTCGATCCGGCCTCGACGTCGACGGTCGTCTTCGCGGGGACGGGCGATCCGTCGATGCGGTTCTCGCCGGCCGCGCCGTCGCCGCCGCCGCGCAGTCCGCGCGGCCGGAACCGCCGCCGTTCGGTCAGAAGCGAGACCGTCGCTTCCCGCTCGACGGTGATCGACCGGACGATCCCGAGCCCGCCGCGGTACTCGCCGCGACCGCCGCTTTCGGCCCGGAGCCCGTAGCGTTCAACCCGGAGGGGGTACTCGGCCTCGAGCGCCTCTATCGGCGTGTTCAGCGTGTTCGTCATGCCGACCTGCACGCCGTCGACCCCGTCGCGGTCGGGCCGCGCCCCGAAGCCGCCGCCGATCGTCTCGTAGTAGGTGAAGCCGTCGACCCCCCGGCCGCCGACGATCAGGTTGTTCATCGTCCCCTGTCCCTGCGCGGGGACCGCCTCCGGGACCGCCTCGGCGAAGGCCGACAGCACGACGTCCATCACGCGCTGGCTCGTCTCGACGTTCCCGCCGACGACCGCGGCCGGCGGGGTCGGATCGAGCAGCGATCCGGTCGGTATCGAGACCGACACCGGCCGGTAACAGCCCTCGTTCGGCGGTATCTCGGGGTCGGTCACCGCGCGCAACGCGAAGTACACCGCGCTCTTTGCGACCGCACGGGGGGCGTTCATATTGCCCGCGACCTGCTCGGCCGTCCCGGCGAAATCGACCGCGAGAGCGTCCCCGTCGACGGTTAGCGCCACCCGGATCGGGATCTCGCGGTCGGTCACGCCGTCGCCCTCAAGCCGATCGCTCGCGGCGTAGGTGCCGTCCGGCATCGCCTCGAGTTCGCTTCGGACGCGCCTCCGGGAGTACTCGATGACGGAGTCGAAGGCGCTCTCGATCGTCTCGCGGCCGTGCTCGTCGAGGAGCTCCCGGAGCCGGCGGGCCGCCCGGTCCGTCGCCGCCAACTGCGCGCGCAGGTCGGCCCGTCGCTGGTCGGCGTTGCGGACGTTCGCCAACAGAAGCGACAGGACGTCCCGGTCGAACTCGCCGTCGACGGCCAGCCGGACCGCCGGGACGCGCAGCCCCTCCTGGAAGATCTCCGTCGCGCCGGCGGGCATGCTGCCGGGCGTCGCCCCGCCGACGTCGCCGTGGTGCGCCCGGGTAACCCCGTAGCCGACGACGCCGTCGCCCTCCGCGTCGATCGGCGCGACGATGGTCACGTCGGGGAGGTGCGTTCCCCCCGCGAAGGGGTCGTTGAGCACGTACGCCTCCCCGGGGGACGGATCGCGCTCGCGGACCGCCGCGACCGCTTCCGGCATCGCCCCCAGGTGAACGGGGATGTGTTCGGCCTGGGCGACCATCCGGCCCTCGGCGTCGAAAAGCGCCGTCGAGCAGTCCTGTCGCTCCTTGATGTTCGGCGAGTGCGCGCTCCGGATCAGCACCCGGCCCATCTCCTCGGCGATGCCCGCCAGTTGGTTCCGCAGCACCTCGAGGGAGACGGCGTCGAGCGTCACCGACTCTCACCCCGCCGCAGGACGACCGATCCGTCGGCGAGCGTTCGGGCGCTCCAGGCGGGCGGGACGACCGTCGTGCTCTCGTCGCCTTCGAGCACCGCCGGACCGCGGAGTTCCGTCCCGCCGCGAAGCTCCGCCCGCGCGTACACGTCCGTCTCGCGTCGCGTCCCCTCGAAGGCCGCCGGCCGCGTCGTGCGTTTTGCGGCCGTCGATCCGGCGTGGTCGACGGACGGCGGGTCGGTCTCGACGCGGGCGGCGACCCGGAGCGTCACGATCTCGACGGGGTCGTCGGCCCGGTGGCCGTGGGCGCGCTCGTGGGTCTCGTGGAACCGCTCGCGGACGGCCTCGGGATCGAACGGCTCTTTGACGGGGACCTCGAGTTCGAAGCTCTGGCCCTCGTACCGGAGGTCGGCGCTCCGGTCGATGGCCGGGTCGGGCGCGGTCGTCTCGGCCCGGGCCGAGCGCGTCAGCTCCGCGTAGATCGACTCCACGCGCTCTCGGTCGGCCTCCGAGAGGACCTCCCGGTGGGTCCGCATCGCCTCGTGTTTCTCGTCGGCGGCCGCCAGCCCGTACGCCGAGAGGACCCCGCCGGCGCGGGGGGCGAGCACCCGATCCATCCCGAGTCGGTCGGCGACCGCGGCGGCGTGCATCGGGCCCGCACCGCCGAACGCCACGAGTCCGAACTCCCGGGGGTCGTACCCGCGCTCGATCGTCACCGACCGGATCGCGCGGGCCATCGTCGCGTTGGCGACGCGGTACACGCCGGCGGCCGCCTCGTCGGCCGATCCGAGCCCGGCGTCGGCCGCGAGTCCGGCGAGGGCGTCGCGGGCGGCATCGGCGTCCAGCGACACCTCGCCTCCGAGGGCGGCGTCGGGGCCGATGTACCCCAACGCGACGTCGGCGTCGGTGACCGTCGGATCGCTCCCTCCGCGGCCGTAACAGGCCGGTCCGGGATCGGCTCCGGCGGATCGGGGGCCGACGCGCAGCGCGCCGCCGTCGTCGACCCACGCGATCGACCCGCCGCCGGAGCCGACCGTCTCGATGTCGACCGTCGGCATCGCGATCGGGTGGCCGTCGATCTCGGTGTCGGTCGTCCGCGCGGCGTCGCCGTCCCGGACGAGGCTCACGTCGCTCGAGGTGCCGCCCATGTCGAACGTGACGAACCCCGAGTCCTCGAGGCCGGCCCGCTCGGCGCTCGCGCTCGCGCCGACGACGCCGGCGGCGGGCCCCGACAGCACCGTCCGTACGGCCCGCCGACGGACGGTTTCGGCGTCGGCGATCCCGCCGTTCGACTGCATCACCCGGGGGCTCGGCACGCCGGCCGCCCGCGCCCGGTCGGCGAGACGGCCCAGGTACGACTCGATCGCCGGGCGCACGTAGGCGTCGACGACGGTCGTCGACGTCCGCTCGTACTCCCGGAAGGCGGGCAGTACCTCGTGCGAGGCCGAAACGGGCACGTCGAGTCGGTCCCGGAGCCGCTCTGTGACGACCGCCTCGTTTTCGGGGTCGCGGTAGGCGTGCAACAGCGATACGGCGACGCTGTCGACGTCCTCCAAGCGGTCGGCGAGTGCGTCCACCGCCTCGGGGTCGACGGGCGTCTCGACGCCGTCGGTCGTCGTCCGCTCGTCGAGTTCGTACCGGCGGCGCCGCGGCACGAGCGGGTCGCTGCGCTCGACGAACAGATCGTAGAGGTCGGGGCGGGCCTGGCGGCCGATCTCGAGGACATCCCGGAAGCCTGCGGTCGTCACGAGGGCGGTCCTCGCGCCGTCGCGTTCGAGGAGGGCGTTCACCGAGACGGTCATCGCGTGGGTGAACGCCTCGATCGTCTCGGGAGCGATCCCCGCGCTATCGCAGGCCTTCTCGATGCCCTCGAGGACGCCCTCGCTTTGATCGGCCGTCGTCGGGACCTTCGCGGTCGTCAGTCCCGCCTCCGAGAGCAGTACGATGTCGGTGAACGTGCCGCCGACGTCGACACTGACATGCGGCGTCGTCATCGGTCCGGCGCGGTCGGGGGTCGTCTCATTCCGTGGTCGTGCTCCTACCCACACCAACGGCAGTGTCGACAAAAGGGTTGTCACGGCCGCGACGGCGCCCCTCTCAGCGCTGGGGATCGATCGCGTCCAGCGCCGCGAGGTCCGCCTCGGAGAGCGACAGCCCCGAGGCCGCGACGTTCGATTCGAGGTGTTGTACGCTTGAGGTTCCCGGGATCGGCAGCATGACGTCCGAGTGTTCCAACAGCCACGCCAGGGCGACCTGTCTCGGCGTCGCGTCGTGGGCGTCTGCGACCGTCGAGAGCGTCTCCGAAACGCCGGCCTCGCCGACGGTGTACATCGGTCCCCAGGGAATAAAGCCGATGTTCCGTCGTTCACACGCTTGGAGCACGTCCTCGTCGTCGCGGTTGCCGACGTTGTACTCGTTTTGAACCGTTGCGACGTCGACGATGTCCGTCGCGGTCTCCAGTTGCTCGACGGTGACGTTCGAGAGCCCGACGTGTTCGATCCGCCCGGCGTCTTTCATCTCGGCGAACGCCTGCACCGACGCCTCGAAGTCGGTCTCGGGGTCGGGGGTGTGGAGCTGATAGAGGTCGATCCTGTCGGTCCGGAGGCGATCGAGACTGCAGAGCACCTGGTTGTGGAGGTACTCGGGGTCGCCGTGGGGGAGCCACTCGCCGTCCCCGTTCCGCAACAGCCCCGCCTTCGACGCGACGACGACGTCGTCATCGTCGGCGATCGATTCGCCGAGCAGCCGCTCGCTCACGCCCGGGCCGTAGGAGTCCGCGGTGTCGACGAAGTCCACGCCGAGTTCGACGGCCCGCCGGAGGAGCTCGATCGCCGCGGACTCGCTGTCCGGCGGGCCGACGATCCCGTCGCCGGTGATCCGCATCGCGCCGTAACCGAGCCGGCGAACCGTCAGCTCGCCGCCGATGTCGAACGTGTCGCTCTCGTTTCGAAGTTCGGGGGGCATCGTTCGACGGTAGCGGCCCCGGCGCACTAACCGGTGGTGGTTCGAGTCCCCCCTCGGGCCGTCGCGTCGTTGCGAGCGCTGTCACTCGCCGTCGGCCCGAAACGCCGTGACCGCTTCCGGCGGGAGCCGGACAGAGACCGTCCGCCCGGCGGCCGGCGGCGGCTCGGGGCGCTCCACTGAGAGCTCCTCGCCGGTCGCCGTCCGGACGGTCACGTCGTACCTGCGTCCGGCGTCGGTCACGTCGACGATCTCCCCGGAGACCGACGGCCCCGGGCGGTCGGCGTCCGTCGGTCGGATCTCGAGGTCCTCGGGACGGACGTGACACACGAGACGCGTTCCCGCCGCGGCGTCGACGCGGGCCGCCGGCAGCGCGATCTCGGCTCCGCAAACCGAGACACGCAGTGGATCCCGGCCGAGGACCGCCGCCGAGAGCGCGTTCGAGCGGCCGAGAAACGACGCGACGAACCGGGTCGGCGGGTCGTCGTACAGCGCTCGAGGCTGGCCGGTGGCCTCGATTCGGCCGTCTCTCATCACCGCGAGGCGGTCGGCGAGCGCCATCGCGTCCCGCTGGTCGTGCGTCACGAAAAGCGTCGTCACGCCCGTCTCCCGCTGGACGCGCGCGATCTCCTCGCGCAACCGATCGCGCAGCGAGCGATCGAGCGCCGACAGCGGCTCGTCGAGCAACAGGACGTCCGGTTGCGGCGCGAGCGCCCGCGCCAACTCGACGCGTCGGCGCTGTCCGCCGCTCAACGCCGCCGGCGACGCCGAGCGCGCGTCGTCGAGACCGACCAGTTCGAGGTACTCCGCGACGAGTTCGTCGCGTCGGTCCGGGGAAATCTCCCGGGCGGCGAGCCCGTAGGCGACGTTCTCGCCGACGGTCATGTGCGGGTACAGCGTCGATCGCTGGAAGACGAGCCCGACGCGGCGCGACTCCGGCGGGGCGTCGGTGACGTCCGCGCCCCGGAGGAGCACTCGGCCGTCCGTCGGCCGAACGTGGCCCGCGATTGCCTGGACGATCGTCGTTTTCCCGCACCCGCTCGGGCCCAACAGCGCGAGCAGCTCGCCGGATTCGAGACCCAACGAGACGTCGTCGACGGCCGTCTCCCCGCCGTAGCGGTGTGTGAGCCCGTCGAGTTCGAGGGTCACTCCTCGATCACCGTCGGAACGCGGCCGAGCCGTCCGATCACCCCGAGGACGGCGAGCGCGACCGCCAAGAGCGCGACCGCAATGGGGGTGATCGCGTCGATGCCGCCACCGACGAACTCGACCCAGATCTCGGTCGGCATCGTCCGGGGGTTGTACGCGACCATCATCGTCGCGCCGAACTCGCCGATCGCCCGCACGAACGTCAGGACGATCCCGGCGGCGATCGCGCTGCGGGCCATCGGCACGGAGACGTTCCAGAAGGTCCCGATCGGCCCGTGCCCGAGCGACCGGGAGGCCTGTTCGAGCCGCTCGTCGACCGCCCCGAAGCCGGCCCTGGCGGTGATGATGACGAACGGCGCGGCGACGAACAGCTGTGCGAGCACGACGCCGACGAGGCTGTCGGTGAGAGACACACCGACCGCGGCGGCCGCGGAGCCGATCGGGGTGAACCGCCCGAATGCGGTGAGTATCATCGCGCCGCCGACGACGGGCGGGACGATGAGCGGCAGGAGCACGAGCGCTTCGACGAGGCGTTTTCCGGGGAACGAGGCGCGCGCGAGCACGTACGCCAGCGGCACGCCGAAGCCCGTCGCAATGGCCGTCGTCACGGGGGCCGTGAGAAGCGAGTTCCGGATCGCGACCCGCGCGCCGGGCGTCGAGACGCCGGCGGCGACGTGTTCGACGCCGGTACGGGAGAGGAAACTCGCAAACGGGAGCGCGAAATACAGCAGGACGAACGCCCCGAGGACGGCCGGGACGAGCAGTTCCGGCGTCCGCCCGAGACGCCGCGCGCCCGTGGGTTTCGAGAGGCTCACGGGACGACCCCCTCCGGAGCCGGGCCGTTCGATCGCGGCACGGGATCGGTGACCGTCAGCCCACCTTCGACGAGGAGCTCGGGGTTGTCGACGAGAAACCGGACGAACCGGCGGGCGGCCTCCGGGGCGTCGGTGGAGTCGTTCACCGCGGCGTTGTACACGATCGGTCGGCCGACGGCAGTGTATCCGCCGTCCGTGGTGTACTCGGCGTCCGCGTAGTGGTCGGCCAACGCGGGGTTCGAGAAGTCATACGCCTCGGGAAACTCGAGAAACGGCACGTCGCGACCGGCGGCCATGTTCCGGTAGACGACCGCCGCCGCCCGCGAGCCGCTCTCGACGCCGGTCATCATCTGTGGCTCGTCGGGCTCCCGGTAGGCGATCGCGGCCAGCCGCTCGCGGAGCCCCGGACGCCCGTGTTCGGCCGCGGCGAGTTCGAACGCCTGGAGCGCGCGGTACCCGAGCGGGTCGAGGTCCGGATCGGCGATCGCGAGTTCGCCGTCGTCGCTGGCGGCGGCGACTGTGTACCACGGGTCGCCGGCCTCGAGACGCCGTCCGAACGCCGTCGCCGCGTCGTACCCGATCCCGAGGCTGTTCGTCGCGAACTCGACGTCCCAGTCGGTGAAGCTGCCGTAGAGCCGCTCGCGCAACAGCGCCGCGTCGGCGCTCACGAGGACGTCCGGGCGTGCGGTCCCGTCCTCGATCATCCGGATCGCCGCGTTGGTCCCGTAGTACTCGGCGTGGAGTGCGATCGCCGTCTCCGCCTCGAACGCCGGGGCAACGCGGTCCTCGAAGACGCCGGCGAGGCTGCCAGCCGACAGCACCCGGATCCGGGCCGGGGCCGCGCCGCTGCCGAGACAGCCGGCGACGCCACCGGCGAGTCCGGCGGCGCCGGCGAGGACC
>JAQCMY010000126.1 GCA_028274865.1 Haloferacaceae archaeon | reverse complement strand
CGGGTCTCGGCGGCGCCGTTCGGGGGGTCGACGCTCGCCGAGTCGGGAATCTACGAGCAGACGGGCTGTCGCGTCGTCGCCGTCGAGGACGAGGACGGGTTCACGAGTACCGTCGACCCGACGCGGGTGTTTACCGGCGACGAACGGCTCGTCGTCGTCGGCACCGACGAGGCAGTCAAGCGGTTCCGCAGTCGGTTCGACGTCGCGTCAGCGGAGCCGGCGGGGTAGCCGGAGGACGTCGCGTTCGCCGCCGGACCCCGGACACACTGATATCCCTGTCTCGCCGAGCCGCGACCCCCTGCGGGGCGCACCGGCTGGGTCGGTGTGACCCACCCCGCCACGGCCAGCCGGCTCGGCTCACGGCCATGGCGTAGCCAGGCAGGTCACGGACCCGCTCGAGCCGCGGGGCGGAGACGACGACAGCCACGCCCGGACCGGCAGGACCAGCCGCCACATCGACCGCGCAGTGTGGCCACCCTTCGGTACCGTCGCCGGCATCGGCGCGTATGCTCGCACACGGCGCGACGAGAGGCCGACGACGTCGGACTAGCTCAGCTGCTCGTTGAACTGCCGGATCCCCTCGTCGGTGCCGGCGACGACGAGGGCGTCGTTCTCCTCGACTCGGACGTCCGGGCCGATGCCCGTGACCAGTTCGCCGTCGCGCTCGATCGCAACGACGGTGCAGCCGGTCCTCGACCGGACGCGCGCCTCGGCGAGCGTCTGCCCGACGAGCTCCGGCGCAGTGGTGCGGACGACCTCGACCTGCGAGTCCAGCGAGAGCACGTCCTCGTCCTCGAGTATCGTCGAGGCGATCATCCGCCCGCTGACGGTCGCGAGCGACAGGACGTAGTCGGCGCCCGCGCGGTACATCTTCGGGATGCTCTGTGCCTCCTCGGCGCGGGCGACGATCTCCGCCTGTGGGTTCAGCTCCCGGGCCACGAGCGTCGCGAACTCGGCTGTGGTGTCGTCCGGGAGCGCGAGGACCACCGAGTTCGCGTCCTCGATGTCGAGCGCCCGGAGCGTCTCGGGGTCGGTCGCGTCCCCGACGACGTCGACGCCGTCGCCGTCCACCTGGTCGACGACCGTGTACGGGATGTCGGCGTCGTCGAGCGCGCCCGTGATCGTCTGGCCGACCTGTCCGTGGCCGACGACGACCGTCGAGCCGCGCTCAAACCGCCGGACCGCCGAGCGCGTGAGCTCCTCGACCTCCTGGAGCTGGCGCTCCGGGCCGGTCGCGAGCAGGACGGTGCCGTTCGTAATCGTCGCGTTCGGGTCTGGCGGGGTCTCGAACTCGCCGCGGAACCACGCGCCGATGACGTTGACGCCGGCGGTCTCGCGGATGCCGCTCTCGGCAAGCGTCTGGCCGGCGAGCCGGCTCTGTCGCTGGATCGGGAGCTCGACGATCTCGAACTCGTCGCCGAGTTCGATCACGTCGTCGAGGTCGGTCGTGACCGAGGTGGTCACCTTCGACGCGAGGCTCTGGCCGAGCAGCGACCGCGGCGAGAGCACGTCGTCTGCGCCGGCCAGCCGGTGGTAGGCCGTGCGGTCTGGCTCCTCGACGACGCTGACGACCGGGACGTCCTCCGCGGCCTCCTGTGCGGCCAGGACGATACTCGCGTCGACCTCGTCGGAGACGTCGGCGACGAGCGCCTTCGCGTCGGCGAGGTTCGCCTGCTCCAGCCCCGCCACCGACTCCGGGTCCTCGTGGATGACGCCGTAGCCGCTCTCGTACAGCTCGACCGACCGCTCGCGGTCCGGTTCGACGATGACGTGGTCGACGTCCCACGAGTCGAGCTCCTCGATGAGCGCGTCCGCCCGGCTGGTGTACGTACAGACGACGACGTGGTC
>JAQCMY010000122.1 GCA_028274865.1 Haloferacaceae archaeon | reverse complement strand
GCCTGGTTGCCAGCGAAGCCGGCGGCAAAGCCCATGAACAGCGGGCTGGCCTCGGGGACTGGGCGGTCGTCGGGGACCCCCGCGACGTCCTGGTTCGCGGCGGGGAGGCCCGCGCCGACGAAGCCGGTCCGTCGGTCGTCGACGGTCAGAGCGTCCGTGAGCGCCGGGACGTCGACGCCGTTCGCGTCGCCCTCGCCACGGAGCGCCGCCTCTGCCTCGAGGACGACGTCGGCGCGGTCGGCGGCGAGGTGGAGGAGAACGTCCTGGCGGTCGAGCGTCGGCGTCTCGAACTCGGAGAGCCGGCGTGGCTCGCGGAGGCCGACACCCGCTGGCAGGGACTCGTCGTAGCGGTCGAAGTAGGCCGGCGAGTAGGCAGCCGAGTGGAGCAGCCCCTCGTGTGACCGCTCGTAGGCGCGGTCGAGCGCCGCGAGCGCCCGTTCGACGCGCTCGCGGGCCGCCGCGTCGGGCGGGCCGTCGCCCGGCAGCGTGAGGTACCAGAGCGTCTGGTGGCGTGGCAGGAGCGTGTTGCCGGCGTCGTCGCGCCGCACCCGGCCGTTCCACGCGAACTGCCGGCGCGGGAGCGTCGCCGGGTCGTCGACGCCCTCCGGAACCGGCTCGTCGTCCGTCCGGTCGAGACAGGCCGAGAGCCCCGCTGCGCCGCCGAGGGCGACGGCGGTCTTCAGGTACTCGCGTCGGGAGAGCGACGGGTCAGGTCGCATCTGGTAGCAGACCGAACGGCGCGAGGAGTCAAGCCGGTTTCGCCGGCGGCCCGAGCCGAAACCGCCATGCCGTCCCCGCCCCGATGGTTGGTATGAGTGACGACACGCTAGACGGCGCCGACCGGGCGATCCGCACGCTCGGCGAGGACGACTACCGCGCCGCCGCTGACGCGTACGTCCTCGGGGCCTACGGCACGTTCGCCGGCTACGAGGGGTTCCGCCGCGACATGTTCGCCGACCGTACGGAGGCCGGAACCGGGATCTGTCACCTCGCCCGCGCCGCGGTCTGTGGCCGGATCGCCGGCGACGAGGCCCGGGCGCGTAACCACGCGGTCCAGGGCGCACTGGTCGCGGCGGACCTGCGGGGCCGGCGCGACGGCGTCGACGCCGCGGCCTGCGACGAACTCGTCGGCCACTGCCGGGCCGTCGTGGACGACCGAGACCGGGCGAGCGACGCGTACGACCGCGCCGCGGCGGGCTACGACGCAGCCGACCCGGACGACCCCGGCGGCGCGACGACCCGGCCGCTCCTCCAGGCCGGCACGGACCTCCTCACGCACCTCTCGCGCCCGGACGACGTCGCGTGGGACGACATCCACGGCACGGGCGGCGACGCCCTCGCGCGCCGGGTGCAGTTCGCCCGGTCGCGCCTGTCCGAGATGGTCGCGGCCCGCGTCGAGGCCGGACGGCTCCACGCGCCCCGCGGGTCGACCGAGTACGGCACCGACTACCGGTGTCCAGACTGCGGCGCGAACGACGTCAACTACGTCGCCGACGCCGTCATCTGTCTCCGGTGTGACACACACATCGAACTGCGCTCGTAGTGGCCCGCCACGACCGTCTCCACGCCCGACCGCCGAGCCACGACACGGACCGCTGGACTGAGGGGCGGGTCGTCGACGTCACCCACGACCACGGGAGCGTCGTCGTGACCGTCCGTGCGGCGGGAGCGACGGACGGCCCGGTCGACCTGCGGGTGAGCGACGCTGTCTACGACCTGTTCGTCGAGCGGGTCGACCCGGAGGACCGGACCGACGGCGAGGTGACCCCCGGCGCGCCGGTCTGGTTCCGGGTCCGCGGTCAGTCGGGTCGCCCGTAGGCGTCGTACCGGCGGTACCGCTCCCGGTCACGGTAGCCAGCGACCGTCGCCGTCGCCAGCGTCTCGGAGTCGAGGCGGCGCTCTGTGCCCTGTTCGCCGACGGGGCCAGACCCGGCGACGACGAGTTCGACCGGGTCACCCGTCGCGTCGACGGCCAGGACCGTCCCGGTCTGCCGGTCGACGACGTAGCCGCCGGAGAGGTCCGGACCGCCGACGGCGTCGACGAGGTCGACGGCCCGTATCCGCTCGCCCGCCCGCGTCGCCCTGACCCCCTCGCGGCGGAGCGCGTGGAGCGCGACCCCGACCCGCTGTCCGCGCAGGTCCGCCGGGCCCTCGTCACAGAGCGCACGGAGTTCGTGACCGCGGACCGTCTCGGGGCGGAAGCGGGCATCGTGGACCGAGAGGCGGAGGGCGGGACTGTCGTCGTCTTCGTCGTCTTCGCCGTCTTCGTCGCCGCGCATCGCCGAGAGCCGGTCGAGCTCGGCAGAGAGGTCGACCTGTGTCGTCTCCTCGCTCACGGAGACAGGAGGGGTTCGGGCCACCTGTCGGTTGCGCTCCGCACGCGACTGTGAGGTTCTTTGTGGCGCCGGACACCCGTACCACCATGGAGTCGCTGACACCGAAGCAGCAGGCGTTCGCGGAGGAGGCCGAGCGCGTCGCAGAGACGTTCGCCGAGGAGGCGTACACGTGGCACGGCGACCTGCCGTGGGAGAACACGGCCGCGCTGGCGGACGCAGACCTCCTCTGTCCGTCCATCGACGAGCGCTACGGCGGACAGGGGCTGTCCGACCTCGCCGCGGTGCTGCTCGTCGACGCCGTCGGACGCGTCTGTCCCGACACCGGCTGGTTCGCCTACACCCAGTCGACGGTCGGTCCCCGCGCGATCGACCTGTTCGGGGGCGACACGGTCAAAGAGCGGTATCTCCCCGCCGTCACCGCGGGCGAGGGCCACGTCGCGATCGCCATCTCTGAGCCGGACGCCGGCTCGGACGTCGGGTCGATGGCCACGGCCGTCGAGGAGGAGGGCGGCGGCCTCGTCTGCTCCGGCGAGAAGACCTGGGTCGGCGGCGTCCCGTTCTCCGACGCCGCCGTGACGTGGGTGAAGTTTCCGGAGGGGCTCGGGAGCGTCGTGCTCCCGCTCGACGACCCCGGCGTCGAGGTCGTAGAGGAGCACACGAACATGGCCGGCTACAGCCAGACGCACTTCCGGATCGACGAGGTTCCGATCCCGGAGAGCCACGTCCTCACGCGGGGGAAAGAGGCGTTCAAGGAGCAGTTAGTGTCGCTGAACTGGGAGCGGCTGGGCAGCGCCATCTGCGCGACGTCGTGGGCAACGGCGGGACTGGAACACGCACTGGCGTACGCACAGGAGCGCGAGCAGTTCGGCGAGCGGATCGCCGACTTCCAGGGGATGGAGTGGAAGCTGGCGGAGATGTACCGGCAGATCGAGACGGCGGCGGCGACGGTGTACGGCGCCGCGGCAGCCGCACAGGGCCACGAGACGCCGCCGGACCGGACCCGCACCTCGGTCGCGAAGCTGCACTGCTCCGAGACCGCAGAGCGGGTCGTGAGCGAGGCGGTCCAGACGGTCGGCGCGCGGGCCTACCAGCAGGGCCACCCGCTGGAGTATCTCTACCGCCTGACCCGCGGCCGACGAATCGCCGCCGGTACCGACGAGGTGATGAAGAACACGATCGCGCGAGCGCTGAAAGAAGAGGGCGTGCCGGCGGTGAGCGAGCGGTAGGGCTACCGGTCGAACGACGGCTCACGGCCCTCGTCGAACGCCGCCACCGCCTCGTGGTGTTCCGGGTCGGTCACGCAGTCCCACTGGTGCCGGGTCGCGCGCTCGCAGTACGACTCGAACCCCTGCTCGGGGTCGACCAGCCGGTTCGTGTGCTGTACGGCAGTCGCCGGCTTGTCTCTGATCTCGGCGGCGAGGTCCCGCGCCGCCGCGAGGGCGTC
>JAQCMY010000109.1 GCA_028274865.1 Haloferacaceae archaeon | reverse complement strand
CGGGACTGACGGCGCGGTCGCTCGCCGGCTACTGCTCCGCCAGAACTGGTCGCCGGCTACTTGTACCGGAGTCCGTCGCCGATACCCTCGGCCTCACCGCACTCGGGACACTCGTAGTGCCAGCCGTCTCTCGTCGCCGCCGCCTCGGGGAACTCCGCGTCGCACCGTCGGCAGACGAGTACGTCGCGCCCCTCCGCACGGATCGCCTTCTGCGAGGGCATACCCGGCGTGTGGAGCAGACGTGGCTTCAAGATACCGAATCTGTCCGCCGCTCGGTCAGCGGTCGGTGCCCAGAATCCCGCGGCTGGTCATCCGCCCCGGGTCGAGCACCTCGTCCGCCTCGGTTTCGGTGAGGTGACCCTCCGCGACTGCCACCTCGCGAACCGTCCGGTCCTCCGCGAGCGCCTGTTTCGCCACCGCCGCCGCGGCGTCGTAGCCGATCGCGGGGTTGAGCGCGGTGGCGAGTGCCATCGACCGCTCTACCTGCTCGCGGCAGTGGACCTCGTCCGCCGACAGGCGGGCGACGAACCGCTCGGCGAACGTCTCGGCGGCGTTTGCGAGGAGGCGCGTCGACCCGAGAAACGTCTGGGCGACGACGGGCTTGTACAGGTTGAGTTCGAGCTGGCCGCGCGACGCGCCCGCGGAGACGGTTGCGTCGTTGCCGACGACGCGGGCGTGGACCTGGTTCACCGACTCGGCCACGACCGGATTGACCTTCCCCGGCATGATCGAGGAGCCGGGCTGGTTCTCCGGCTGATTTAGCTCGCCGAGCCCGTTTCGCGGCCCCGAGGCCAGCAGACGCAGGTCGTTCGCCACCTTGTCGAGCGACCCCGAGACGGTCCGGAGCGCGCCGTGTGCCGCCCCCATCGCGTCGTGGGCGGCCTGTGCCTCGAAGTGGTCGTCGGCCTCGCGAACGTCGAGCCCCGTCTCCTCCGCGACGTACGCCACGGCGCGCTCGGGGAACTCGGGGTGGGTGTTCAGCCCCGTCCCGACGGCGGTGCCGCCGAGGGCGAGTTCGCGCAGGTCGTCGGCGGCGCGTTCGACGCGTTCGATCCCCTTCTCGACCTGTGTCCGGTAGCCGCCGAACTCCTGCCCGAGTCGCACCGGGGTGGCGTCCTGGAGGTGGGTCCGCCCCGTCTTGACGACGCCGTCGAACGCCGCCGCGCGGCCGTCGAGCGTCTCCGCCAGCGTCGCGAGCGCGGGGAGCAGGTCGTCCTCGACGGCGCCGAGGGCGGCGACGTGCATCGCCGTCGGAACCACGTCGTTCGAGGACTGCCCGAAGTTGACGTGGTCGTTCGGGTGGACCGAGCGGTCGCCGACCGCGCCGCCGGCGACCTCGGCGGCCCGGTTCGCGATCACCTCGTTCGCGTTCATGTTCGACGAGGTGCCGGAGCCGGTCTGGTAGACGTCGACGGGGAACTGGTCGTCGTGGTCGCCGGCGATCACCTCGTCGGCGGCGGCGACGACGGCGTCGGCGACGTCGTCGTCGAGGAGGCCGAGGTCACGGTTCGCCCGCGCCGCGGCCTTCTTGACGACGCCGAGGGCGGCGACGAACCGCCGGTCCATCGGCTCGTCGCCGACCGGGAAGTTCTCGACCGCGCGCTGGGTCTGGGCGCCCCAGTAGGCGTCCGCTGGCACGCGCATCTCGCCGAGGCTGTCTCGCTCGATCCGGTACTCGTCGGCTGTGTCGGCGTCGTCCGTCACGCTCGCGGGGACGCCGTGCCCCGGCGTAAATGCTACCGTGTCAGCTGTTGACTCGTCATCAAATGAACTCTTTCCCCGGATTTAATACTCGGGCTATCGATCGTGTTAGATATGCAAAACAAACGCGACGCGGAGCTCACGCGGCGCACGTGCGTCCGGCTCGCCGGCCTCGCCGGCGCAGCCGGGATGGCCGGTCTCGCCGGCTGTAGCGGCTCCGGCGAGTCGGGAGACGGCGGCGGCGGCTCCGAGGAGACCGACACCGACAGTATCGAGGCGGTCACCCAGACGGACTCGGGCGGCTCCTCGGACGGCAGCGGGCTCGAGATCGTCCACTGGTGGACCGCGGGCGGCGAGAAGCAGGCGCTCCTGGCGCTGCTCGAGGGGTTTCGCGAGGCACATCCCGAGGTCGAGACGACCAACAACCCGGCGCCCGGCGGCGCGGGGTCGGCGCTCGACACCGTCATCCGGAACCGCGTGCTGAACGAGAACCCGCCGTCGACGTTCCAGATCTGGCCCGGCCAGTCGCTGACGCCGTACACCGAGGCGGACGTCCTGGAGACCGTCGACGACGTCTGGAGCGAGTCGATGCGGCAGCACTACCGCGGCGGCGTCCAGGACCTCGCGGCAGCCGGCACCGGAAGCTTCGTTTCGGTGCCGATCAACATCCACCGGCTGAACAACCTGTTCTACAACGTCGAGGTCGTCGAGAGCGCCGGCGTCGATCCGACGGACATCGACGACCCAGCCGGGCTCGAGAGCGCCCTCGATACGGTCGCACAGGAGACAGACGCGGTGCCGATGGCCAACCAGACCCAGGCGCCGTGGTCGACACTCCAGATGTGGGAGGACGTGTTCGTCGGGACGAACGGCGTCGACACCTACCGCGAGGTGCTGTCGGGCGACGCCGGCAGCTACGAGTCCGAGATCAGGGCGGCGCTGGAGCAGGTCTCCGCCTACAGCGAGTACTACAACGACGACTCGGGCTCTATCTCGTGGGACCAGGCGAACGCGAAGGTCGTCGAGGGCGACGCGGCGTTCATCCACCAGGGCGACTGGGCCGCGGGCCAGTACCGGACCGCCGAGGGCTTCGACTTCGACGCCGACTGGGGCATGACGTCGTTTCCCGGCACGAGCGGGGTCTATCACGTCGTCACCGACTCGTTCGTCTTCCCGTCGAACAACCCGTCGCCGGAGGCGACGAGGAAGTTCCTGAGCTACTGTGGCACCGTCGACGCACAGGAGCGGTTCAACCCCGTC
>JAQCMY010000080.1 GCA_028274865.1 Haloferacaceae archaeon | reverse complement strand
CGGGTGGCCGGCGCCGAACAGGTGGACCGGCGCCGCCGGCCCGAGCCCGCGTTTCGCCGCCAGCGACGCCTCGACGGCCTCGGCGTAGCGGTAGTCGTTCAGCAGCGGGACGACCGCCCCGACCGGGAACACGTCGGCGCCGGTCGCGCAAGCGTCGGCGCCGGCCCGCTCGCGCAGGTCCGGGTACGTCGAGCCCTGGACGGGCGCGTTCAACAGCATCTCGCCCAGCTCGAGGTCGGTCGCGAGTTCGATGCGCTCCTGGGTCGTCGCCAGCTCCGCGGCGGCCCGCTCCCGGTCGGCCTCGGGCGGCGTCGGGATGTCGACCGGCGTCCCGATATCCGAGCCGATGTCGTACTGGAACCGCAGGATCTCGCGGGTGTCGATGGCCACCTCGTCGTCGCCGTAGACCGAGAGCTGGAACGAGCCCGAGTCCGTGACGATGGCGCCGTCGAAGTCGTAGAGTTCGTGTAGCCCCTCCTCGAGCGCCCGCTCGCGGTAGTCCTCGCTCTCGTAGAGGATGTAGCCGTTCGTGATGAGCAGTTGCGCGCCCAGGTCCGCCATCCGGGCCGGCGCGACGGTCCGGATATGCGGGTTGACGACGGGCATCAGCGCCGGCGTCTCCACCGTGACGCCGGCCCGGGGCACGTCGAGACTCCCGAGACGGCCCGCCCCGTCCCACCGGCGGACCTCGAAAACGTCGGTCATTAGTCCGTCTGTGGCGGGCGCGGCGGTAAGGGTTGCGTGTCGCCGTGTGCCCGGCTATCGCTCCGTCTCCACGCCCCCGTCGGCCTCGGGGTCCAGCGCCCGGAACGCGTCGAGGATGACCTGCTTCGTGACCGCACCCCGCGTCGTCCAGTGGTGGGCGTAGTCCAGCATGTCGTCGTAGATGTCGGGCTTGCAGCCCGCCGCCTTCGGGTGGCCGCCGCCGTTGACCTGGCCGGCGACCTCGTGGCAGCGCTCGAACTCGTCGGTGCCGCGGATGCTGGCCGAGCCGGAGGGCTTGACGACGACGGAGGCGTCGGCGCCCCGCTCGCGGAACGCCTCGGCGACCTCGTTCTGCGAGCAGCGGCCGTAGGTGACGCCGACGGTCCAGCCGTTGACCTCGACGACCCGGCCGCGCTCGACGGCCTGCTCGATGAGCGCCTCCTTCTCGACACGGCGCTCGGCGAGGGACGCCTCCACCTCGGCGGGCAGGTCGGCGCCGTGCTCCCGGACCGTCTCGACGTACTCCTCGGGGTCGCTCCAGTAGGCGTAGTCCGCGAGGTCGTCGCTCCGGGGGTCCTCCCGGAGCCAGAGGTCGTGGTCCCGGGTGACGGCGGCGAGCTCGGCGAACCGCTCCGCGTCGACCCCGAGCTCCTCGAGCGCCACGTCCGCCGTACAGACCTCGTCGGAGGGGCCGACGACGAGGTCGACACCGGCCTCGCGGACGAGCGCCGCGAGGTCGTCGTCCCACTGGTGGTGGTCGAACCAGCTGACCTCGTGGGTCGCGGCGACGTCGCCCAGCGGCGCGATGTCGGCCTCGCCGTCGGGACAGAGGTCACAGACCACGACCCGGGC
>JAQCMY010000068.1 GCA_028274865.1 Haloferacaceae archaeon | reverse complement strand
TCCAGCGTCAGCGACGTGTTGGGCCGCTTGACGGAATTGCTCGAACGTCTTGTCGAGAACGCTGTGGGCGTCCTCGGGAACGTCGAGTTTTATCTGGATGTTGCGGACGACCTCCATACTTCATCAGTATGCTTAGAGAGATTGAAACTATTTATTCAGCCGTGGGGGGGTCGGCCTTGTCATCGTGCGTGGTTTGTGTCACCGGGTGCCGGCTTCCTCCCCGACCTCAAGGGTCGGGGTATCCGCCTCGCAATCTCTATGAAACTGAACGAGAGCCACGGCCAGCCATCGATCGTTTCGACGGAGGGCGGACTCGTCGGCCGTCTGCTATCGGGGAGCCTCACGCCGGTTCCGTACGTCTGTCCCGAGTGCCGGCGAACACTACTGTACGCAGAGGCGTAGCTGACTGTACCCGAACGGCCGGCCCGCGTGCCGCGTAACGGCAGCTAGCTGTCGCGGCTCGTCTGCAACACCGGATTGCCGCGGCCGGTGAGTGCGCGGCTGTCGTCGCGAGCCCTCGACGGATTCGGCGCGCCGTATCCACGACGCCTCGTCGGTGTTGGTCGGACTGTCGTGCGAGCGGCTGCCACGCCCGACAGACACGCCGCAGCCGGGACGGCCAGCGACGGCGAGCGTCGTCGGCGCCGAACCGCCGGCGACGACGCGGCCCGGCGGTCGGGGCCGGAGACGCGGGGGGCGACGTCTTGTGACTGTCTCACACGTACAAGCGCCAGTTTGAGTCTCCGGCGCGGCTTTGTTCCCCCGGGTCGTCTGGGGAACTGCCGGTGCCTCCCAGCCGGCTGACCCCCCATGCCCCCCACTGTCACGACCGCTCCCCGCGATACGACTCCCGCTGCCCACACGCGACGGCTCCGGCAGCGCGTGTCGCTCGCGCTGGCACTCGCGGTGTCGCTCGTGTCGACACTCGCGTGGCTCCGCGCTCGCTGGCCCCCGCGATAGTCACCCGCCCCGGCCTCCGCTCTGGCGACACGAAATCCACCGTGGTACACCCCCTACGACAGTCTACAGACGAGACACGTACCGCGCGAGGCGCCCTCGGCTGCCGCGACGCAGTCGCCGTCGAGTCGGACGCCAGCGACCCACGTGTCGTCGCGGAGTGGGCAGACGAACGGCGAGCGAACCGACGCTGTGGGCGGTCAGGGGCGCGACCGACGGCGTCGGACGAGCGTCTTTCACGGCTGTCTCACCTTCGGGCGACGTGGACGATTACGGCGTCGTGACCGGCACCGATCAGGTGGTGGTCGCAGTCCCGGTACAGTCCACCCCACACAGTCCGTTCGACCCGACGCTGATGACTGCCGTCGCGGTGGCGGTCGCGGCTGCGGCCGTCGGCCTCTCGGTCGGGGGTCGGCGGGTCTCGACGAGACGCCGGCTGCTCGTCGGTGGTGGGGCGGCGTACGGGACGACGGTACTCTGCCTGTGGGCCGGCGTTCGGCTGGTGTTCTGGCGGTTCGCGTTCGATCCGGTCGGCGACGCCCCCGTCGTCGTGCCCGTACTGACCGTGTTCGGGGTCGTGATCGCGGGCCAGTTCGTGCTCTCGACGTACCTGTTCGTCGCCCACGGGACGTGGACGCCGCTCGTCTGGCTGTTCGGCGTGACGTGGGCGCTCGTCGAGTTCGTACTGATGGTGGGCGGCGAGTCCGGCGGACTGTTCGCCCTCCTCGTGTGGACCGTCGCACTGTTGCCGGCCTGTCTCGGAGTTCTGGTCGTCACCACCGGTGGGGAGCTCCTGTTACGGCGGGCCGACCTGTCGAATCCACTCTGGCCGTGACCCCCTGTCGCCGTTCGGGAACCCGGTCTCCGCGCCGTCGTCGGGGCACCTCGCGACGAGGACCCGGACGGAGAGGGCGCGGGCCCGGCGTCCGTGTCCGAGTCGCTGTACCGTGGCTGCGCTCCCGAGGCACCTCCCGAGGAAGCGCGAGCCGAACGGGCGACGAGCGTCGTCGTGTCGGTAGGCCGGTCGCTCCGGGACGAGAGGGGTGGGCCGACCCCGTCGGGCCGTCGCCGGGGGTCTCCCTCGTTCTGGCGTCGGGTGTGTCTCGACGGGCGCGAACGACAGCGACGAGTCACCGGTATCGGGTCCCGGCGTGTCCGACCGGCAGCGTCTCGTCGGCGTCGAGAGGAGACCGGTGGCCGCACACGACACCCGCCCGCGGGGCGGTCTCTCGGTCTCGATTCCGGAGGCGTGATACGTGTGCCGGCCAGAAAACGGGCGAACTCGTGGTTGATCGAACGAAGATCGTCGGCAGCCTCGCGGGGCTGCTGGTGATCGTTGCGCTCCTCGTCGGCGCGTTGGCGTACGAACAGGTTCCCGAAGGGCACGAAGGCGTAGTCAAGGAGTTCGGTGCGGTCACCGGTGAGACGCGCGACAGCGGCGCACAGCTGGTCGTCCCGATCCAGCAGAGCGTCCAGAACGTCGAGACACGGCCCCGAACCTACACGATGAGCGCCACGCAGGGCGAAGGTGACCGGGGCTCACCGGACGCGATCACGGTCAAGACCGTCAACGGGTCGAGCGTCGACATCGACCTGACGATCCGGTATCGCATCGACGCGGCACAGGCCGACACGTTCGTCGAGACGTGGAACGACGAGCGACAGCTCGAACAGCGGCTGATCCGGCCGACGGTGCGGTCCGTTCTCCGTGACGAGGCGTCGTCGCTCCGGACGACCGGAGACGACGCGATATACAAGCGGAGTAGCCGCCAGCAGCTCGGGAGCGTCACCCGCGAGACGCTCCGGGTTGCGTTCGAGGACGAGCCGGTCGTGCTCGAGGCGGTACAGATCCGCAACGTGAATCTCCCCGAGGGTATCGACCAGGCTCTCGACAACAAGGAGGAGGCCAAACAGCGCGTCCAGGTCGAACGGGAGCGTATCGCGCAGGAACGAGCCCGGGCCGAGCAACAGCGCGTCCAGGCGCGGGCAGAGGCCGACGTGAACCAGATCAAGGGCGAGTCGCTCCGGCAGAACCAGATCGTCCTCCGGGAGCGGTACATCGAGGCGCTCCAGGGTGGCTCGGTGTTCGTCGTCGGAGCGGGTGGGCAGGGCCAGGG
>JAQCMY010000067.1 GCA_028274865.1 Haloferacaceae archaeon | reverse complement strand
TCGTCGAGGACCGTTCTGAGGCCGCCCGCGAGCGGTTCGCGCAGACGGCGACGCTCGTGACTCGTCTGGACGTGTTTGCCGACACGCGACGCGGCACACGGCTCACGTTCGACGCCGGGGCGTTCCGGACGCTCGACCGCACAGTCGTTCCCGACGAGACGGGCGACGGGTGCGTGTACGGACTCAAATCCGGGTCTTCGACACCCGCTCAAACGGTGATTTGTGCGTAGGTGTGTCTTATCTATCGATAGCCCGTCCGGTCGTGTATGCCTCCGCAACTGGCGCCCTCGTGTCGGAGCTCCGAGTCAGCGGCCGACGGCCCCGACACTGCCCCCGCGCCTCCCGCGCCCCCGACACAGCGTCGCGAGCCAGCCACCGGGGTCGGAGCGTCTGAGCACACTCGCCCCTCGGTTCGCGACGTCGGCTACGTCGCTGTACTCACCGCGCTCGGCGTGGTCCGAGCCGCTCGGCGGCTGTTCCAGCAGGCGCGAGACCGGTGAACTGCTTCGGGGCCTGGTCCCGGGGCACTCGGCCTGCTCAGCACGTAGAGGGCCGGGAGACCGTCACTCGGTCTCGAGTGCGTCGTAGACGGCTCGGTTCGGCTCCCGGTCGGCTGCCGTGACGCGTCGCACGGGCGCTCGGCGGCGGTCGGCCGGCACGTCGTCGAGCGGAGCGTCGGGCGCGTCTCTCGCCTCGGTCGGCATCGTCGATACATCGTCTCGGCTGGCGCCGCCGCCCGAGTATCGAGCGTATCCCGTCGTCGTGCGCGGGTCGATAGCCGCCGTGTTGAGCGCGGGTCGCCTGCTCGCGTCGACGAACGGGCCGCCGTCACCGCAGGCCAGGTCGCGGACGCGATCGCACCGGAAGGGCCGTATCTGGACGGGACCGACGCGCTGAACGCCGCGGTCGGACGCGAACCCGGCGCACCGGTCGTCTCCGGAGACGAGGGGCTCGCACACGAGGAGACGAGGAGACGAGGAGACGAGGAGACGAGACGCGTCGGCGGTGTCGAGGAGTACTGAGCGCCCGAGCAGACCGTTCGGTGGGCTGAGACCTACTCGGCGAGCGCGTCTGAGGACGCCGGCACGGGAACGCTCGCGGACACGCCCGCCGCTCGGGCGTCGACCAGCCGGATTGCCACGCGCGGTTTCGCCGACGAGACCGAACAGCCGGGGCCGAGCGAGGCGTGCGACCGACCCGGGCTCAGAGGGGCGCCTTCGACCCGGCAGCCGCACCCGTGGCGCCGGCTGTGAGCTGGCGGTACGCGGCGGTGACGACCCCGAGGGTGATCACGGTCGTGATCGCGGAGCCGGCGGGACTCACGAGCGCGCTCAGCACCTGTGCGACGGTCCCGCCGCCGGCCACGAACCCGACGAGGCCGGAGACGGCGGCGAACGGGAGCGAGATCAGGAACCCGACGGCGACGACCAGCAGTCCCAGCCCGAACAGCCGGATTCGATTCCCCTCGGTCAGGCGCCAGCTGTCGCCGAAGGCCGCGACGAAGTTCTCGTCCTCGACGGCGACGAAGACGGTCCAGAACGCCAGCACCACCATGGCGAAGAGTCCGGGGACGACCAGCAACACGAGACCGACGAGGACGATGACGGCGTAGACGATCCCGCCGACGACGTAGTTGCCGAGCGCGAGCGGCAGGTTGCGCGCGACCAGCGCCGTCGAGAGCCGCGTGTCGGTGACGAACGCCCGGAGCGCGCCGATCGTGACGACCACAGACACCAGCCCGGTGAGCAGCGACAGAGCGAACGCGGCCCCGAGCGCCGGCAGGAGCGCCTCGGGACTCGGCGGCGCCCCGGCAGCCGGTCCGGCTCCGGGGCCGGCTCCGGGACCGGCAGGAGTCGGAATCAGAAGCGCGTTCAGGACCCCGCTGGCCGCGCCGAGGAGGTAGAACACGCCCGCGAGGACGAGTCCGTCGCGGGTCGCCAGTCGCCCGATACCGGTCGACAGCGCGTCGACGATCTGGAGGGCCACGCCGGCAGATTGGTCGGCCCCGGTAAAGAAACCCCGCGGCGTGTCGCGGGCACGCCTCGGGCCGTCAGCCCCACCGCCGCGACGGCCCCCTGCGTGGGCAGGACGACGCTGCGAGGCCGACACGAGCGGGTGGCGGCGCGGCGTCCACCGCCGCGCTGTCGTCCTCCGTGCCGCCGAGTCGAAATCTTGAGGCGGGCAACGGGAGAGGCGAGAGTCGTGAGTCCGACCGTCCACGAGATTCGAAACGCGGTTCGAGCGGCGACGGGTCGCTTCGAGCGGGAGGTCGAGGCGTCGTTCACGAAGGAGGAGCTCCGAGCGATCTGTGAGACGCTCGCAGTCGACGTCGACGAGACGGGGGGGCAGTCGACAGCGCGGATGCGCCGCCTGGTCCGGGCGCAGGTTGGCGTCGCGGCGTCGCCGGAGGCGGCAGACGACGCCGCGTTTCGGAAGAGCGACCTCCGGGCGATCGCCGACGAGGTCGGGGCGCCGTCCGAGCGATAG
>JAQCMY010000051.1 GCA_028274865.1 Haloferacaceae archaeon | reverse complement strand
TAGGCCGACCCAGCCGTGTCCGGCGCGGGGTCCCAGTCGGCGAACGCCCCAGTTAACAGGGTTGTCGCCTGTTCGTCGAGATACCGCCGCTGTGCGTGGGCGATCCCCTCGGCCAGCGACGCGCCCGCCTCGACCCGGTCGGCGACGTGTCGGTGCTTCCAGGCGGCGGGTGTCATCCCCGTGCGGACGCGGTGTCTGAGCGGAGCGAGATACCGGTCGATCTGTTCGTCGGACAGCCCCCGCGACCGGAGGCCGCGCGTCGCGTAGTCGAACAGCTCGTCGTACATCGTCGCCGTGTCGGTCGTCTCGCGGCCGTCGTCTGTGACCCACTCGAGAGACGCGTCGAGCCCGTCGCGGGTCGCCGCGTAGAAGTTGTCCCGTGCGGTCGCCCACTCCAGCCCCCCGACCGGGTGTTCCGAGGCGTGTAATCCCTCGAGCGCGCCCGCGAACGCCGCCTGGAGGGCGATCGAGTCCCGGACCGTCGGCTGGCCGGGCAGCGGTCGGAACTCGATCCGGACGTTCGCCCGCGACCGACTCGCGCCGCCGAACACCGGGCGGACCCACCGCCAGAATGTCCCGTGTTTCTGCCGGAAGGCCGCGAAGCGGTCGTCGAAGCGACTGCCGCGCTCGGTCGACATCGGGACGACCGTCGGGTCCTCGACGACGCGGTCGACCGCCGCCTCGACCGTCTCGACGTCCGTCGGAAACCGCGCCTTGCGGACCCCGTCGGCGTTGAGCACGCTCTCGAAGACCTCGATCCGGCTCTCCAGCCACGCGTCGTCGAGCGCCGCCGTCGGCGCGACGTCGTCGTAACAGTCCGGCGGCAGGAACGGCGAGTTCACCCCGAGCGCGAGCAGCGGACCGGCGAGCCGGAGCGCGTACCGGAAGTACGACGGCAGCGCCGCCGCCCGCGGCACCTGGTAGTGGGGCTGGATCGACGTCGTGAGGCTCTCGGGCATCGCCGTGTCGGCCTGTAGTGAGACGTGCGGGACCTCGACGCGGCCCCCGACCGGCGTCTCGCTGTTCCCCATCGCGTGGTACCGTGCGTCGTCGCTCATGTTAGCCGCGACGGTCACGCCGCCGTCCTCGACGGTGTCGGTCAGGTACGCACGCGCCGTCTGCCCCTCCGGCGGGAGCACCCAGAGGCCGTCGCTGACCAGTCGCATCTCGTTGTCCCGGACCGGGCCGCGGGCCGCGGCGAGCCGGGCCCTGACCTCGGCCTGCTGGGCCGCGAGCCCGTGCTCGTTCAGGGGCTGTGGCGTGGTGGTTATCTCGGCGTTGTGTAGCCCGAGCTCCTTCTCGAAGCCGATGTACGCGAGTAGCCGCCGCGGAATGCGCCTGAGCGCGCCGGACGCCGGGTCGTCGGTCTCGGCTGCCCGCTCGGCCCCGGCGGTCGCCGCGTAGAACTCGTACTCTAGCCCGACCAGCCCCTGTGGGTTGTCGAACGCTCCGTCGGCGATCTCGTCTTTGATCACCTCGGCGTCTTCCGCGACCGCCGTCTCGAACGACGCTCGCGAGGTGTCGATGACATCCCGGACTGCCGCGGCGATATCCGTGTCGGGCACGTCCCCACCCCGCGACCTGACGCTGAAAAGCGCCGTGGTCGGCCGAATCGGGCCGACCCGCGTTCAGCGCCCGCTCGTCCGCGCGGCCTCGACCGTCGCCGCCGCCGCCGCCAGCAGGTCGTCGGCCCGCTCCGCCTCGTGTGCCTCGGCGGTGATCCGGACCAGCGGCTGCGTGCCGCTCGCGCGGATCAGCACCCAGCCGTCGTCGTGGTCGACGCGCACGCCGTCGAGCGTCGAGACGTCGTCGTAGGTGGCGTGAATCCGTTCGGCGACACGGTCCATCACCGCCGCCTTCGCGCCGGTCTCGACGCTAGTCCGCCGGATCGGGTAGGCGTCGAACCGGTCGAGCAGCGCCGACAGCGGGCCGCGTTCGTCGACGACCGACGCCAGCCGACAGGCCGCGAGCGGGCCGTCCGGGCACAGCGTCTCGTCGGGCCAGATCCACGCGCCGCTCGGCTCGCCGCCGAAGACCACGTCGGCTGCCCGCGCCGCCTCGGCGACGAAGACGTCGCCGACGGGCGTCCGCTCGGTCGTCCCGCCGGCGTCGGCGACGGCGTCGGCGACGAGGAGACTCGTGTCGACCGGCACCGCGACGCGCCCCCCGTCACTCCCGTCGAGTGCCGCGGCTGCGAACAGCGCGAGCAGTTCGTCGCCGCCGACGAACCGGCCGGTCTCGTCGACGGCCATCGTCCGGTCGGCGTCGCCGTCGTGGGCGACCCCCAGGTCCGCGTCGGTCGCGGCGACGTGGGCACAGAGCGACCCGCACGCCGCCGCGGTCGGCTCGCTCGGTCGTGCGGGAAAGCGCCCGTCGACCTCGGCGTTCAGCGTCTCGACCGTCGCTCCGAGCGCCCTGAGCGCGTCGACCGTGACGCCGCCGGCGCCGTTCCCGACGTCGACGACGACCGACAGGTCGTCGACCGGCGCCACGGCCTCACGGACCGCCGCCCGGTGACGCGCCGTCGCGTCGCCGACCCGCGCCGTCTCGCCCACGTCGTCCCACGCCGCCGTCGTCCCCTCGTCTCCGTCGATCGCGGCCTCGAGGCCGTCGCGCCGCGCCCGGTCGAACGCCATCCCGCTCGGCGTCCAGAACTTGAACCCGTTGTCCGGCGGCGGATTGTGCGACGCGGTGACGACGACGCCCGCGTCGGCGTCCTGCCACGAGACGCTCCGCGCGAGCGTCGGCGTCGCCACCCGACCGTGGCGGCACACGGTCGCGCCACACCCGCGGGCGCCCGCGGCGAGAGCGTCGGCGAGCACGGCGCCCGTCTCGCGTCCGTCCCGGCCGAGGACGACCCGGTCGTAGCCACAGCCGGCGAGCGCACGGCCGATCTGTCCCGCCAGCGCGGTGTCGACGGTCTCCCCGAACGGTCCGCGGATGCCACTGGTCCCGAACACGGGCCGACGTCTCCGGGTCAGCTACATGAACACACCGCCCCGGCGCCGGTCGCCTCCCTCGCCTCGTGTCACAGCCGCCCTCCTCCGGTCGTCGTCCGCGCTCACCGCCCGCCCTACCGCTCGTGTCCCCGCCGAGCGAGCGTGTGTGCCCGCTCGTTGTGCGGACTCGGGACCGACCGGTAGGTGACCTGCGGGACGTCGGCGAGGCGCTCGCGGATCCGTGCGACCCGTCGCCGCTCGACGCTGCCGTTCGGCGTCACGACCGTCGTCGGGTCGACCGCGCGCAGGACTGCGTCGGCGTCGCCGCGGACGTGGAGCGACGCCACGCGGTCGAACGCCCGGTCGACCGCCGCGACGGCGTCGGCCAGCGCGCGGTACTCGAGCGCCGTGTTCGAGACGAAGGCGTCGACCGACCGCGAGCACTCGAACTGTCGCGTCGCGCCCCGGACGACGACGTAGCCGACCGCGCCCGACCGCGGCGTCGCGTTCTCCGGACCGTACAGGACGCTCGCGTCGAACGCGAGCTCCAGCGACACGCCGAGCGACGACACGGCCGTGGTACTCCGGGCACCGGTATCGCTCTTGCGCCCCGGAGCCGACGCGCGCCGTCCGGCCCGAACAGCGCGGCTCCCCGCCGGCCAAACCGTTATTCGCCCGTGGCCGCTGGGGCGCGTATGACCGAACGCCCACACAGTCCACCCGGACTGCCGCTGGTCGGGAGCGCGCTCGACCTCGGCGACGACCCGCTCCGGTTCGTGACCGGGCTCCAGCGGGCCTACGGCGACCGGTACCCGCTCGTCCAGGTCGACCCCGTCACGGGCCCGACGACGAACGTCCTCGTCGACGCGGGCGTCGTCCACGAGGTGCTGGGCGACCGTGAGCGGTTCCGGCGCCCGAACCTCGGCCCACAGACCGGGCGGAGACAGGGGCTGCTCTCGAGCGACGGCGACCTCTGGGAGACCCAGCGCGAGATCATCCAGCCGGAGTTCGTCGGCGAGCGGCTCGCGTCGTACGCCGACACCACGGGCGACGCCGTCGAGGCGCTGCTCACCGAGTGGCCCGAGGCCGGCGAGCGCGACCTGCTCGACGAGGTCGGGGCGCTGACGCTCCAGGTGATCGCCCGGTCGCTGTTCGGCTACGACGTCACCCGCGCGGAGAGCCGGCGCGTCCGGAACGCGCTCGACACCTTCGGCGAGGAGCTGGCGTTCTCGCCGCTCGGGGTCGTGCTCCCCGACCGCCTCCAGCCGGGGCCGTCGACCGCGTTCGAGGACGCGAACGACGCGCTCGACGCGTTCGCACACGACGTGATCGACCGCCACCGCGCCCGCGACGACCCGCCGCGCAACATGCTCACGGCGCTGCTGGCCGCCGAGCGCGACCCGTCGGTCGAGCTGTCGGCAAACGAACTCGTCGACGAGACGGTGCTCTTTCTCACCGCCGGCCACGAGACGACGGCGCTCACCATCACCTACGCGTTCTACTGGCTCTCGCAGCGCCCCGACGTCCGGCGCCGTGTCCGTGCCGAGGCCGACGCGGTTCTCGACGGCAGCCGCCCAGGCTGGGACGACCTCCCGGCGCTCGAGACGACCGAGCGGGTCGTCCGCGAGACGCTCCGGCTCACGCCCGCGGCGTGGAACGTCATCCGCGAGACGAGACGGCCGGTCCGGCTCGGCGGCTACCGGCTCGACGAGGGCGAACTCCTGTTCGCGTCGCCGTACGCCCACGGCCGCGACCCGGCGGCGTGGGACGACCCCGACCAGTTCCGGCCGGAACGGTGGCGCGCCGACGCGTCGCGGGCCGCCGACTCGTACTTCCCGTTCGGGAGCGGGCCGCGGTCGTGTGTCGGGCGGCAGCTGGCGCTGATCGAGGCGCAGTTCGCGCTCGCGGGGGTCCTCCGCCGCTACGACGTCGAGGTGCTGGTCGACGAGTTCGACTTCCGTCCGGCGGTGACGCTCCAGCCGACCGGCGACGTCCCGGCGCGACTGGCGGCGCGGGACTGACCCGCGTCTCCGGCTGCCGGACTGCTGTCCGCCCCAGCCGCGCCCCACGACCCGAGGCGTTCCGGCGCCGCACGATACGGTCGGCAGCCGGGCCCGCTCTCCCTGCGCTCCCGGGTCGGTCCGGAGGAAGGCGAACGGCAGTACCGTCGCCGGCGTCAGCACTCCGAACACGGGCGCCGCGACGGCAGACGAGACCGAAGCGGTCCCCGCGGTCAGCACCCCGACGGGAGTCGCGACGAACAGGTCGAAGCTGTTCGACCCGAACACGTCGCCGAGACTCGTCTCGCCGCTCCCGCTCGGTCCCTCGGGTGCGCCCCTTGTCGTCCAACGCCTCCGGCGGATCGTTTGGTGGTGTCTCCGTCGACGAGATCGAGGCCGACACCGGCGAGTGAGCGCAGTTCGGCGAGGAGTGGCCCGACCGGCGAGACGCACGTCTCTCTCCTCGACTCAGACACCGACGATCAAATTGGTGATCCCGACTGTCTCCCCGACAACCCACCCGACGAAGACGAAGTAGGCCACCAGTAGCAGATATGACTCGGTGCTGGTAAGCGACAGATCAGTACGGAGGAGACCGAACAGCAGTATCGTTGCAAGCGTCAGCACCCCAAACATCGGCGTCGCAACGGCGAACGAGACCGGAGCACTCCCTCCGATCAGGACGCCTACAGGAATCGCGACGAGCAGGTCGAACGTATTTGAGCCAAACACGTTGCCGAGACTCGTCTCGGCGTTTCCACTCTGCGCCGATCTGATACTCACCAGTGCGTCCGGAAGACTGGTTGCACCTGCGATGATGGTGACACCGGCCAGAAATCCGGGAATACCGAAGAGTACATTCAGCGCTTCGACGGCGCCAACCAGTAGCTCAACGGCGACAAGAATGGTAAACAGACCAGCGACGAGGCGTCCCCATTCGCGTAGTGCACCCCCGCTTCCATCGGCGTCGTCGGCATCGTAGTCACCGACATCCTGCCACTGGATGAAGAGGTAGAGCCCGTACATCAACAGCGGTACCAGCGCGAGCGAGCGGGTGACGCTCCCGTCGAGTGGCACACCACCGGGAACTGGATTGTAGATAACCGCCAGCGCGAACGTAATGATCAGCGCGGACACGGCTATCATGTAGAACTGCGCTTCTTTGTACACGATCGCCCGATTCACGTCTAAGTGCTCGCTGGTCGCGATTCCAGCGAGCGCCGGGATCACCAAGATATTGAAAATAGCCGATCCGACAATAGCCCCGACACCCA
>JAQCMY010000044.1 GCA_028274865.1 Haloferacaceae archaeon | reverse complement strand
TTCGATACGGGCGCAGCATGGCAGAATCTCGCGCTGGAGGCGACTCGGCGCAATCTCGTTGCACACGCGATGCAGGGGTTCGACTACGAGGCTGCGGCAGAGCAACTCGGGGTGCCAGACGAGTTCGCCGTTGAATGTATGATCGCAGTTGGTGACCGCGCTCCCGCAGCGACACTCCCCGATGATCTCCAAGAGCGTGAGTTCCCGAACGGACGAAAGCCGATCGGCGAGATACTCCACCAAGGCGGATTCGCCGACTGAGCGGCGCTGAATCCTGCGTCCTCGTCGAGGAGGCGTACGACTGGTTCGTGATCCTTCGACGCCGAGGGTCGGTCGCCGGCGACGTCGGCATCTGTCGCCGTCGTCTCGTCTCCGTTCTTGCCGAGTCTCCCGGCGGCTCAGCTGACTCCTCCCCTCCCGGCGTGTGGGGGCGCGACAGCCGGAGCCCCCGCACGAACGGCCCGCCGCTCGTCTCGACCCCCCGGTATCATACGTGTCCCGCCGTTGGCTGACGCACGCTTGACGACGAACGTATCACCGGACCTACCCAGACCGGCGAGTGTGACGACAGCCTCCGAGCGGGCGCGACGGACGACGCGCTCGCCTCCGGGCCGTCCCGCCCCTCGACCGCGGGCCGGCGAGCCGCCGTGACGCCGGCTGGCCACGTCGCTGCCGCGGTGCTCGCGAGCGACTATCTCGACTACGACCGACGGGCGACGGCGCTCTGTCTCGCCGGTGCCGTCGTCCCAGACCTCGTCGACAAGACGGTGTGGCGGCTCGGACTCGCCGAGACCGGTCACACCCTCGCACACTCGGTGGTCACCGTCGCTGTGGTTGCCGTCGTCGTCACCGCAGTCGACGCGGCTCGCCCGTTCCGGCCGGTGTTCCCGGGCTATGCCGCCCACGTCGCCGCCGACGTCGGCGTCGCGTACCCTCGGTTCGTCGTCAACTACGCGTGGCCGATTCTCGAGCAGCGACCGACGCCCGACGTCTCGCCGGTTGGCTACTGGATGCGGTACGCGGTGAGCGCGCCCGGGGTCGCCGAGGCGGCTATCGTCGTCGCCGGAGTCGGCCTCGTCGCGCGCCGTCGTGTCGGCGACTCGGACGACGGGGCCGACTCACGGGGCTGACACGCCACCGGCAGCCGACCGTCGTCCTCCGACTCGGTCGTCGACCACGACAGTGGCGGCTCGTGGCCGTCGACCAGCCCCGCTCCGTGCCGGTCGGGAAGCCACCGGCTCCTCACCGGCCCCGCGACTCGTCCTGTGGCGGAACTCGTCGCCCGTCGGTAGACCGGTCCGCCTGGCCTGCCACCGGGCGGCTCTCTAGCCCAGCGCGCGTGGTCACAGAAGGCGCGAGGACCAGCAGGGCGGATCAGCCCAACAGCGAGCACTGCCGGGACGACTCGGCTCGTGAGGGCACTCACCTCCTCGTCGGGGATGGCCTCGGGCCGAGAGTGTCCCACCGCCGACTCCCGCTAGCGCAACAGAGGCGAGTCCCATCGCCACAGAGGGCGCTCCGGACTCGGTGCGTGCGGTCTGGCCAGTCCAGGGGCTCATCAACAGCATCGACAGCCCGAACCCCGACCGGCGGTTCACACTCGTCGTCCCGCGCACACGGCGATAGCGCTCGGGATACGCGACCGTGTCGAACGTGCGACCGCGGGCGAGGTCGCGACCGACCGAGAGCCGGGGCGTAAAGCTGCGTCTGTCTGCACAGGTCTGACGCCAGATACACGTCCGGCGCACCCCTCCTCTCGCCCCGGCACCCGCCGCCGACGTCTCGACACCGGCTGCCGAGCAGCAGTCGCGGTCGCTCCGAGCGCTTCTGATGACAGCTATCCTGACTCCGTTTCTCGTGGTCCTCACCCCAGCCGGGGAACGCTCGGCCGGGACGACGGTGGTAGCGACTGTCGTCGGCGTCGCAGCGAGCCCCGTGACTACGAGACCGCACGGCACCTCGTCGCAGCCGAACGGCCCGAGATCGATCCGAAGGACACACCCGCCGACTTCGCACGGCGGTATATCGAGGCGTTCGGCGAGGACCGAGTGCGAAACAACCGCACGGGCGACTCGCGCTGTAGGCCCGGTGAGCGGACGTCCCGGTCGGCGCGCGACGGGACGGTCGTACCCGCTGTGCCGACCTCACGCGCCGTTCTCGTGTGAGACACACCTCTCGGCACGGACCGACCTCTCGAACGGTCGTCAGACGAGCGCCGTCGAACACAGAGGCTCTGTTCGGCGAACTGCCGTCCGCGGCGGGGCGTGAGGCGAGCCCACTCACCGTGTCGCGATCACGGCGAGGGGCGCTCTACGCTCACCAGTCGTGGTCGATGTACGCCTCGTCGCGCCGGTCGCTGACGAGGTTGACCGCCGCTTTCGCGCCGTCACCGATCGCCACCGACGTCTGGTACTCCCACGTGTTCGCCAGTCCGGCGGCGTACACGTTCGTCGTCGCCCGGTTCGCCTCGTCTGTCACGAGGTGTCTCTCCGTCGTGAACGCTCCCTCTGGCCCGTCTGTGAACTCGATTTCGTCGCGCAACGGCGACAGAAACCCGAACTCGTCGGCTGCCGCGACGACGACCGTCTCGCCGGTGTACGTCTCGCCGGCGTCACCCGTGACGGTGAACGGTCCCGGGTCGTCGTCTCGGGAGACACCGGCCACCGTCGTGTCTTCGATCTCGCCGCCGAACGACCGAACCCGTTCTCGCCCGGTGTCGACGATCTCGTCGCCGGCGATCCGCTCTCTGGTGACGAGATTCTGTATCTTGTCGGTGCTGCACACGAGCGGTTCACCCTCGTCCAGAACGAGCGTGTCCATTCCTGCTTTCGCGGTGATCACAGCGGCCTGAAGCCCTGCGACCCCGCCACCGACGACGAGTACCTCGCGCATACCGTGACACTCGGTCGTCGGCAACTACGGTGTTACGCTCGTACCGCAGATTCGCCCCGTACACAGCAGCGCGGACCCCACGGACGTCGACAGCGCCTCCGTGCCGGACGTCGCGAGCCTCGTCGGGGGTTCGGTCCCGCCGTCACGTCGACCGCTCGGCGGGTGTCTGTCGTGTCGTCCACCCTCGACGATGCGTGGCAGCGACGGTTCCGACGGTCACGAGCCGCCGACACCGCGAGCAGTCACGCGCGCCCTCCAGTCCGAGTCCCGACCGACCAGAACCGCACTGGCCGTCGCCAGGCAGTGTCAGACGCGAGCAGCCGCCGAGCGCGCTCGTCCCCGTTCGCGTCGTGTTCGTCCTCGTCTGGGTGGTTCGCGCCGCCTCACTGCTGCCAGCGAGCGTCGTCGGAGCCGGGCTGCTCGTCGCCGCCGTGTCCCGGTCCTCGGGTCCACGGCACCGCTCGGCCTCTGACCGACGGCGTGGGGGCTGTCGTCGAGTCGTCTACCGGTCAGACACCGCCGGTGCTCGTCACCGTCGGCAGCGTCCGCCGCCGGCGGACGCGCTCGCTCCCCGAGGATAGCGGGGTCGTCTCGGTCGAGAGGGTCCTCGATGTCGCCGATGATCGCCTCCAGTAGGTCGGTGACGGTGGCCAGTCCGACCACCTCGCCGTCCTCGACGACGAGCGCCGTCTCCTGTCGCTCCGCCTGGAACTGGTCGGCCGCATCGCTCCCGTCGGCGTCCGGCGAGAGCGTCGTCGGTGCCGCCAGTTCGGCGAACGTCGCGTCGCCGCTGGACAGCTCTTCACGGTGCGTGAACGGGGCCGGGCTGTAGACGATGCCACGGAACTCTGTCAGGCTGTCACCGGCCAGTGGGTACCGGGTGTGTGGGTGCTGTTCGAGCGTCTCGAAGTTCGACCCCTGCTCGGCCTCCGTAGCTAGTGAGACGATGTCCTCAGCCGGGATCATCACCTCCCCACCCGACTGTTCGCCGATGGTCAGGGCGTTCGTGATCTCCTCGCGGCGTTTCGCGGGTAGTTCGCCCGCTTCGAGTACCGACTTGAGCCGGGCTCGAAGCTCGGCGCGCGTCTCGATCACCTCCGTCTCCGTCTCTGTCCACGCCTGGGCCATCTCGACCCCGAACAGGCCGAGCGTCACCTTCGCGACCGAGTCACCGACCCAGATCGCCGGCGCGAGTACCTTGGCGAACCAGTACAGCAGCCGGGCTCCGTACCGCGCGACCTGTTTGGAGCGCTCGACGCCGAGGTACGTCGGCGTCTGTTCCCCGTGTGTGAGGTGCACCAGGTTGATCACGAGAAATCCGAGGAGCGACCCGGCGCCGACCGACGCGAGCGTGGTGTTCTCGAACGCCGGTTCGACCAGGGCCGCCGGTCCGGGTTCGGCGACGATGCCCAGCGCGATGCTCGTCGCGGAGATCCACACCTGACAGGTCGTCAGGTAGAACTCCAGGTCGTCGGTCATCTCCCAGGCGAGTTCGAGCCCGGGCGTGTCGAACGCCGATTCGGGGTACTGTCTGACACGTGTCAGCGCGAACTCGACTGCGACGAAGTAGGCGTTCACCCCGGTGAGGGCGATACCACCGAGAACGCGTAACCCGAGCTCGAGCGGGTCCACCGTCCGGCCACGTCGATTCCAGACACGAAGTAGTGGACCGGTCGAGACACGACGAGCGGGTCTGACCGAACTGAACCCACGCCCCACGTCCGGCGCTCCCCGAGTGAACCACTGGTCGCCGTCGAGAACTGCACGCGAGAGACGGCGGCGTTCGAGTGAGTCGTCCCGTCACCGCCCGAACGGTCCGCGAGCGACCGGGCCGGCGGGCGCGTCAGAGGATGCCACAGGACGGGTCGGTATCCGGCGTCGGGGCGGTATCCACTCGGACCGTGTCCTGGATCCGGATCCACAGGCCGTACGTCGTCTCCCGATACGCCAGATACGAGCTGTCTATCGTCGAGAACCGCTCCGAGAACGCGTAGAGCGCGTCCGGGAGGTCGGGACAGGCGTGATAGAACGAGTCCTCGACGGCTGTCCGAGCGATCTGTTGCTCTGCCGCCGGAAGGTCGGTGTACGAGATCACCTCCGCGTCGTCCGCCGTCGACTGCTCGACCGTGTTGACGACGGCGTCACGCGGGGCCCCTCCGAGACACCCGGCCAGCGGTGCGACGACGAGTCCGGCAGCGGAGACGAGTGCGCGACGGTTCACACTGGCTACTGTCTGGAACCTCACAAGTCGCTTTCTACTGCTCCGCTCCCGAGGTCGGCGGTGTGTTCGACGCGCGCGTCGCGCCTCGTGACGGGTCGAAGCCCGTCCGTGACCGATCTGCG
>JAQCMY010000030.1 GCA_028274865.1 Haloferacaceae archaeon | reverse complement strand
AACAACGAACTGGTCGGGACGCTCGGCAACTTCCTCTACCGGTCGCTCCTGTTCGCACACCGCAACTACGGCGGAACGCCGGCAGCCGACCTCTCCGCGGAGGTGCGCGACCGCATCGAGGCCGCCGTCGAGGCGTTTCGCGCGGGCGTCAACGACTACTCGGTCCGGGCCGTCGCGCGGGCCGCGACCGACCTCGCGCGGTTCGGTAACGAGTACATCCAGCGCGAGGAGCCGTGGGCGCTCGTCGACGACGACCCGGCGCGCGCCCGGCAGGTGATCCGCGACTGTGTTCAGATAGCCAAGGCCGTCCTCGTACTGTTCGGCCCCGTCGCGCCCGGCCGGGGCGCGACGGTCTGGGCCCGACTGCACGAGGACGGGTCGCTCGCCGAGGCCACCGTCGCGGACGCGCTGGAGCCGCCGGCGAGGGAGTTCGACGAGCCGGCAGAGCCGTTCGAACAGGTGGCCGAGGAGACGGTCGAGGAGCTGAACGCGCGGCTGGACGAGCGGGTCGCGGCACAGGACGAGACGGACGAGTCCCCGGCGTCGCTGGAGCCGCTCACGGCCGAGCGTGTCTCTATCGACGAGTTCCAGGACCTCGACCTGCGGGTAGGACGGGTGCTCGAGGCCGAGGGGATCGACGGCGCCGACGACCTCGCGCGCCTCGTCGTCGACATCGGCCTCGAGGAGCGTCAGGTCGTGGCCGGGATCAAGCGTCTCCACGACCTCGACGCCCTGCCGGGGAGGAGGGTCGTTCTCGCCGCGAACGTCGAGAAGGCCGAGCTGTTCGGCGTCGAGTCCGACGGGATGGTGCTGGCGGCTGGCGACGACGCCGACCTGCTGACGACCCACGAGGACGCGGAGCCGGGCGAGCGGGTGCGATAGGCCGGACGATACTTTAACCCGCCCGCGAGTACACTCTGGCATGCCCACGACGGACGCGAAGATTGTCTGCACGCTCGGGCCGGCGTCCGACGACAGGGAGACGCTCGCCGGCCTCGCTGACGCGGGGATGTCCGTCGCGCGCCTGAACGCCAGCCACGGGACGACGGCGGACCGGCGTGCGGTCGTCGACCGGCTCCGGGCGGTCGACGCGGGGCGAGACGCCCCGGTGGCGGTGATGCTCGACCTCCGGGGCCCCGAGATACGGACCGCGCCGCTCGACGACCCGGTCCGCCTCGCGGAGGGAACGACCGTCCGCCTCGCGCCGGGCGACGAGGCGACGCCCGAGCGGGTCGGCCTCTCACACGACGTGAGTGCCGCCGCGCCGGGCGACAGGGTGCTGTTCGACGACGGTCGTATCGAGGCTGCCGTCGAACACGTCGACGGTGAGACGGTGACGGCCCGCGTCGAGTCCGGCGGCGACCTCGGGAGCCGGAAGGGCGTGAACCTGCCCGGCGTCGAACTCTGCCTCGACACGCTGACGGCGCCCGACCGGCAGGAGCTCGAACTCGCCGCCGAGGCCGGGGTCGACTTCGTCGCCGCGTCGTTCGTCGCCGACGCCGCCGACGTCTACGAGGTGAGCGACGCTCTCGACGACCTCGGGGCCGACGTGCCGGTGGTGGCGAAAGTCGAGCGAGCGGCGGCGGTCGAGAACCTCGCCGCGATCGTCGACGCGGCCTCCGGCGTGATGGTCGCGCGCGGCGACCTCGGGGTGGAGTGTCCGCTGGAGTCGGTGCCGATGATCCAGAAGCGGACGATCCGGCTGGCACAGGACGCTGGCGTCCCCGTCATCACCGCGACGGAGATGCTCGACTCGATGGTCCGGGCGCGACGACCGACCCGTGCCGAGGCCAGCGACGTGGCGAACGCGGTGCTCGACGGCACCGACGCGGTGATGCTGTCGGGCGAGACGGCGGTCGGCGACCACCCCGTGCGCGTCGTCGAGACGATGAGTCGCATCGTCGCGGCGGTCGAGGAGAGCACCGAGTACCGCGAGACGGTCGAACAGCGCGTTCCCGCGGCGGCAGCGGGGTCGCGCACGGAGGCGCTAGCCCGGTCGGCGCGCTACCTCGCGCGCGACGTCGGCGCGACGGCGGTCGTCGCGGCCTCCGAGTCGGGCTACACCGCGCGCCGGACGGCGAAGTTCCGCCCCGGCGTGCCCGTCGTCGCGGCGACCCCGACGGCGGAAGTGAGCCGCCAACTCGCGCTCTCGTGGGGCGTTCGCCCCCGCGTGGCGAGCCACGGTACGGACGTGGGCGACGTCGTCGAGGGGGCGGTCGGGGCGGCACTCGACGCCGGCGTCGCCGAGAGCGGCGACACCCTGGTCGTCCTCTCGGGGATGATGACCGACCTCGAGGGCGCGAACACGACGAACACGCTGAAGGTCCACGTCGCCGCCGAGGCGGTCGCAACCGGCCGGACGATCGTCGGCGGACAGGTCGCGGGACCGGTCGCCCGCTGTGCCGACGGCGACCTCGGCGACGCACCGGACGGGGCGGTCGTCTACCTCCCCGCCGGCTTCGACGCCGAGTTCACCGGCGACACGGGTCGGGTCGCCGCGGTCGTCGACGCCAGACCCGGCATGACGGGCTACCCGGCGCTGGTCGCGCGCGAACTCGGCGTGCCGATGGTGAGCGGTGCGCCGCTCCCCGACCGCGTGGCCGACGGGGCGACGGTCACCGTCCACGCCGACCGCGGCGTCGTCTACGAGGGCGACGTGATCCGCAGCCGGCGGGAGTAGCGACGGGGAGAACGCATATCCGGCGCGAGGTGGTCGTCCGTGTATGGACGAGGCGCGTGAGACGGGCTCTACGGGCGACGGCGACGAGAACACCGGAACGGCTGGACGCGACGAGGTCGGCGCGGCCGGCGCCGCCGACGATCGGTTCGACGACCCGATCCCTCGGCCCCCGATAGAGCCGGAGTCGGTCAACCCCGAGAACGCGGCCTTCGTCGTCCTCGGGGCGCTCCTGACCGTCTCGATCTTCGTCGTCTCGGTCTGACGGCGGACGACTTAACCTCCCGGCTCTGCTAGTGCAACCGATGCAACCCTTCGCGCTCCAGGCGGGTCTCGACCTCCTCGGCCCCGAGACGCTGCCGTTCCTCCTCGTGGCGACGGGGCTGGTGCTCGCGATACTGGAGACGACCGCGCCCGGCGCGCACTTCATCGTCGTCGGCGCGGCGCTCTTCTCCGCCGGCCTCGTCGGTCTCGTCGGCGCACAGGCCGGGCTGGGCGTCCTCGCCGGCCCCTTCGCCCTCGGCGGGATGGTCGTCCTCTTCGGCCTCGCGACACTCTGGGCCTACCGGACGTTCGAGATCTACCCCAGTGAGGGCGGACAGACCTCGGACTCGGCCTCACTCCGCGGCTCGACGGGCCGGGTCACCGAGCGTGTCACCCCCTCCGGCGGCGGCGTCGTCCTCGACGACGGCGGGTTCGACCCCCACTACACCGCGCGGTCGGTCGACGGCGAGATTCCCGAGGAGACGGAGGTAGTGGTCGTCGACCCCGGCGGCGGGAACGTCCTGACCGTCGAGTCGTTCGAGCGCACGGACAGTATCGACCGTGCGCTGTCCGAGGGGCGCGAGCGCGAGCCAGCAGCCGAAACGACGGCCGATCGGGACCAGAACGACGACCACGACCACGAACACGAGCGCGAACCAGAACCCGAACGCGAGGCCGAGTGAGACGCCGTACGGGGCCGCCCGGCGAAGGCTTATAGACGCGCCCCCGCTAGCCGGAGCATGGTTCTGCTCCAGATAGTCGACGTCGGCGGGTCGATACTGCTCGGGCTGCTGGTGCTCGGGCTGGCCGTCGCGGTGGTCCGCTCGATGGTCGTGATCACCGGACCGTACGAGAAAAACGCGCTGACGGTGCTGGGCAACTTCAACCGGCTGCTCGACCCGGGTATCGACTTCGTCCCGCCGTTCGTCTCGTCGACGACCACGTTCGACATGCGTACCCAGACGCTCGACGTGCCCCGGCAGGAGGCGATCACCCGCGACAACTCGCCGGTCACCGCCGACGCCGTCGTCTACATCAAGGTGATGGACGCGAAGAAGGCGTTCCTCGAGGTCGAGGACTACAAGCGCGCCGTCTCGAACCTCGCACAGACCACGCTCCGCGCGGTGCTGGGCGACATGGAACTCGACGACACGCTCAACAAGCGAAACGAGATCAACGCCCGGATCCGGAAGGAACTGGACGGCCCGACCGACGAGTGGGGCGTCCGGGTCGAGAGCGTCGAGGTTCGAGAGGTCAACCCCTCCGCCGACGTCCAGCAGGCGATGGAGCAGCAGACCTCCGCCGAGCGCCGCCGCCGCGCCATGATCCTGGAGGCGCAGGGCGAGCGCCGGAGCGCCGTCGAGGAGGCAGAGGGAGAGAAGCAGTCCAACATCATCCGGGCACAGGGGAAAAAGCAGTCGCAGGTGCTGGAGGCCCAGGGTGACGCTATCTCGACGGTCCTCCGCGCGAAGTCCGCCGAGTCGATGGGCGAGCGCGCGATCATCGACAAGGGGATGGAGACGCTGGAGGCGATCGGCGAGGGCGAGTCGACGAAGTTCGTCCTGCCACAGGAGCTCACCTCGCTGGTCGGCCGGTACGGCAAGCAGCTCCAGGGCTCCGACGCCGCAGACGGCGACTTCGACGCGCTGGAGGCGCTGGAGTTCGACGACGAGACCCGCGAGATGCTCGGTCTCGACGACATCGACAAGATGCTCGGCGAGATCGACCAGGCCGCCGAGATGGACGTCGAGGAGCTCGAACAGCAGGCGCAGGCGGTCAAGTCCGGCGAGTCGGGGCTCAAGAGCGCCGACGAGGTGATCAGCAGCGCCGAGGACGAGATTCCCGCGCCGGACGAGGAGATGATGACCGAGCAGGCGAATCCGAACCCGACGAACGGCGACCCGACCGACGAGGACGGCGACGACTGAGCACAGTCCGGCCCAGACGGACCGCTTCAGAAGGTACTTGTCCGGCCCTGCGCAGGCCAGAACGATGACCGACGCCTCCAGCTGCGTCGTGAGCGTCGTCCTCCCCGCGTACGACGAGGAGGCGACGGTGGCGTCGACCGTCGAGCGGACGCTCGCGGCGCTCGCGGAGTTTCTCCCGCCGGAGACGTTCGAGGTGCTGGTCGCCGAGGACGGCTGCACCGACCGGACGCCGGAGATCGCCCGCCGTCTCGCCGCCGCCGACAGCCGCGTCCGGCACGTCCACAGCGACGAGCGGCTCGGCCGTGGCGGGGCGCTCGACCGGGCGTTCGCCGCGGCGGACGGCGACGTACTGGTCTACTTCGACACCGACCTCGCGACCGACCTCGGCCACCTCGAGGCGCTGGTCGAGCGCGTCCGGTCGGGCGACGCCGACGTCGCCACCGGGTCGCGGTGGCACCGGGACGCGGACGTCGACCGGCCCGCGAGACGGGGCGTCCCGTCGCTGGCGTACAACGGGCTGGTCCGACTCTTCCTCCGCTCGTCGCTGCGGGACCACCAGTGCGGGTTCAAGTCCGTCTCGCGCGAGGCCTTCGAGACGCTGCGGAACGAGGTGGTGGACGACCACTGGTTCTGGGACACCGAACTCCTCGTTCGCGCCCAGCGCCGTGGGTTCCGGGTCGAGGAGTTCCCGGTCGAGTGGACGCCGAAGGGCGACTCGAAGGTGGACCTCGTGCGCGACGTGTTCGGGATGGGGAGCCAGATTCTTCGGACGTGGTACCAGCTCTCGGTCTCGCCACGAGTGACACGGCGACGGTCGGTCGTCGCGGGCGTCCTCTTTGCGGTGGTCGCGCTGGCGCTGATGACGGTGTACATCGACCCCGACGCGGCGCTCGGAGCGCTCGCCTCCGCCGCGCCGGTCTCCGTCGCCGCCGCCGTCCTCGTCTACGCGCTCTCCTGGCCGATCCGGGGCGCACGCTACCGCGACATTCTGGCCGCGATGGGGCACTGCGACACCGTCCCGTTCCTGACGGCGACGGTGTTCGTCAGCCAGACGGGCAACCTCGTCTTCCCGGCCCGGCTCGGCGACGGTGTCCGGGCGTACGTGATGAAGGTCCGCCGCGGGGTGGCGTACCCGACGGCCTTTGCCTCTCTCGCCGCCGAGCGCCTGTTCGACCTGCTGACGCTCGTCGCCCTCGCCGCGAGCGTCCTCGTCGTCCTCGTCGCGACGGGCGAGGGGGCGGCGGTCGCGGCGGCGCTCTCGGGCCGCGTGCCGGGCGTCGACGCCGCGGCGGTGCGAACGGCGGTGCGCGTCGCCGCGGGCGTCGGGGCGGCAGCGCTGGTCTCGCTGGCCGCCCTCGCCGCGAGCGCCCGGAGCGACGGCAGCCTCCCGCGGCAGGTGCTGGGTCGCCTCTCGACAGACGCCTACGCAGACCGGGTCGCGGACGCCCTCGAGCGGTTCGCGGGCGACCTCCAGACTGTCGCGGGGTCGCCACGGGGGTTCGCGCGCGTCGGCGCCGGGAGTCTGCTGGTCTGGTCGCTCGACGTGGCGACGGCGGCGCTGGTGCTCGGGGCGTTCCCCGGTGTCGACCTGTCGCTCCCGCTCCTCGCCGCCGTCTGCTTTTTCGCCGTCTCCGTCGGCAACCTCGCGAAGGTCCTGCCGCTCTCGCCAGGCGGCGTCGGCCTCTACGAGGCGGCGTTCACCGCCTTCGTCGTCCTGCTGACGCCGGCGGGGGCGGTGCCACCGGCTGTCGCGTTCGCGGCCTCGGTCCTCGACCACGCCGTCAAGAACGCCGTCACCGTCGTCGGCGGCGCCGGGTCGATGCTCGCGCTGAACGTCTCGCTCTCGACGGCCGTCGAGGAGAGCGGCTCCTCGACGCCTCCCGCGCCCGCGGAGGAGTAAACGCGGGAGTCAAGAGCGCGCCCGCCGACGCCCGGGCGTGGACTCCGACACCGACCTCGGGTTCGACCAGTTCCGCCTCGCCGCCTCGACGGCGACCCTCGACGACGAACGGGCGGCCCGGGCGCACGCCGACCTCGTCGAGTTCCGGATGGACCTGGCCGACGACCCGCTCGCCGCGCTCGACGGCTACGACGGCCTCCTGCCGCTCCTCGTGACGAACCGCGCCGCGTGGGAGGGCGGCGAGGCCGCCGACGACGCGGCCCGCCTCGGCGCGCTCCGGACGGCTGCGGCCCACGACGCCGTCGTCGCCGTCGACGTCGAACTCGCGGCGCTCCGGACCGACGCCGGCGCCCGGACCGCCGCCGCGGTCCGCGACGAGGGCGCCGGCGTCGTCGCCTCCGTCCACGACTTCGAGGGGACGCCCCGACCGGCGGCGCTCCGGAACGCCCTCGCGCGCGCGGCCCGCGCCGGCGACGTCGGGAAGGTCGCCGTCACGGCGACGGGCCCGGACGACGCGCTCGCGCTCCTGCGGGCCACCCGGGCGGCGGCGCGGGCCGGCGAGTGCGTCGCGACGATGGCGATGGGCGCGGCTGGCCGACACACCCGCGCGCTCGCGCCGGTCTACGGCTCGCGACTGGGCTACGCGCCGGTCGATCCCGCCGACGCGACGGCGCCGGGACAGTACGACCTCGCGACGCTCCGGGGCCTCGTCGACGCGCTCGCGTGAACCGAGACAGCTTGAAACGCGCGGGCACCAGAGGGCCGACGATGGACCGGCGTGCCGCCGTCGCCGTCGTCGTCGGGTCACTCGGCGCGGTCCTCGGGCTGGCCGGAGCCGGCCACGCGTACCTCTGCCGGTGGCGACGGGCCGCGGCGTGGTTCACGGGCGTCCTCGGCGTCTCGCTCGTCTCGGTGTTCCTGTTCGCCGACCCGCAGGCCGTCACCGCCGAGTCGCTCCCGACCGCCGTCCTCGTCCCCCTCGTCGTGGCCCTGGTCGCGAGCGTCGTCGACGTCTCCCGCGTCGCTCGCTCGCCAGCAGCCGAGGCCGACGACGACCCGACCTGCCGGTCGTGTGGCCGGTCGCTCGACCCGACGCTCGAGTTCTGCTGGTACTGCTCGGCCCCGGCCGACGAGGAGACTACTTCTCGATGATCCGCTCCTCGACCGCCTCGCCGAAGTGCCGTGCCGTCGCCTCGTAGTAGACGAGGACCTCGTCGCCCGCGGCGAGGTCGGTCACCGCCGTCCGCCCCTCACGGGTGGCGACCTTGATCGTCTCGGCGTTCTGGAGGAGTGTCTCGACCCGGTCGGGACCGTCCTCGGTCTCGACCTCGGCCTCGACCCGGAACATCGGGCGGCGTTCGATCTTCGCCCGGCCGACAACCGCCTCGCGGGTGTGGCCCGACGTGTCGACCACCTGGACCTCGTCGCCGCTCGCGAGTTCGGCGAGGTAGCGCGTCTCGCCGCCCGGCGCGCGGAGGTAGGCGTGGACCGCGCCGGCGTTCACCCGGAACGGGCGGGAGGCGACGTACGGCGAGTCGGCGGTCTCGGCGTGGACGAAGAAGAGCCCGCGTGACATCGACCCGACGAGCATCCCCTCGTCGCCGTTCATCAGCGACCCGGTGTCGACACACACTCGATCGGCACTCCCGGCGCGTTCGACGGCCACCACCTCTGCCCACTCCAGGTCGAGGTGTTCGCGCGCGAGGTCGTCGCGCAGGTCACAGGTCGCGCGGATCTCGTCCGGGTCGCCGGTGTCGAGGAGGACGGCGTCGGCGCCGATGTCGAGCGTCTCGAACGCTGTCCGGGCCTCCTCGGCGCTCGTCACGCCCGCGACGAGCGTCGTCTCCGACCCGATTCGCGCGATCAGGTTCTCCAGCGGGATGATCGTCCAGTCCTCGCCGACGACGACGGTGTACGCGGCCTCGACGGCGGCTGCCTCCGCGAACGTCTCGTACGACTCGCCGAGGATGCGGACGTACGCTCCCTGTGCGCGGTCGTCGGAGCGCCGGAGCGTCGACAGGTCCGCAGAGCCGGCGAAGTCGTCCGGCAGGTCGATGGTGCCGTCGCCCTCGCTCGACTTGCCGACGAGGTAGGCGTCCGCGGTCGGCTCCTCGCCGCTGCGCTCGGCCTCGGCCACGAGGTCCGCGTCGGAGCGGAAGGCCGCGACGTTCACGTCACCCAGTTCGCGCACCCGCCCGACGTCGTCGGTGTCGACGAGCACCCAGTCGACGCCGGCCTCCAGCCCCGCGGTGATCCGACGGCGGCGCGCGTCCCAGCCGCCGACGGTGTCGTCGGCCTTGAGCCACACCGTCCGCTCCCGGTCGGGTCCGTCTCCGTCCGTCATACCCGCCACCGCGTCCGGCGGGGTACTAAAGCGCCCGACTCCCGGCGGTCACTCGGCCAGTCCGGCCTCGGAGAGCGCCGCGTCCGCGCCCGCGTCGCCGTGGACGACCGCCGAGACGGCGCGGGTGATCAGCTCCGGCTCCTCGTGCTGGAAGATCGAGCGCCCCATCGAGACGCCCGCCGCGCCGGCGTCCATCGCGCCGCGGACCATCTCGACGGTCTGGCGGTCGGTTCCCCGCGACCCGCCGGCGATGACGACGGGCTTTGCCGTCGCCGCACAGACCCGCCCGAAGCTCTCGGCGTCGCCGCTGTAGCCCGTCTTGACCACGTCGGCGCCGAGCTCCTCTGCGAACCGGACGGCGTGGGCGAGGTGGTTGGGGCTGTCCTCCTCCACCCGTGGCCCGCGGGCGTACGCCATCGCGAGCACCGGCAGGCCGAGGTCGTGGGCCTCGCGGGTCAGCGACGACAGGTCCTCGATCTGCCCCGGCTCGGAGTCGCTGCCGACGTTGACGTGGAAGGAGACGGCGTCGCCGCCCGCCCGGACCGCCTCGCGGGCCGTGGCGGTCTGGCGCTTGTCGTTGCCGTCCGGCCCGACCGTCGTCGAGGCGTTCGCGTGGACGACGTAGCCCGCCCCGTTGCGGTTCGGGTGGACCCGCTCCGCGAGCCCCTTCTGTGTCAGTACCGAGTCGGCGCCGCCGCGGGTGACCGCGGCGACGGTCGACTCGAGGTCGACGAGGCCGGCGACCGGTCCCATCGTGATGCCGTGGTCCATCGGGACCGTCAGGAACCGGCCCGACGTGGAGATGCGGCCGAGGCGGGCGTCGATACCGGGGGTCATATCGTGTGAGCGTCTGTCACGAGCGGGTTAATTGCGTTCCGGTTCCGCCGGCCCCGGGTCGCGCCCCCGGACCGCTCCGGTCTTCAGTTCGTCCGCGAGGTCGGCCAGCCGGTCGGCGACGTCGGGGACCGGGTCGCCCGCCTCGTGGCCGTCCGCGACCACGTCGACGAGTGCGCTCCCGACGATGACGCCGTCGGCGCCCGCACGGACGATCCGCTCGGCGTGGTCGCCCGTCCGGATACCGAACCCGACGGCCTTCGGGAGGGCCGCCTCGTACTGCTGCAGGCGCGCGAGCGTCTCCGCCGTCCGACCGGAGACGTCGTCCCGGGCGCCGGTCACGCCGAGTCGTGCCTGGACGTAGACGTAGCCGGACGAGATCTCCAGCAGCCGCCGGAGCCGGCCGTCGCCGGTCGTCGGTGCGACGATACTCACCAGATCCACGCCGGCGTCGTCGCACGCCCGGCGCATCGGCCCCGCCTCCTCGACGGGGAGGTCCGGGACGACGAACCCCTCGACTCCGGCGTCGGCGGCGGCGTGGACGAACGCGTCCGGGCCGCCCCGCTCTGTCTCGTCGCGGAACTGGTAGATCAGGTTGTAGTAGGTCATACACACCAGCGGCGCCTCGGTGTCGACGTCACGGACGAATCCGAGGTAGCGCCGCGGCGTCATCCCGGCCCGGAGTGCGCGTGCGACCGCGCCCTGGATCGTCGGTCCCTCGGCGATCGGCTCCGAGAACGGCAGTCCGAGTTCGATCACGTCTGCGCCGCCCCGGTCGAGCGCCTCGACGTACGCCTTCGACGCCTCGACCGAGGGGTCGCCCGCCGCGAGGTACGGAACGAACGCCGGCTCCGAACCGAACGCGCCCTCGACGCCCACCTACATCCCTCCCGTCCCCTCGAACACGTCCATGTCTGGCGCGTTCGGGACGTCGTGGTTCGGCGTCTCCTCGATCGCCGTCTCGAGGTCCTTGTCGCCCCGGCCCGAGACGTTGATCACGACCCGCTCGCCGAGCTCCTGGTGGTACTCCTCGAGGTAGCCGAAGGCGTGGGCCGTCTCCAGCGCCGGGATCACGCCCTCGGTGTTCGACAGCCGGTGAAAGCCCTCCAGCGCGGCGTCGTCGTCGACGTTGACCGCGTGGACCCGCTCCTCGTCGACGAGGTGTGCGAGCTGTGGCCCGACGCCGGCGTAGTCCAGCCCCGCGCTCACGCTGTGGGACTCGACTATCTGCCCGTCCGGGTCCTGGAGCACCTTCGTCCGGGCGCCGTGGAGGACGCCCTCTGTGCCGGTCGAGAGCGACGCGGAGTTGGGCGCGACGCCGGCGTCGTCGTCGACGCCGAGCCCCGACCCGCCGGCCTCGACGGCGTACAGGTCGACGTCCTCGTCGTCGAGGAACGCCTCGAACGTGCCCATCGTGTTCGACCCGCCGCCGGCACAGGCGATGACGGCGTCCGGGAGGCCGCCGACCTGCTCGGCGAACTGCCGGCGCGCCTCGCGGCTGATGACGGCGTGGAACTCCCGGACCATCGACGGGAACGGGTGGGGGCCGACGACGCTCCCGATGACGTAGTGGGTGTTCTCCACCGTCGTCGCCCAGTCTCGCATCGTCTCGCTGATGGCCTCCTTCAGCGTCCCCCGGCCCACGGTGACGGGCGTGACCGTCGCGCCGTTGAGCCGCATCCGGAAGACGTTGGGTCGCTGGCGGTTGATATCCTTCCGGCCCATGTATATCTCGCAGGGCATGTCGAGGTGGGCCGCGGCCATCGCCGTCGCGGTGCCGTGCTGGCCGGCGCCCGTCTCTGCGACGATCCGCTCTTTGCCCATGTACTTCGCCAGCAGCACCTGCCCGAGGGCGTTGTTGAGCTTGTGTGCGCCGCTGTGCAGCAGGTCCTCGCGCTTGAGGTACACCTCGCGGTCGTAGCGCGCCGAGAGCTGGTCGGCCCGACCGAGCGGCGTCGGCCGGCCGCCGAAGTCCCGCAGGCGCTCGCGGAGCTCGTCCATGAACCCGTCTTCGTTGCCGAGGACGTACCGCTCGTAGGCGTCTGTCAGCTCCTCCAGCGCCGGCATCAACACCTCTGGCACGTACTGGCCGCCGTACTCGCCGAACTTCCCGTCGCCCGCCCGTCCGTCTGTCTCAGAACTCATCGTGTGTTGTGGTGAACTGCCGCGTGTTTCGCTCGACGTCTCCGTCCATGACCGCCGTCCCGATAAGCAGCGCGTCCGCGCCCGCCGTCCGCATCCGTCTGACGTCCGCTCGACTCCCGATGCCGCTCTCCGCGACGAGCGTCGGGTCGGCGTCCGCCGGGAGCGTCTCGACGACGCGCTCGAAGGTGTCCAGGTCGACCTCCAGCCGCCCGAGGTCGCGGTTGTTCACGCCGACCACCTCGGCGCCGGCCTCGAGCGCCAGCGCCAGCTCCCCGGGCGTGTGAACCTCTACGAGCGGCTGGAACCCTCGGTCCCGCGCCGCCCGAACCATCGCCGGCAGGTCGTCGCCGAGGAAGCGGGCGATGAGCAGGACGGCGTCGGCGACGACGGCGTCGAGCTGGGCCTCGCGCACGAGGAAGTCCTTTCGCAACACCGGGACGTCGACGGCGTCGCGCACCCGCTCCAGCGCCGCCGTCGACCCGCCGAAGTGCTCCGGCTCGGTCAGCACCGACAGCGCTGCCGCGCCGCCGTCGACCATCGCCGCCGCCAGCGCGACCGGGTCGGCGTCGCTCCGCCCCTCGGTCGTCGGGCTGGTCGGCTTCAGCTCGGCGATCACCGGTACGCGCCCGTCTGCCTCGGCGGCGTCGAACGCCGCCGGCAGCGACCGGGCCGTCGCCGTCACCCGCTCGCTCGTGACGGTCCGGTCGCGCGCCGCCGCGAGGATGGACCGGACTGCCGGCGCGAGCGCCGCCTCGTCGGTGTTCATCTATGTACATCGATGTGTGTCTCTGTTCATAAGACTTGCGTCGCGGCGGGTTCAAGCCTCCGGCGGCAGACGGTCCGGTATGGTCGACGCTCCACCCGCAGCCGGGCTCTACGCCCGCGAGTTCGACTGCCTCGGCGCCGTCCAAGTCGGTGTCGCCTCGGCGAAGGTGATCAGCGCCTCGTTTCCGGACGCGGTCCCGGACGACGCCGACCCGGACCACCCCGTTCTCGACGCCGTCGGGCGCACGCTGGCGGGCGACCCGGACCTCCGGACCGTCGACGTCGCGCTGACGGT
>JAQCMY010000291.1 GCA_028274865.1 Haloferacaceae archaeon | reverse complement strand
TCTCCCGCTCCGGGCCAGTCCCGGCCACCGGACGAGAGCGGCACCCGGTCGGGGTCAGTACTTCGGCTCGGCTCCGACGGCGTCGTACACCCGGTCCATGAGGTCGTCGCGGGCGGCCTGCCATCCCCCGAGCGCCTCCGGCCGTCCGGGGTAGCGGCTGTAGTGGTCGACCAGCCCGTCCGAGAGGCGCTTGGCGCGGTAGAAGTCCAGGACCGTCTCCCAGTACTCGAGGCTCCGGAGCACGACGCGTGTCTTCAGCGCGAGGCCGAACGACGCCTCGCCGTAGAGCGCCTCGGCTATCTTCTCGCCGGGAAGCGCCGCGAGCAGACCCATCAGGTCGTCCACCTCGACGGCTGTCGAGAGGACGTTGTAGACGTCGAGGCCGGCGTATCGCGCGCCGAACTTCTCCATCACCCGGCGGTTGTAGCGCCAGAGGTTCGCCTCGCTCGTGTCGCCCTCGCCGACGGCGCGGACGGCCTCCTCGGCGGCGTAACAGCCCGCGTAGGCCGCGCCGGCGATGCCGCCGCCGGTCGTCGGGTTGACGTGGCCCGCGGCGTCGCCGGCGGCGACGAACCCCGGCGCGACGGCAGAGTCGTACGGTCGGCGGGTCGGGAGCGCCGCGCCGAGCTTGTCGACCACTTCGGCGCCGCGGAACTCGGGCCGGGTTCGCAGGTCGCGCTTCAGGTCCTCGACCAGCTCCATCGGCTCCTCGGTCATCTGGAACCCGAGCCCGGCGTTGATCGTCGTCTCCGTCCGCGGGAAGTACCAGAGGTAGCCGGCTGCGCGCTCTGTCGGCTTGAACACGAGGGCGTCGTCCCACTCGACGGGGTCTGGCACCTCGACGATCTCACGGTATGCCGAGCAGAACTGCGAGAACTGGACGTTCGTGTCGAACGTCGTCTCCGAGAGGTCGGCGCAGTCCTGGAGGATCGAGAGCGCGCCGGCCGCGTCGACCGTCACCTCGGCGTCGTACGTCGCCGGGTCGCCGTGCCGGACGGCGTCGACGCCCAGCACCCGACCGTCGTCGGCCTGTCGAACGTCGTGGACGACCGTGTCGTAGTGGAACCGGGCGCCGGCGTCCTCGGCGGCGGCGATGATCCGTCGCCCGAACTCGTGCCGGTCGATGACGGCGAGTTCGCCCGGTACCGGGATGTCGAGCACCGTCTCCTCGCTCGGAATCTCGAAGCGACCGTGGTCGACGCCGCTGTTCGTAAACGCCGGTTCGATCTGCGACTTCGGGATCGCCTCCGGAAACGCGCCGGCGCCTTTCAGCGCGTCGCCACAGGCGACGTGGCCGGCCTCGGACTCGCTCTTCCGGTCGACGACGACGACGTCGAGGCCGGCGTCGGCGGCGGTCGCGGCAGCGTACGAGCCGGCTGTCCCCGCGCCGACGACGAGGACGTCCGGAGCGTGGGCTGTCATACGGTCTGGTGGCAGGCGGGCGCGCAAAACTCTTCGCTCTCCGTCCGGCCTCCTGTTGGGGGTCCCGACACCGGCTGTCGGCTCACCCGTCCGCCTCGACCGTGGCCGCGACCAGGCCGGTCGCGCGCTCCGCCAGCGTCTCGATGTCGTCGCTCTCGACGTAGACGCGGATCTTCGGCTCCGTGCCGCTCGGGCGGACGAGCAGCCACGACCCGTCCGGTCTGTCGAGCCGGATACCGTGCTCGAACGTCGCCTCTGCCTCCGGGAACGCCGCCGGGAGGCGGTCTCGCAGGTCGGCGACGACCGCCTGCTTCCGGTCGTCCGGGGTGTCGACCGAGAGCTTCCGGTACGGGCGCTCTGTCACCGGCGCACGGAGCGCGTCGAGTCCCTCGGCGGCGACGAGACGGGTCAGGACCGCTGCGCTCGCGGCGCCGTCGATCCACCCACCCCACGCCGGGTGGAGGTGTTTCCACGGCTCCGCGGCGAACACCGCGGTCCCGTCGCTGCCGGCGACCCCCTCGTGTATCGCGCCGAGCCGAACCCGTTCGACCCGTCCGCCGGCGGCGTCGACGCGCTCGTCAACCCGCGCCGAGGTGTCGGGCGTGGTGACGACGACCGGGTCCTCGGCCTCGCTCCGGCGGACGTAGTGTTCGGCCAGCACCGCGAGGACGGTGTTGCGGTCGACGACGCCGCCGTCGCCGTCGAGCACCACGATCCGGTCGGCGTCGCCGTCGTGTGCCACGCCCAGGTCGGCCTCCGGGTCGTCGGCGAGGAACGCCCTGAGGTCGGCCAGCGACTCGCGGGTCGGCTTCGGCGCGCGACCGGAAAAGTAGCCGTCGATCCCGCCGTTCAGCGTGGCGACGTCCGCGCCGAGGGCACGCAGCACCGCTGGGGTGGTGCGCGCGCCGACGCCGTTTCCGGCGTCGACGACGGCGCGACAGCCGTCCGGCGCGGCGCCGTGGTCCCTCGCGTGTGTCACGAGCGCGGTCCGGTAGTCGTCCAGCGGCTCCTCGCGGGCGACCCCGCCCCACGCCGTCCACGGGGCCTGCGCTCCCCCGTCGACGCCGGTCTCGACCGCTTCCTCCGCGTCCGCGTCGTACTCGACCCCGTCGGCGAACAGTTTGAGTCCGTTGTCCGCCGGTGGGTTGTGCGAGGCGGTGACCATCGCGCCGTGCCGGCCCCGCGAGGCGAACGCGAGCACCGGCGTCGGGACTCGTCC
>JAQCMY010000284.1 GCA_028274865.1 Haloferacaceae archaeon | reverse complement strand
GGCGGTCACAGCCGGCACACCGGTAGGTCCCGGGGTCGGAGACGGCGAGGAGGTCCGAGGCACCCGGCGGCTCCGTCCCGCCCTCGCGCAGGACGCGGTACGCCTCCGGCGAGAGCCGGTCGCGCCACGCGGACTCGGGGTGGTGTCGTGCGTCGTCGCTCACGGGTCACGTCTCGGCGCGGCGGGCATAAGTCGGGTGGAGACCGGTCGACGCGCGCCGTCGTCGACACGCGACTGCCGCGGCACGACGAGCCGAAGCGGCGGCTGTCGATCCCCGTCGCCCGGCGCGGACTGTCCGTGCCCTCGCACGCCGGGGTTCGGCCGGCCCCGACGGTCGACTCCGGCGCCCCCCACGACGCCGCGAGGCCGAGAGCGACGAGCAGGCCAGCGTAGCCGAAGGCCGGGCCGTAGCCCCCCGACAGCTCGATCAGCGCGCCGGTGGCCAGCGGCGCAGAGAACGCACCGGAGATGCCGGCCGTGGTGAGAACGGAGAGCGCCGTCCCGGTGACCCCGTCGTCGACGGCCTCGCGGACGTAGCTGTAGACGACGCCGAACGTGAGCTGGACGGCGAACCCGGCGACGAGCCCAAACGCGACGACGCTCCCGGCGGGCATGACGAGGAGGCCGGCGGGCCAGCCGGCGCGGGCGGCGACGATTGGACCGGTCGCCTGTCCGAGCGCGAAGCCGGCGGGCGCGCTCGTCAGGAAGACGCCGAGCGCGGTCCCGCGGACCGCCGGGGAGACGGCGCCGCCGATGAGGTTCGTCGACGCCGTCCAGACGAGCCCGACGGCGACGCCGGCGACCAGGCGTGCGGTGAGGAGGGCGACGGACGAGCCACGGGTCGCCGCGGCCCGGCTCGCACCGTCCGCGAGGACGACGACGGCGACGCCGGCTGCGACGGCGCGGTAGTCGCCGGCGCGGTCGAGCCGGAGCCCCAGCACGGCGTTCGTCGCCGCCCACGACGCCGGGACGGCGCTCACGAGCCAGACGGCCCGGCCTTCGGAGACGCCGAGGTCTGCCGCGACACTCGGGAGAACGCTCGCCGGCGCGACGACGAAGTGGTGTGTCGCCGTCGTCAGCAGCCACAGGCCGGCGACACAGCCGACGAGCGCGCGGTGTCGGGCCAGCCAGCGCTCGGCGTCACCGACCCGCCCGGCGAGACCCGTCGACACGACAGTCCGCGCGGAGCGTCACGGCACGGCTGTTCTGGTCCGGGCGCCCTACGCGTCCCAGCCGGCCCGCTCCAGGTAGTCGTCGAGCCGCGTCAGGTCGAGGCCGTGGTCGGCCTGAAGTCGGTCGATCTCGGCCTCGTAGCCGTGCTCGTTGAACCACTCGAACATCACGCGGTACTCGTAGCCCAGGTCGCCCATCGCCTCCTCCAGCGCCGCGGGCGGGAGGTGTTCGGCGAAGACGTCGACGCCCGCGGCGTCGCCAACCCGGAGCGCCGTCGCGGTGAGCGTCAGCTCGTCGCCCGCGAGTTCGACTGCCTCGCCCGCGTACGCGTCGGGGTCGGCGAAGGCCGTCACGACGAACTCGCCGATGTCTGCCGCGTCCACCATCTGGAGCGGGACGTGTCGCTCCAGCGCCATCGCCAGCGTGCCGTCGAGGGCGTCCTCGCGGAACCCCTCGAGGTTCTGCATGAAGAAGACGGGGCGCACCACCGTCGCCGACAGGTCCGTCCCGCGCAGGTACTCCTCCAGTTCCCACTTCGAGTCGAAGTGGGGGATGTCCGTGTCGCGCTCCGCGCCGCCGACGGACGAGAAGACGAGGTGGTCGAGGCCGGCCTCGCTCGCCGCGTCGAACGCCGTCCGGCCCTGTTCGACCTCCGCGTCGTAGCCGTGCTCCCAGAAGTCGGTGACGACGAACGCGCCGTCGACGTCTGCCATCGCCTCGACGAGCGCGCCGTGGTCGGTCAGGCTCCCCTCGACGACGGTCACGCCCCGGTCGGCCAGCTGTCGCGCCGCCTCGCTCTCCGGGCTACGAGTCAGCGCGTGGACCGTGACGCCGTCTGCGAGGAGTGCGTCCGCGACTGCGCCGCCCTGTGTGCCCGTCGCACCGACGACGAGTGCCGAGTCTGTCACGGCAGTCTGACGGACGCTGTGGCGATAAAGCTCCCGTCCGCGTGCCACTCTTGCCCGTCGCGCCCCTACGCCGTCTGTGTCCCGGGCCGGTCGTGCCGTACGCCTCGCTCTCGTCCCCCTCGTCTACCCACACGAGTTCGTCCACTACCTCGTGCTGGCGCCGTGGGGCGACGGCCTCCGTATCGACCTCGCGCCGCCGTCGGACGAGACACGGGGCGTCCCGCTCGCGCGGCTGGGCGGCGAGTTCGACCCTGGAGTCCCGCGCGCGGCCCTGCGGCTGGCCGCCGTCGCGCCGACGCTCGTCTGGCTGCTCGTCGCCGTCGGCGTCGGGCTGGGACCGGCGCTCGGCTCGTCGCTCGCCTTCCCGCTGGCCGCCGCGCTCGCGTTCTGGGCGGCGCCGAGCACCGGCGACCTGTCGGTGTTCCTCGACCCCGAGGCGGTCCGGGCAGCGGGACGCCTGGACGCCCGCGGGCAGACGCCGCGGTTCGCGAGCGCGCTCTCGGCGCTCCTGACCGTCGCGGTGACGGTCGTGGTCGCGGGAGCGCTGCTCGTCTGAGGCCGCGCTCGGCCCCGCAGGCGCGTGGCGCCGGCGGCTCACACCAGCCGGTCGTAGACCGCGACGAGGTCGTCGGCAACCGCGTCGAGTTCGTACGCCTCGCTGGCGCGGGCCGCCGCCCGACCGACCGCGGCGCGGCGCTCCGGGTCGTCGAGGAGCGTCCGGAGCGCGTCGACGAATCCCGGGACCGCCGTCTCCTTCAGCGCCGTCTCGCCGCCGTCGAGCCACCCGAACGTCTCGATGTCGCGCACGACCGGCGGCGCGCCCGTCGCCATCGCCTCGAGCAGCGCCATCCCCTCGTTCTCGTTTTTCGTCGGAAAGAAGAAGACGTCGCCCGCCGCGAACGCGCCCGCGACGTCGTCGACGTAGCCCGTGAACGTGCAGTTGGCCGGCGACTCACGAACCAGCCGGGTCGTCGTCCGCGAGCGGAGGAGCCGGTCGACGGTCCCGCCGCCGGGGTTGAGGTAGCCGAACCACGCGAACTGGGTATCGGGCATCCGCCGCGCCGTCTCGACGAACGCCCGTAGCCCCTTCCGCTCGATGACGTGGCCCACCACGAACACGACGGGCGGGTCGAGGTCGTAGCGGTCGAGGTACGTCTCGCGGAGGGCCGGGTCGTCGTAGCCGTCGAGTTTCGCCGGGTCGAAGCCGTTCGAGACGACCGTCCGCGGCGTGTCGCAGTAGTCGTCGAGGACACGCGCCGTGTGCTCCGAGGGACAGATCAGGTGGTCCGCGAGGCCGTACGCGCGAGAGAGGTAGGGCCCCAGGAGCGGGGCGACGAGGTTCGAGAGCGCGAAGCTCTCCCGGAAGTCCTCGGCCGTCTGGTGGGCGTGGACGAGGACGGGGAGGCCCCTGTCGCGGGCCCGACGGGCGTGGTAGACCGACCGTGGGCCCATGTTGTTCAGGTGGAGGAGGTCGGCCGAGAGGTCCGGCGCCGTCGTGTACGCGACGCCGCGGCGCTCCAGCATCGTCCGCTGGTTCCGGACGGACTGTGCGTGCCCGCCCGTGATCTGCCCCTCCCACTCGAAGTAGTGACTGACGCGCACCAGCCGTCCGGGCGCGGGGACGGTGGTTCTATCTTCCGGCTCGGGGCGTCGGACACCGCCGGGGTGTGTACGGCTCACACAGAGGCGTTCCCGTGTGAGGACGCCACTAGATTTATGACAGACGTGTATAGTTATCACGAGGGGACGGTTGGGACATGACAACCGGAGAACTCACGGGGGGGACGCGTCGGGGGGTGCCCGTCGGTCGGCTGTTCGACCGCCGGGTGACGCCGATCACCCGCCGGGGCGTCGACGTCGAGGGGCGACGAGCGGTTCGAATCGTGGTCCGTGACAGGGCAGACGGCGAGTTTCCGGCTCTGGTCCCCCCGGACGTCTCCCCGCTGATCACCGCCGAACCGGGGCGGTGGTACCACCTCGCCGACCTGGTCGGGAGCGCGGCGCCCGCCCCGCCGGTCGGCGAGGCGCCCTGTCCGGACTGTGGCGGCCCGACGCGGAGCGGGTGTGCGGGCGACACGGTGGACCCGGCGGTGTCGCGGGCGGCGATCCGGCTGGGTGTCGTCGAGCCGTTCGCCGTCGTCAGCAGCCGGACCGCCGTGACCCGTCCGGACGAGACGACAGACGACCGGACCAGGGGCCCGGTCGACGACCCGCCGGCGTCGGTCTGTGACGCCTGTATCAGCGTCGTCGCTTAGGCTTCGGTCCGCTCCTCGAACGGCTGGACGACGAAGCCGTCGTCTCACTCGGACTCGGGCCGGGAGGCTTCGCCGGACGAGGAGCCGGTGACCTCGGAGCAGCCGGTGTCGACCCGGCTGCCGGGACTGACGCCGCCGTCAGGTCGCCGGCGTGCGCCGCCGTCGGCCCCGGCTTCGCCGTCACGGTGCCGTCAACGGCGACGTACTCGGGCGCCTGCGAGTGTTCTCCGCGGCGGCGACGGGCTTTCCACGCCGCGGGCACTGACACGACCGATGTCCGACAGCACCCACGAGGACGACGCGACGGCAGAACCGACGACGATCCGACCGGGGCGCGAGTTCGAGCGCGAGTACCGACTCGACGCCGCAGCAGCCGGGGCGTTCCTCGTCGCCGTCGGCGAGCGCCTGCGCGACGGCGACAGCCTCACGATCGAGGACCCGGACGGCGAGTGGAGGCTCCCGTTCGACTTCGGGGAGCCGGTCGAGGTCGAGGTCGACTACGAGGGCGCCGGCGAGCCGGAGCTCGAACTCGAGGTGGAACTGCCGGGCCGGACCGGCGAGCGCGCCCCCGACGTCTCCTGACCGGACCGCGGCCCGGCTGTCGCCCGCGTTCGCCGGCCCGCTCGCGGCGGGCGCGAACACGACCGTCCGCCCGTCCGCGTCGGCGACCCGCCGCAGCTCCGAGGCGTCCTGAGGGTCGTACGGTGCCGACGGTCACGACGTCGGCGACGAGCGCGAGGAGCGCCGACGGACACGGGTCAGCGCCCGGACAGGCGCGCGGCGAGGACGACGGCAGTTCCGAGCAGCCCGAGGAGGACGAAGACCGCCGAGTCGCCGTCGCCGCTCGTCGTCGCGGGGCTGTCGACGGGCGTGACGGCGCCGTCGGCTGTCGGGGTCGCCGACGACGCGTCGGACGCGTCGGTCGTGTCGGGCGCGTCGGGCGCGAGGCGCTCGAGGCTGACGACCGCGAACCGCGAGAACCCGGGCGTCTGGGCGGTCACCGTGAGCGTCGACCCCGACCGCTCGGTGTCGGTCGGCAGGAGTTCGACCCCACCGTCGACCTCCCGGACGACCCCGACGGTTGCGAGGCCGCGGTCGCCGAGCGCCGCGGCGTCGACGGTGAACCGGAGCGTGGCCGCGCTCCCCGCCGCCGCCGGCGGCACAGAGACGTCGACGGCGGTCAGGACGGCGCCGGTGCCGAACTGGTCGTCGAACGGCGCGGCGGCAGCCGGTCCGCGCTCGACGGTGACGTCGCCGGCGAGCTGAACCGACTCGTCGGCGAAGGTGATAGTCGAGAGCGTCTGTGTCTCGACCACGACCGTCACGCCCGGCTCGCCGGAGCGCTCGTCGACGATCTCGGTCGTGACGCGCTCGTCCGGCCGTGGTCCGGTCGGCGTCGTCGTGGCGGTGTCGGTCGTGGTCCCGTCGGACGTCGTCGTGGCGGTGTCGGTCGTGGTCGAGACGCCGCCCCCGCCGCCGGAGGGCTGCTCCTCGACGTCGAGCGTCGACGGGTCGTCTAGCCCCAGCAGTTCGTCGTTGCCGATCGCCTGCTCGGGACCACGGACTGTCGCGTACACCTGGTAGCTCCCCGTGCCGAGGCGACTCGCGTCGACAGACGCCTCGTACGCGTTCCCGCTCGTGGCCGTGGCGTCGGCTCGCAGCGTCGTCGCGTCGTTCGCGACCACCACCTCGACGCGCGTCAGGTCGTCACCGCGGAGCTTCGAGACGTCCGCGGTGACGCTGAACGTGTCGTCCGGCCCGACCGACGTCGGCGCGACGCTGGTGACGGAGTAGCCCCGGACGACGACGGGGTGGGCGGCCTCGCGCACGCCGTCGTCCTGGAGCACGAGCGAGTAGGTGCCGGCGTCGAAGCCGCTCAGGTCGAACTCGACGGTGCTCGTGCCGGTGCTGTCGGCGGCGTCGACGATGTTCTGATCGTTGTCGTAGAGGAGGGTCGTCGTCTCGGCGCCGGACGGCGCCGTGACCGTCACCGAGATGG
>JAQCMY010000277.1 GCA_028274865.1 Haloferacaceae archaeon | reverse complement strand
GACGTCGACGTCGCCGTCCTCGGCGCGCCGCTCGACACGGCGACGACGATCCGGCCCGGCACCCGCTACGGGCCCCGGGCCGTCCGGGCGGCGTCGACGGTCCCGTCGCCTCCGTACGAGCACTTCAACATCGAGACGGGGGTCGACCCGTTCGACCGGTACAAGGTGGTCGACACGGGTGACGCGGCGGTGTCACCCGGCCAGACCCGGAAGAGCCAGCTCAGCATCGAGGACGCCGTCTACGAGATCAGCGAACAGGCGACGCCGGTGGTCATCGGCGGCGACCACTCCATCAGCTACCCCGACATCAAGGGCTGGGCGGAGGCGAACGGCTACGACGACGTCGGGCTGGTCCACTTCGACTGCCACGCCGACACCGGCGAGGACGGCCTCACCGGCTTCGAGTACGACCACGGCGCGTGGGTCAAGCGCGTGTACGACGACGACATCGTCGCGGGCGAGAACTACACGCTGATCGGCCCGCGCGGATTCTGGCCCGGTCCAGACACGTACGAGGGGATGCGCGAGGCCGGCATGAAGTGGTACACCTCGATGCAGGTGGGCGAGATGGACCTGGACGCGGTCGTCCAGGACGCCGTCGAGCGCGCCACCGACGGCACCGACGCGGTCTGGGTGTCGTTCGACGTCGACGTGATGGAGCCGGCGTACTGCCCCGGCACCGGCGAGCCGGAGCCGGGCGGACTCGTCCCGCGCGAGGCCATCTACATGGTGCGCGAGGTGGTGAAGGCGCTCGACCCGGACGACTTCGGCTTCGACGTCGTCGAGGTCGCGCCGCAGTACGACGTGAGCGACACCTCCTCGTACAACGGCGGCATCACCAGCGGCTTCGCCAACCGCCTCGTCATCGAGGTGCTCGGGAGTATGGCACTGGCCGACGCGGGGCTGTCCGAGGGCTCGCCGGTCCGTCCGAAGGAGCCGCTCGGGCCGAGCGGCACCGTCGAGGCGCCGGGAGACGACTGAGACGGCCTCGCGCCGGTACGGCACTCCTTTCGTTCTCCGCCCGGAAGCAGAGAGTAGTGGGACTCGTGACACTCGGGCCGACCGGTCTGCTCGTCCTCGCCGGCGTCGTCGCCGCCGCGGGGGCCGTCAACGGCGTCGCCGGGTTCGGATTCGCGCTGATCGCGACGACGACGCTCGCGACGCTCGTCGACCCGACGACGGCGGTCGTGTTCGTCGTCCTCCCGGTCGTGGCCGTCAACGGCTCGCTCGTCCGGGAGCTCTCGGCCGCCGAGGTTCGGGAGTGCGGACGACGGTTCTGGCCGCTCCTGGCCGCCGCGCTGGTCGGCACCCTGGTCGGTCTCGCTGCGCTCGGTCGCCTGCCGGCAGACCCGCTCCGGGTCGCGCTCGGCGTCCTCTCGGTCGGCTTCGTCGCGGGCCGGGTCGCCCCGCTTCCGGGCCGGCGCGCCGTCGAGGAGCGGTGTTTCGTCGAGACGGGACCCGCGATGGCGGGCGTCGGGCTCGTCTCGGGGCTGCTGTTCGGCGGGACGAACGTCGGCGTCCAGCTGATCGCCTACCTCCGGTCGTGTGACCTCCCGCACGGGACGTTCGTCGGCGTCGTCGCCCTCGCCTTTCTCGGCCTCAACGGCGTCCGCGTCGGCGCCGCCGCCCTCCTCGGGCTCTACCCGAGCGCGGCGGTCGCGCTCGCCTCCGCGGCGGCGGCAGGGCCGGCGCTCGCCGGCGTCGCCGTCGGGAGGCGGCTCCGGAGCCGGGTCACCGAGCGCTGGCGGACCCGGGCGGTGCTCGGACTCCTCCTCGTCGTCGGCGTTCGGCTGGTGACGGCCGGGCTCTGAGCGGCGTCGTCCGCCGCCCGGGGCCGCACGGTCGGCGTCGCGTCCGTCCAGCTATCTGTCGAGTACGTGTACATACTCGTAATACAATACGTATTTCCTCGAACGTCCTGCTACGCATCCCCACAAGGTCATGTGTTTGTACGACTCGGTAGAGAAGGTTTTAGTGCCATCACAGGGTTCTCAACCGTGTGAGCATTACGGTGAACGCCCGTTGTCGGAGCGGGCGTAGAACTGCCGATGATTGCGGCGTATTGCGGCGAACGGTAGACGGAGCGGCGAGCCGCCGGGGGGTCGGCGCGTGAGCGAACGGAGCAGGCGTGCGTTTCTCGCGACCGGAAGCGCGCTCGCCACGGTCGGTCTCGCGGGCTGTAGCGGCGGGGGCGGCGGGGGCGGCGGCTCCGCCGGCGAGTCGGGCGACGACCCCATCACGGTCGGCGTACTCGAGGACCGGTCGGGCAACTTCGCGCTGGTCGGCGCCCCGAAACACAAGGCGACGCTGCTCGCCATCGAGGAGATAAACGAGGCGGGCGGGATCAACGGTCGGGAGATCGAGGTGTTCGACCCGGACCCGCAGTCGGACAACCAGCGGTACAAGGAGCTGACCGAACGCGCGATCCAGCAGGAGGACGTCGACGTGCTGTGGGCCGGCTACTCCTCGGCGACCCGCGAGACGATCCGGCCGACGATCGACCGCGAGGACCAGCTCTACTTCTACACGACCCAGTACGAGGGTGGGGTCTGTGATCACAACGTCTTCGCCGTCGGGCCGACGGCCCGCCAGCAGCTCGGTGCCGTCCTGCCGTACCTCGTCGAGGAGTACGGGACAGATATCTACACGATCGCCGCGGACTACAATTTCGGCCAGCTCTCCGCGGACTGGGTGAAGGTCCTGGCCAGCGAGAACGGGGCGAACGTGCTCGGCGAGGAGTTCATCCCGCTGTCGGAGACGGACTTCGGCTCCGTCATCAACCGCATCCAGGAGGCCGACCCCGACTTCGTGATGTCGATGCTCGTCGGCGCGAACCACACCTCGTTCTACGAGCAGAAGGCCTCGGCGGGGCTGGAGGTGCCGATCGGCACCTCGACGGCGATGGCCCAGGGCTACGAGCACCGCCGGCTCGACCCCCCGGCGATGTCGAACATCTTCGCCGGCGTCAACTACATGGAGGAGATTCCGACGACGCGCAACACCGACGACGGCGGGTTCGTCGACCGCTACTTCGAGATGTGGCCCGACGCGCCGTACCTCAACGAGGAGGCACAGACCAACTACTTCTCGGTGTACATGTACAAACAGGCGGTCGAACAGGCCGGCACGACAGACCAAGAGGAGGTCAAGACCGCGCTGGAGTCGGGGATCACCTACGGCGCGCCGGAGGCGCCGGAGGGCGAGGAGATCGCCCTCGACGGCGCGACCCACCACGTCGACCACCACATGTGGGTGATGCGGTGTGACGACCAGCACAACGTCGAGGCCGTCGAGAACCGCGTGATCCCGGAGCAGTTCCTCTCGGAGACGGTCGGCTGTGACCTCACACAGGAGGACGAGGAGACGCAGTACACCCCACAGGACTACTACGAGGAGGCAGGGTAGATGGTCAACGTCGTGAATCTGCTGTTTCAGTTCCTCGATAGCTTC
>JAQCMY010000271.1 GCA_028274865.1 Haloferacaceae archaeon | reverse complement strand
CGGTAGTCGCCTCCTCGACGGAGAGCGACCGTCGCGTTCCACACGAGTCGACTGTCCCCGATAAGGGCGTCGGTTCGCTGCCGGTGGTCCGGGGGACCCGTCTGGGCCCCGAAGCCGTCGGGGGCTCCCGACGACTGCTGCGTACTACTACACAAGACGGTGTCACGGATAAGGTCGTCGAAGCGTCGCCGCTACGTCACGTGGTCACACGCCGCGGGAGGACGGTGTCGCGCAGCCGGAGGCCGGTCGTTCATCCCTCGCGACACGTCCGGTCCGACCGGGAGAGAGCCGCGCGGGCTGTGGTCCGGGCGGGCGCCGCTTAGCCGTTCGGTTCGCCTACTCGTCGATGTGGTCGATGCCCTGCTTCGAGACGTTACCACGCGTTATCTCGCCGTCCATCCACCCCGGCGTGTCGTCGGGCGCCGTGTCGACCCACGCCCAGCCCTCGTAGACGTGGATCTTGTCCGTCCCCTTCTCACGCAGACGCAACACCGTCGGGTTGGACTCTCCAGCCGCTTCGGAGTCGGCCGGGTCTAGCCGTCTGGCGGCCTTCAGCGCCGCCTGTCGTGGCATGTCACCGGAGAAGACGCTCGTCTCGGCGCCGTCCTCGCGCAGCACGAAGTTCCGCTTCCCGTCCTCGCGTACCATGTGAGTAGCCTCCGCGTTACGGTAACACACGGGGCTCGCATAAACGTATCGGGGCGGCGTCTGCCGGTTTGCCCTGTCGCGCGGGGGTGATGCCGGTAGGCAACACTTATGATGCCGATGGCCCCAGGGTCGGAGAAGGACGACCGCGATGGTTCGGAAAAAGAAGCTCAGTCCGAGTGGCGCCAAGGACGAGAACGGTGAGTACCACAACGTTCACGTGAACCTCCACGAGGACGAACTGGCCGTCGCCGGCCTCGAGATCGGCGACGAGGTGTTCGTCAGGGTCCGCGAGGACAAGATCATCATCCAGAGAGCGGACCCCGACGGCGTCGAACACGACTTCTGATCGCGTGAACGGCTACGGGCTCCTGAAGCCGGCGCTGTTCGCGCTCCCGCCGGAGTTCACCCACGAGACGACCGTCTCGCTCCTCGACCGGGTCCAGCACACCCCGGTTCGCCGCCTCCTCCGGCGCCGGTACGCCGTCGACGACCCCGACGACCGACTCGCGAGCGAGGCGTTCGGAACCCGCTTTCCGAATCCCGTCGGCGTCGCCGCCGGCTTCGACAAGAACGCTCGGGTCCCCCGTGGCCTCGCGGCGCTCGGCTTCGGCCACGTCGAGGTGGGCGGCGTCACCGCCGAGGCACAGCCCGGCAACCCGAGACCGCGTCTCTTTCGACTCCCCGAGGACGGCGCGCTGGTCAACCGGCTCGGGTTCAACAACGAGGGTGCCGACGCCGTCGGCAGCCGCCTCGCCGACGACCCCCTGCCGGACGTGCCCGTCGGCGTCAACCTCGGGCTCTCGAAGTCGACCGACCTCGCGGACGCGCCCGCGGACTACCGCTACACGTACGAACGGGTCGGCGAGGCAGTCGACTACGCCGTCGTCAACGTCTCGTCGCCGAACACGCCCGGCCTCCGGAGCCTCCAGCACCGGGAGTCGCTCGCGGCGATTCTCGCGGCGCTCCGCGACGCCGGCGCCGACCCGCTCCTGGTGAAACTCTCCCCGGACCTCCCGGAGCCCGCCGTCGAGGAGGCGATCGAGGTGGCCGAGACACACGGCCTCGCGGGCGTCGTCGCGACGAACACCAGCACCGACCGACCGGACGGACTCGAGAACCCGAACGCCGTCGAGTCGGGCGGACTCTCCGGCGCTCCGATCGAGGGCCGTGCGACCGGAGCCGTCCGGTTCGTCGCCGAGCGGACCGACCTGCCGGTCGTCGGCGTCGGCGGCGTCGCCGACGCGGCGGGCGCCTACGCGAAGATTCGCGCCGGTGCGAGCGTCGTCCAGCTGTACACCGCGCTCGTCTACGAGGGACCACGGGTCGCGCGGGATATCAACGAGGGCCTGCTCGACCTGCTGGACCGCGACGGCTTCGACGACCTCGCCGACGCCGTCGGCGCCGACCTCTAGCGGACGACGACGGCGGCGTCGCCGGCGTCGAGCAGCGTCCCCTCGCCCTCGAACCGTCGTTCGCGCTCGACCTCGAACAGGTCCGGGTCGAGACGCTCGTCCGCGACGAGCAGGGCACCGTCGGTGTCGAACTCGTAGTCGCCGGCCTCGAGTCCGGCGTCGATGTCGTCGACACGCTCGCCGTAGGCCGGCCCGACCGCGGCGTAGTCGAGGTCGACGCCCGTCACGACCTCCTCGACGTCGGCGCTCGCCGTCGTCGTCGAGAGCGACTCGGCGTGCATCACGCGGGCGATCGCGCGCTCGAACCCCTCGACGTCGCCGTGGACGACGACCTCGTCGAGCGGGTCGTTCAGCGGCAGGCCGCGCTCGGACTTGTACCGCCGGAGCGCGCCGACGACGGCCATCGCCCGCTCGCCGGCGGCGCGGTCGGCCGTGACGCCGAGCGGCTCCGGCCAGTCCGCGAGGTGGACGCTCTCTGCGTCGCGTTCGGCGGCGTAGCAGTCCTGCCACACCGCCTCGGTGACGTGCGCGAGCACCGGCGCGAACAGCCGGAGGAACCGCTCGTGAGCGGCACGGAGCGTCCACGCCGCCGACGGGTCGTCGTCGCCACGAAGTCGGCCCTTCGCGATCTCGAGGTAGTCGTCACAGAACGTGTGCCAGAACGTCGTCCGGAGCTCGTCGCGGGCCTTCGCGAACGCCCGGCGTTCGAAGTGCTCGGTCGCCGCCTCGACGGTCGAGTCGAGTTCGGCCAGGAGGAACCGGTCGAGCGCCTGCAGGTCGTCCGGCCGTTCGACCGGCTCCGGCGCCAGCGACTCGACGAGCTTCGAGGCGTTCCAGAGCTTCCGGAGCAGGCGTTCGCCGGCCTTCAGCCCCGTCTCCTTGTACGGCAGGTCGTCGCCGACCGCCGACCCGGCGGCCCAGTACCGCGCCGCGTCGACCGGGTACTCCGACAGCACCTCGTCGGGTTCGACGACGTTGCCACGGGACTTCGACATCTTCTCGCGGCGTTCGTCGAGCACCATCCCGTTGATCATCACCGAGTCGAAGGGCACCTCGCCGGTGTGTTCGAGACACTTGACGACCGTGTGGAACAGCCAGAACGAGATGATGTCGTGGCCCTGCGGGCGCATGTCGACGGGGTAGAGTTCGGGGCTGTCCATCCGGAACTCGCCGCCGAGGGCCGCCGGGTCGGCGTCGTCTGCCGCCGCGCCGTCCGCCGCCGCCTCGTGCCAGTCCCAGCCGGCGTTTATCAGCGGCGTCAGCGACGACGTGGCCCAGGTGTCGAACACGTCGTCCTCCGGAACGAACTCCGTCGCCCCACAGGCGGGACAGGCGTCGACCGGCGGGGCTTCGGACAGCGGGTCGACGGGCAGGGAGTCCCGGTCGGCGGTCACCACCTCGTCGCAGTCCGCACAGTACCAGACCGGGAAGGGGATGCCCGACGAGCGCTGGCGCGAGATGGCCCAGTCCCACTGGAGCCCCTCGATCCAGTGTTTGTACCGCGTGAACATCTTCTCCGGATACCAGTCCATCTCCCGCCCGGCCTCGAGGTACGTCTCCTTCTTGTCGAGGAGGCGGACGTACCACTGCTCGGTGACGAGGAACTCGACCCCGACGCCACACCGCTCGTGGACGTTCACCGTGTGGGTGATGTCGCGGCGGTCCCGGAGCGCGCCGGCCTCCTCGAGGTCGGTGACGATCGCCTCGCCGGCCTCGTCGCTCGACAGGCCGGCGTAGTCGCCGGCGACGTCGGTCATCGTCCCCGACTCGTCGATGGCGACCCGGAGGTCCAGGTCGTGGGCCTGGTACCACTCGATGTCGGTCTGGTCGCCGAACGTACAGCACATCACGACGCCCGACCCCGTCTCGCGGTCGACCCGTTCGTCCTCGCGGATCAGGACCTCGTGTCCGAACAGCGGGATCCGGGCCCGCTCGCCGACGAGGTCGGCGTTCGACTCGTCGTCCGGGTGGACGAACACCGCGACACAGGCCGGCAGGAGTTCGGGCCGGGTCGTCGAGATGACAAACTCGTCGCCGCCGACGACGGAGAAGGCGATGTCGTGGAACTGCGCGTCGCGCTCGTCGTCCTCCGTCTCCACCTGCGAGATTGCCGTCTCGCAGTCCGGACACCAGATGGTCGGGGCGCGCTCGCGGTACTCCCGGCCCTGCTCGTACAGGTCCAGAAAGGAGAGCTGTGAGACGCGGCGCACCCGCGGTTCGATCGTCTGGTAGGTCTGGGTCCAGTCGACCGAGATCGCGAGGTCGCGGACGTTCTCGCGGAACTGGGTCTCGTACTCGGTACAGACCTCGCGACAGAGCTGCTGGAACTCCCGGCGCTCGTAGTCCTGGTGGCGAATCCCGAGTTCGTCCTCGGTCAGGCGCTCGGAGGCGATCCCGTTGTCGTCGAAGCCGAACGGAAAAAACACCGTCTCGTCGCGCATCCGGTGGAAGCGGGCAACGAAGTCCTGGAGCGTGAACTGGTAGAGGTGCCCCATGTGGAGGTCGCCCGAGACGGTCGGTGGAGGAGTGTCGATAGCGTAGTGCGTGTCCGGGTCGGCGGAGCCGTCGCCCGTGTACGCGTACGTCTCCTCGTCGACCCACCGCTCCTGCCACGTCGATTCGACCGTCTCCGGGTCGTATGCTCCGTCGGGCATCCGTCGTCGTCTGTAGGCTCCGAGAGTTGATTAAACGCCCCGGTCCGGGCGGACGCTCAGCGAAGGGCGTCCAGCCGGAACTCGAACGCCGCCACGGGCAGTTCGAGGTCGTGGTCGACGAGGACGGCGGGGTGGAGTTCGCCGACGACGCCGGCACGGTCGCCGTCGAGGGTCACCGCCGCCGCGCGGCCGTCGATGAACGACGGGTGCTCGGTCGCCGGCGTCGTGAGGTCGGCCCCGAGGTCGGCCGCCAGCGCCGCGAGCCGGGCCTTCGCGTCCTCGTAGCTCGCGTCCGGGCGAGCCAGCACCGCCGCGACGTGGCGCGCCTCGGCGACGCCGGTCGGCTCGTCGTCGTCGCGGCGGGCGACGAACCCGACCTCGGCGAGGTCCTGCGGGTACGACCGGTGTGTGTTGTTCGCCAGCACCGAGACGAGCGAGGGGAGCGCCCACGTCCGCACCACGGCGTAGTCCTCGCTGTACGGCTCGACGATCTCGACCGCCGGGCCGCCGCCGAGGACGGCTGCCCCCGGCTCGACGCCCATCCGGTCGAACGTCGTCGCCGCGTCTGTCATGTGGAAGTTCAGCAGGTCCTCGAACCCCAGGCCGACCAGCTGCGTCCGGACCGCCGACTCCAGCCGCGACCCTCCGTGGCGCTTCCCGACCGTCGCCACGTCCGGGTAGCGCGGCTCCAGGTCGTTGAACCCGTACGCCCGCCCCACGTCGTCGATCAGGTCGAGCGGGTGGAGCACGTCGACGCGGTACGGCGGCACCTCGACCGCGTAGACGCCGTCCTCGACCGTCGCGTCGAGGCCCGAGCGCTCGAGCAGGTCGACGACCGTCGACTCGTCGAGGTCGACGCCGAGTACCGACTCGACCCGGTCGTGGCTCACGCGCTTGAGGTCGACGGCGAGGTCGGGACGACGGAGGCTCCTCCCGGCTGCGGGCGGGTCGGCGCCGTCGGCGTACTCGACGGTCACCTCCTCGATCGTCGCGCCGCGGGCGTCGAGGGCGTAGCAGATCACCGTACACATCCGGTCGATCGTCGGCTGGTCGGTGCCCGTCAGCTCGATCAGCAGGGTCCGCGACGCGGTCCCGACCTCCGTCCGCCGGCCGTTTATGACCGGCGGGAACGAGAACAGGCCGATCTCGTCGTCGATCGCCGGATAGCGGTCGAGCCCCGCGACGAGGTCGGCGTACGTCTCGCCGGTCGGGTGGTCGCGCAGGACGCCCGCGGGTGTCAGCTCCCGGTCGGCGTCGAGCGGGACGAACCGGTCGCCCTCCGGGTCGACCCCGCGGTACGTGACGCTGTTCGCGGGGCCGCTCCGGCCCGCTCCGTCCAGCGCGCGGCCCTTCAGCATCGTCAGGTCGTGGATACCGATCGCGCCCTTCGCACGCTCCCGGCCAATCGTCGCGTGGAGCTTCTCCTGGAGCTGGATCAGCGAGTCGAGCGCCGCCTCGTCGAGGTCGACGCCACGCGCCACCGCGCCGGTGACGTAGGGGCGCTCCGGCGGGACGGACGCGTCGACCTCGATCGTCCAGTCCGGGTCGTTCGTCGACGGGACGTACACCCCGCGGTCGTCGCCGTACTGGTAGCGAAGCGACCGGGCGACGCCCTCGACGGAGAGGCGGTCGAGCCGGTCCGGCCCGAACTCGAGCCGGAGGTCGCCGCGCTCCGTCTCGCCCTCGAGCTCCAGGCCGAGCGCGAACAGGTCCTCGACCAGCGCCTCGTCGGACTTCTCGTCGTGACCCGTCAGCCGCCGCAGTTCGTCCGGGTCGACCTCGACGACGGGCATCAGTAGCACACCTCCACAGAGCGCAGGAGGTCGAGGTCACAGAGCGTCCCGTGGACGTCCCGGATGTCGTCGAAGCCGTAGATGAGCATGAGGAGACGCTCCAGGGCCAGCCCCCACGCCATCACGTCGCACTCGACGCCCAGGGGCCGGAGCACCTCGTCGCGGAACAGCCCGGAGTTGCCGATCTCGATCAGCTCGCCCGTCTCGGGGTGCTGGCCGAACAGTTCGAAGCTCGGCTCCGTGTACGGGTTGTAGTGGGGCTTGAACTCGATGTCGGTCACCCCGAACTGGCGGTAGAACTCCTCGAACGTCCCCATCAGGTCACGAACCGAGAGCGAGTCGGCCATCACCCACCCCTCGATCTGGAAGAACTCGAGCAGGTGCGTCGGGTCGAGCGTGTCGTTGCGGTACACCTTCTCGACGGAGAAGAACCGCTCCGGCGGGTCGAGGTCGCCGAGCGCGTGGCCAGAGAGGTGTCGCATCGACAGCGAGGTGGTGTGTCCGCGCAGGTCCACCCCGCGCGCGATGTCCTCGGTCCACGGCGAGTCGTAGCCGTCGCCGTCCTCGCCGACGCCCTCGCGGTGGGCAGCCGCGACGCGGTCGACCAGGTCCTGTGGCAGGCCGTCCGCCGGCGGCACGTCCAGCGCGAACTGGTCCCAGTGGGTGCGCGCCGGGTGGTCCTGTGGCATGAACAGACAGTCGTTGATCCAGAACTCCGCGTCGGCGTGTGGCCCCTGCATCTCGCGAAAGCCCATCCCGACCAGCACCTCCTTGACGCGCTCTGCGGTCTGGCGCAGGATGTGGACCCGACCGCCCTCGACGTCGGGGGCGTCGGCCTCGACGTCGTAGGCACCGAACTCGACGTCGCGCCACTCGCCGGAGGTCAGCAGGTCGGGCGTCAGCCGGTCGACCGTCTCGGCGGCCTCGACGCCCTCCATCAGCGCCGTCACGCCCGCGTCGGTGAGCGTCAGCGACCGCACGGTCCGTTCGTCGCGCTCGGCGAGGCTGCGCTCGACCAGCCGCGAGAGCGCCGTCTCGTCGGCGTCCTCGCCGGTCGCGACGGCGTCGAGCGCCGCCGCCTCCGGGTCGACGTCCGGGTCGGCGTCGGCGTCCGGGTCGACCGCGCCGGCGTCGACCGCGCCGTACTCCTTTCGCGCGAGGTTCGACAGCGCGATCTGGACCGTCTCGCCGCCGAGCCCGGCGGCGTCTGCGGCGTCGCCGATCGGGACCGGACCGTCGCCGTCCCGCGCCGCGCGGTAGAGGCGCAGCTCCGGCAGGCCGGCGTCGCGGTAGCGCTCGCCCTCCTCGGTGAGCCGGTAGGTCACGCGCTCGCGCTCGCTCACCGACACCAGGCCCTCGTCGCGCAGGTCGAACGCCGCGCCCGTGACCGTCTCGGGCTTCAGCCCCGTCTCTTCGGCGACCGCGGTGACCGTCCGCTCGTCGGTCGCGGACGCCGCTTCGAGCACCGCGACCTGTGACTCGGGGAGTCTCACGGTAGGAGAGGAGCGGGCGTCTCCGGGTTAGGCGTTCCGATGCGCCCCGTCACTCGTCCGCCGCGGGCACCAGTCCGTCGCCGACCCGGTCCGTCTCGACGGAGACGTCGAGGTCGGCGAGCAGCTCTTCGGCCTCGGCGCGTTTCTCCTGGTGGTCCTCGAGGAACTCGCGCATCAGCGTCGCGGCCTGCTCCTTGCAGCCGCCACAGAGCCGTTCGCCGCCGGCACACTCCTCGTACACGCGGGTCGCGAGGTCGTCGTCGTCGGCTGCGAGCAGGTACGCGTACAGCTCGTACACCGGGCACTCGTCCGGTTCGCCGCCCAGTTCCCGCTGTGCCTCGGCGGTGTCGCGCCCGCCCGTCGCGGCGGACTGCACCTTGTCGTAGCCGTCCTCCGGGTCGTCGAGCAGCGAGATGTGGCTCGCCGGCACCGACGACGACATCTTCCCGCCGGTCAGGCCGGTCATGAACCGGTGGTAGACCGACGAGGGCGCGACGAAGCCGAAGCCGCCCTCTGCGACCTCGATCTCGCGCGCCAGCCGGTCGGCCTCGTCGAGCGAGAGGTCGAACGCGTCGACGTGGCCGTCGTAGACGCGCTTCTCGCCCTCGACGGCCTCGACCAGCGCCTCGAACGCCGCGTCCGGCGCCGACCGAACCAGGATCCGCGTGCGGGGGCGCAGCGGCTCCCTGCCGGCGTTCGCGAGCGTCTCGGCTGCGCTCTCGCGCGCCGCCGTCTGCTCGTGGGTCTCGCGGAGCCAGTCGGCGGCCTCGACACACCGCGGGCGGTCGGGGTCGTCGGCGAACTCGGCGCGGTGGTCGTGGGCGTCGGCCACGAGCGGTTGCTCCTCTGCTGCGAACTCGACGCTCGCGAACGCCTCGGTCGTCTTGAAGTAGCGCGTCCGGGCGGCGACGTCGCGCGCGAGGCGCATGTGCGGGTCCTGGTCGGGGCCGACGGGGACGACGGTCGGCTTCGGCTCGCCGACCTGCGGGTAGAGGATGTCGGCGATCTGCGTGACGACCGACGCCATGTGTGAGACGCTGGTCTCGCCGTCGAAGCCGTAGATAGACTCGAACTCCGAGAACCGGGCCGACGACCCGAGTTCGAACGCGAGGTCCTGGAGGCCGCGGTTCGTCGACTGGCGGTAGAGCTCGCCCTCGTCGGGGTCGAACCCGAGCGCCAGCAGCGAGAGCAGGTAGTCACGGGTGTGTTCGTCGATCTCCGTCCACGACAGCCCGCGGGCCGAGTGTGCCTCGAGGTCGGCGATCAGCGCGTAGGCGTCGCCGCCCTGGGCCTGGTGCCAGATTATCTCGTCGAACACCAGCTTGTGCCCGATATGCGGGTCGCCGGTCGGCATGAACCCGGACAGCACCGCGAACGGGTCGTCGTCGCGCATCGCCCGCGCCACCCGACGGTAGTCGCGGTGGCCGAAGATGACCCCGCGGCGCATCAGGTAGTGGGGGTCGGGCACCTCGGACAGCACCTCGTCGAACGACTCGATGCCGAACTCGGCGAACAGGCTCCGGTAGTCCTCGACGGTGACGGAGCCCCACGGGTCGAGGGTCGTCTCGTCGGCGCCGGCGGCGCCGTCGGTCTCGACCGTCGCGTCGTCGGAGGTGTCCTCGGTCATGGGCGTGTCAGGGCGTCAGCCGCGTCGCGGCCAGCCACTCGATGGATTCGGGACCGGTCGCCGCAAAAACCATTCGCTTCCGCACCCCGCCGGCCAGCCGGACGTACAGCGACAGGTCGCTCGGCGAGAGCCGGGTCGACCGCTCGACGACCCGGACCAGTCGCTCCGAGTGGCCCGTCTCGTCGGCGGAGTCGAACGAGTCGTACGCCCGGAAGTCGGCGCCGAACTTGAACCCGCTCTTCGGGACGCTCCCGGCGGCCCGCACCGCGCGGTAGCTCCGGAGCCGGCGGTCGAACCGCTCGCCCGCCGCGGCGCGGCCGCGCTCGACGACCGCCGTCGGGTCCAGCGCCAGCACTCCGTCCCGCGCGAGGTGGGCGGCCTCGACGAGCGACAGCTGGAGCGGCCCACCCGTCGCGTTCCGGCCCGCCAGCCGCTGGCCGTAGAACGCCGCCTGGTACAGCGCCGCCGGCGGGTCCCACGCGACCGCGCGGTCGTCGTGCAGGTCGGCCGCGACGCCGGTCGGGAGGTCCGGTTGCGTCCGGTCGGTCCCGCCGCCCGCCTGTCCGCGCTCGCAGCCGAAGTACGTCGGCTCGCCCTCCTCGTCGACGACCGCAAGCGCCGTCGGGTCGTCGACGAGGCGCGCGACGGCGAGGGTGTCTGGCTCGCCGACGACGCGCACGCGGTGCTCGACGGCGCCGTCGCCGGGACCCTTCCCGCGAGGGTAGACCACCACGTCACAGCCCGCGGCGGCGTCGTCGGGGGTCCAGCCCGACCGGGCGGGCGAGCAGTAGAACCCGCGGTCACGGAGGTCGCGGTGGACGACGAACTGCCGGACCACGCCGGCCCGGGCGAGCAGGCCCCGGAGGCCGAGGCGCTCGTCGCCGTCGTCCACCGCCGAGAGGTCGCCGCGGAACAGGAGGTGGGCGGCCTCGACCGGCGCGAGCGCCAGCGTGTCGCCGTCGAGCGGCCGTCCGTAGCCGCCGGCGTCGTGGAACCGCTGGCGGGCGTCGCCGCCGACGACCACCTCGGGTCCCGTCTCGCCGTCGCGGAGTCGCCCGTCCATACCGGCGCCGGGCGCGGCGCGGAGTTATGCCCTGTGGTCGAACGATTCGCAGGTGCCGTCGAGACACCGCCGACCGGTCGCCGTCTCGAAGGTCGGCAGCCCGCAGTCGCAGTCGTCGGCGACGACGCCGGCGGGGACCGAGAACGCCGTCTCGCAGTCCGGATAGGCGTCACACCCGGCGAGCAGCCGCCCCCGGCGGCGGATCACACGCAGCGGGTCGCCACAGTCCGGGCAGGTCCAGACGCCGTCGAACCGCGCCCGGACCGCGTCGTCGAGCGACTCGCAGGAGCGGTCGACACAGACGTCGAAGACGGCGCCGCGCTCGGCCCGCATCAGCGGGAGCCCACAGTCCGGGCAGGACTCGTCGAGCGTCGTCGCGCCGGCGACGAGCGGGTAACGCGCGCCGGAGTCGAGCGCGACCACCGCGCCGTCGACCCGCACCAGCGGCCCCGTCGCCTCGGGGTGGGCTGCCGGTGCCTCGCCGACGGGGACGCCCGCCGGCGAGACGGGCAGGGTCGCCCGCCCGGCGACGGCGTGGCTCTCGACCACGAGACGGCGCTCGCCGTCCCGCGCGACGACCCGGAACCCCGAGTCGCCGCCGTCGTCTGCGACAGTCAGGTCGTCCGGGCGGGTGAGCCACGCGACGGGCTGGTAGCCCGACTCGTCGTGGACGAGCGTCGTCCGGTCGGGCTTGCAGACCACCACGACGTGGCCGCGCTGTCGGCGCTCGTCGGCGCCGTCGTCGAACCGCACGGTGCAGTCGCCCGCGAGCACGCGCATCGAGTCCACGACGTGAGTGGTCGCGGCATCGTACTTGGGCGGCGGCACGGCAGCTGAACAAGGGTGGAGGAGTGAACGGGTGGCAGACCCACCACAAGATACACACCGTCGGCGTCGGAGCGAGCGTGCGTGCGACGGACCTCGTTCCTCGTCGCCGTCGTCGTCCTCGCCGGGTGTGCGGGCGGGCCGGTATCGAGCACTCCGACCGCCACGCCCACCGACACTCCGGCCGCGCCGCTGACCGGGTCGAGCCAGCCGGACCCGGACAAACAGGTGACGCTCGAGAACGAGTGGAACGAGACGGTGACGCTCGACGTGCGTGTCGTCCGGGTCGCGACGGGCGAGACGGTCCACGAGGCGACGTACGACCTCGGCCCGGGCGTCGAGCGCGACGTGTACTCGACGGCCGCCGCGAACCCGGACGGGATCGAGTCGTTCCGCGTCGAGGTGCGGGCGCGCAACCAGACCGGTGAGGCGACGATAGAGACGAGCAGCTGTTACGGGGGCGTCTACGGCGTCGTTCGTGGAGACGGGAGCCTCAACGTCTTCTACCCAATCTGCTGACTCGCCCCTCACTCGACCCGGACCGTCTGCTCGTCGACGACCGGCGGGAGCGGCAGGTCCGGCGCGTGGACCGCGACGCGGTAGGTCAGCTCGTCGACGCCGGGCGCGCCGAACACGCCGACGGGGACGGTCATCGACTCGCCACGGCGGAGGTACGCGTCGTCGGTCAGCATCTCGCGGCCCTCGACGGTCACCCGGACGCCGAGGCGCGCGCCGCCGCCCTCGTTCCGCACGGCGACCTCACAGCGGCTGTTCGCGCCGCGCGCGACGGCGTCGGGCGGAGACCAGTCGACCCGCGGGTCGGGCAGGTCGGCGGCGGCGTCGACGACACGCTCGGCGACTCCCGTCGAGAGGCCGGCTCGCTCGAGGCCGTCGGTGCCCGCCCGGACGAGGTCTGCCGGCGTCCGGTGGCCGGCGGTCGCGAGCGTCCGCGCCCGACCCGCGCCGACGCCGTCGACGGCGGTGAGGGCAACGGCGTCGGCGGAGACGCCGGCCTCGACCCGCGCCGCGACGCGGCGGGCGAGGTTCGCGGCGGCAGGGCCGGCGAAGGCCGCGAGGACGGCCCGGAGCGCCGAGAGCAGGCGGGTCGCGTTCTGCCGGATGATCCACGCGTCGCTCCGCAGGGCGTCCGGCGTCGACCCGGCCATCCCGGACCGCAGGATCGCGAGGATCTTCCGCGCACCCCCCTCGACGTCGGCGTCGTCGACGACGCGGTCGACGGCGTCGGCCTCCGAGGACCGGACGGAGACGGAGGCGAACTCCTCGGCGCGTGCGACCGTCTTCAGCAGGTCGTCGGCAGCGATCCGGTCGCGGTCCGCGACCGTGCGGAACGCGGCGGCGGTGTCGAGACGGAGGTAGTACTTCGAGGCGAGGCGGCCGAGGCGGGTCGACGCGACCCGCAGGTCGTCGTCGAGGTCGGCGAACCCGCGGTCGACGAGCGACTCCAGCGTCTCGCGGGCGCGAGCCCGGAGGTCGTCGTCGTACCGCTCCGGGTCGGCCCGCGCCCGGACGGCGTAGAAGGTGGTGTCGAGCCACGAGAGGGCGTCGTCGAGGTCGTCGACCGTCCCGGTCGCTATCTCGGCGTTCAGGTGGGCGTCGAGCTCCGCCGCCAGCCGCGACTCGATCTGCACCCCCTCGTCGAGCAGGCGCCGGTAGCGGTCGGCGTCGTCCTCGTCACAGACGACCCAGCCGTAGCCCTCGTCGTCGTAGCCGGGACGACCGGCCCGGCCGAGCATCTGGAGCACGTCGATCGGCGACACCGCCACCTCCCCCTCCAGCGGGTCGTGACGCTTCGTGTCGCGGATGACGACACACCGCGCCGGGAGGTTGACGCCCCACGCGAGCGTCGAGGTAGAGAACAGCACGGCGATCGTCCCGTCGCGGAACCACGCCTCGACGCGGTCGCGGTCGGCCTTCGACAGCCCGGCGTGGTGGAACGCGACCCCGTCGACGACGGCGTGTCGCAGGTCCTCGTCGTCCAGGTCTCCCGCCGCGGTGTGGAGGTCGTAGTCCCCCCGCGCGCCGATCGGGACGTCGCGTTCGGCGAGGACGTCCCGCGTCTTGCCGGCGGCGCGAACCGCGTCCTGCCGTGAGGCGACGAACACGAGCGCCTGGCCGTCGGCGCGGACGTGCTCCTCGGCGATGTCGAGGGCGCGGTAGAGTCGGCGGTACTTGTCCGCGAAGGTGTTCTCGCCGTGGCGGTAGGTGGCGACAGACGCGGTCAGGTCGACGGGCCGGTGCTCCTCGCCGAAGTCGTAGGTCGTCTCCGGCGGCGCGTCGAGCCACTCTGCGACGTCCGAGACGTTCTGCATCGTCGCCGACAGCGCGACGACCCGCGGGGCACAGAGCCGGCGCAGGCGGGAGACGACGGCCTCCAGGACGCACCCGCGCCGGTCGGAGTCCAGCAGGTGGACCTCGTCGACGACGACGCAGTCGACGTCCGTGACGAACGAGTAGCGCGCGGAGTCGTGGTTCCGGGTCGCCGAGTCCGCCTTCTCCGGCGTGGTGACGAGGACGTCCGCGCGCTCGGCCCGCCGGGGGTTCAGGTCGCGTTCGCCGCTGACGACGTAGACCGAGTGGCCCAGCTCCTCGAACCGGTCCCACTCGCGTTCGCGCTCGTTCGTCAGCGCGCGAAGCGGGGCGACGAACAGCGCCGTGCCGCCGCGGCGGAGCGTGTCGCAGATGGCGAGTTCGGCGACGGCGGTCTTGCCGCTCGCGGTTGGCGCACAGACGACGACGTTCCCGTCGGTCTCGAGGACGCCCGGCAGCGCCGCGCGCTGCATCGCGTTGAACTCCTCGAACGGGAAGGCGTCGGCGAACTCGGGCAGGACGTCGGCGACGCGGACGCGGTCGGTCGCCTCGCCCTCACTCATTGTCGGCACG
>JAQCMY010000269.1 GCA_028274865.1 Haloferacaceae archaeon | reverse complement strand
GCGTGGCCCTGGCTGCCGTAGCCCAGTACGGCGACGGTCTTGTCCGCTACGTGTGATACGTCCGCGTCCTCGTCGTGGTAGATCGGTGTGGTGAACTCGTCGTCGGTCATCGTGGTACAGCGCGGGACTCCACGACGTTAGTCGTGGGCGGAAGCGCGTCAGACGCTTCGCCGACCACCGCGCTCTGGTCGACCGTGGTTTCGGTATCGGTACGTTTAGACGCCGTGGGTGTTTCTATCGTGGTAGTGCGTCCGGTCCAGACTGGCCCGTTCGCACGGGCCGAGGTAATGCGGCCCCAAACCCGGGAGCCGTCGACGGATGCCGCTCCCATCGGTGACAGGAGGGACGGTCCGAACCTGCCAGGTGAGGCAGGATACACCCGGTACTGACCGCCACGCGGCGGGTGAGAAATCCCCTGCTCACTCCCGAGGTGACGCGCCCGAGGCTCACCGCGAATTAAAGCGGCGTGAGCGAGCCCATCGCGGTCCACCGAGGACCGAGACAGTACCTCCCCATGGGTCCGCGGCTGTGCGTGTAGCCCGCCGACGGCAGATGGAGTCGTTCGAGACGGCTTCGCCGTCTCGTGATGACGGAAGACGCGCCGCGTCTTCCGAACCACGTGGGCCGAAACCCCGTTGCGGGGGAACGCCCACGGCTCCAGTCGTCGGTACATTACTCTTGCTCCGTGGTCAGGCTGCCCCGCTCGAGCGCGGCGGCGCCGGTCCGGCAGATCTCGCGCACGCCGAACTGTTCGAACGTCGCTATCGCGCCCTCGACTTTCTGCTGGCTCCCCGTCACCTCGACGGTCACCGTCTCCCGCGAGGCGTCGACGGTCTTGCCGCCGTACATCTCCGCGACCGCACCGATACGGTCCGGCGCCTCGCCGTCGACCTTGATCAGCGCGAGTTCGCGCTCCATCGCCTCGGGCTCCAGCTCGCAGACCGAGACGACGGGCACGAGCTTCCGCAGCTGCTTTTTGATCTGCTCGACGCCCGGCGCGTGCTCCTCGACGACGACCGTGATCCGCGAGTGTTCGCCGTCCTCGATCGGGCCGACGGTCAGGCTCTCGATGTTGAACTGCCGCCGGGAGAACAGCCCGGAGACGCGCGCCAGCACGCCCGGGTCGTTCTTGACGAGCGCCGACAGCGTCACCCGCTCGACCGGCGGCTCCGCGGCGGCCTCGGGGTCGATACGGATCCCCTGCTCGTTTCGCCGCCCGTCCGGGTGGGGGCGCTCGTCCGGGCCCGGCCCGGGCATCCCGGCCCCCTCGTGGTCGGGCGCCTCCGAGTCGGGGTTCGGGTGCGGAACCTCCTCGCTCACAGCTGGTCCTCCGTCAGCGCGAACTGGCCGTTCGCGCCGCCGCTCGACACCATCGGGTAGACGTTCTCCTCCGGGTCGACGTGGAAGTCGACGACCGAGGGGCCGTCGTAGTCGAGCGCCGCGTCGACCGTCTCGGCCACCTCGTCGTACGAGTCGACCCGCCAGCCGCGGGCGCCGAACGCCTCGGCCAGCTTGTCGAACTCGGGGATCCAGTTGTAGTCGGCGGCCATCCGCCGGCCGTCGAAGAAGGCGTCCTGCCACTGTCGGACCATCCCGATGTACTCGTTGTTCAGGACGGCGACGGTGATGTCCATCTCCTCGCGAACCGCGACGGAGAGCCCCTGCTGGGTCATCAGGAACGAGCCGTCGCCGTCGAAGCAGACGACGTCCCGGTCTTCCTCGCCCTGCTGGTCCGCGGCGAGGCGCGCGCCGATCGCCGCGGGGAGCCCGTAGCCCATCGTCCCGAGGCCGTGGCTGGACACCCACGTCCGGGGCTCGGTGTACTGCCAGAACTGGCTGGCCCACATCTGGTGTTGGCCGACACCGGTCGTGACGATGGTGTCGGCTGCGGTCGCCTCGTCGAACGCCTCGACGACGAACTGCGGCTTCAGCGGCTCGTCTTTCGGCGCCGAGTAGGTCATCGGATACTCCTCCTGCCACGCCCGGCACTGCTCGCGCCACTCGCGGGCGTCCGGCGAGCGGTCGAGCTCCGCCGACAGCTGCTCCAGCACCAGCCCCGCGTCGCCGACGAGCGGGTAGTCCGCGTGGACGTTCTTGCTGATCTCTGCGGGGTCGATGTCGACGTGGATCACCTCGGCCTCCGGCGCGAACGTATCGACGCCGCCGGTCAGCCGGTCGTCGAACCGCGTCCCGACGGCGACCAGCAGGTCGGTGTGCGTGATCGCCATGTTCGCGTAGCCCGTGCCGTGCATCCCCGCCCACTCCAGACAGAGGTCGTCGTCCTCCGGGAAGGTGCCGATGCCCGGCATCGTCGTCACGACTGGGATCCCGTACTCGCGGGCGAACGACCGCGCCTCCTCGCAGGCGTCGCCCTTGATCACGCCGCCGCCGAACAGACAGACCGGCTTCTCCGCGCGTTCGACCGCGCGCGCCGCGAGGCGCACCCCGTCGGCGTCGGCCTCACGCTGGGGGACGCTCGTCTCCGGCACGCGCGGCGGGCCCGGCTCACGCGCCGTCTCCGCGCCGGTGACGTCCTTCGGCAGGTCGACGACCGTCGGCCCGGGACGGCCCGTCTCCGAGAGGGCGAAGGCCTCGCCAACCTGGTCGCCGATCCGGTCCGGCGAGGACGCGAAGTAGTTGTGCTTCGTGATCGGCGTGGTGATGCCGATCGTGTCCGTCTCCTGGAAGGCGTCGCTCCCGACCATGTCGCTCGGCACCTGTCCGGTCAGCGCGAGCACCGCGTCCGAGTCCATGTTCGCGTCGGCGATGCCGGTGACGAGGTTCGTCGCGCCGGGCCCCGAGGTGGCGAGACAGACGCCGGGCTCGCCGGCGACGACCCCGTAGGCGTCGGCGGCGTGGGCCGCGCCCTGTTCGTGGGCCATCATCACGTGCTTGATCGACGAGTCGTACAGGGCGTCGTAGACGGGCATGATCGCGCCGCCTTGGACGCCGAACGCCGCCGTCGCGCCGGCGTCCTCCAGCGCCCGTACGACCGCCGTGGCGCCGGAGGTGACCTCGATCGGCTCCTGGTCGGTCGGGGCGTCTGCCCCCTCGTCTGCTGGTTCCGCTCTGTTCGCCGGGTCTCGTGGTGTCGCTCGTTCGCTCATGTGTTGTGTCGGGGTCGGCCGGTTGCGTCGCTGTTGCGCGGGTCGGGACGTGTCGGGGAGGAGTGTGGTGTAGGGGCTACGCCCCTACGATAGTGGGCCGCGGCCTCGTGGTCTGTGGCCCGTCCATACACACTTGAATCGATGGGACGGCTATAATTCTTGTGAACCGTCGCCGGGCCACGGCCCTCCCCGACGGGCATCAGTCCGCGCGGACCCCCGGCTCCCGTTCGACGCCCACCTCGCGGGCGAACTGCTCGAGTTCGGTGACGGTCACCCGGCGCTTCTCGGCGCCGAACTCCTTTACCCGACGGGTCACCTCGCGCACCTCGGGGTCCGTGGGGTCGAACCCGATCTCGTTCAGACGCTTCCGGACGGAGTGGGTGCCGGTGTGCTTGCCGAGGACGAACTCCCGGGTCGCCCCGACCATCTCCGGGGTCATCACGCCCGGCTCGAACGTGTCGGTGTTCTCCAACACTCCGGCGGCGTGGATGCCGCTCTCGTGGCTGAAGGCGTTCGCGCCGACGACCGGCTTGTTCGACGGCACGGGCATGTCGCTGGCCTCCTCGACCAGCCGGGACAGCTCGGAGATTCGCTTGGTGTCGACGCCGGTGTCGACGCCGTACAGCGCATCGGCGGCCATCACGACCTCCTCGTAGGCGGCGTTACCGGCCCGCTCGCCGATGCCGTTGACGCTCACCTGTGCCTGTGCGGCGCCGGCCTCGAAGCCGGCCATCGCGTTGCCGGTCGCCAGCCCGAAGTCGTCGTGGGCGTGGACGTCGACCCTCGCGTCGGTGTACTCCAGCACCGTCTGGACCATGGTCGCGAACCGTGTCGGGGTCGCGACGCCGCAGGTGTCCGGCAGGTTGATCCAGTCCGCTCCGGCGTCGGAGACGGCCTCGACCACCCTGATCAGGTAGTCCTCGTCCGTCCGGGTGGCGTCCATCGGGGAGAACATACAGGTCGCCCCGGACGCCACGACTCGTTCGACCGCGTCGACCGAGCGCTCGACGACCTCCTCGCGGGTCGCGTGCATCGAGTCCTCGATCTGGACGTCGCTCGTCGACGCGAACACGTGGACCATCTCCACGCCCGAGTCGACTGCCGCCTCGACGTCCTTGTCGACCACCCGCGCCAGCCCGGCGACCGTCGTGTCGGTCGTCTCGGCGATGTCGCGAACGGCCTCGAACTCCGCGTCGGAGTTGACGGGGAATCCGGCCTCGATGACGTGGGTCCCCATCTCGTCGAGCAGCGTCGCTATCTCCAGCTTCTCGTCTGAGGAGAACGACGTGCGCGGCGACTGCTCTCCGTCTCGGAGCGTGGTGTCGAAGATCCGTACCTCGTCGATCTCTGTCTCAGTACGGGCTAACGTGCCCTTGAAGAACTCGATCCGCCGGGGTATCCGACGAATCCTCCATGTCCGAGTTGTGGGACATTGTACACTGACGAACAGCGAGTCGACACTTAAACCTGTCCGTATCCAGCCGAACGCTTTTGATCCGAGCCGCCCTCAACCCCCTCGTGAGCGACTTCGACCTCGACCTCCGGGCCGCCGAGGAGCAGCTCGACGACGGCACGGCGGGCGCCGGCGACGTGACGGTCGCGGTGCTCGACGGCACGACCGACCCGGAGGAGTGGGTCGGGCTCGTCGCCGAGGGCCGGACGCTCCTGCTCGCCGTCGACGGCGACCTGAACGCGCTCGCGGCGCCGTTCGCCCGCGAGGTGACAGAGCTGGGCGGGACACTGACGCACTTTCGTGACAAGCTGGTGGTGACGCCGCCCGACGCCGACGTCGACACCTCGCGGCTGGGGTAGCGCGCCCGCTCGGCGCTCGCCGCCGTGGACCCTCTCCGGTCGACTCAGCCCTCCGACCCGCCGGCGAGCGCCGACACCGCAGTCTCGGCTGTCCGCTCTGCGGCCTCGACCCGGACGCGGGCGTCGTCGGCGAACGCCTCGTCGGTCACCAGCCCGAGGTTGGCCCGGACGATCACGCCGGCGGACGTGACCGCGGTCCGCGCGAGGGACGCACCGACGACCGCGTCCGGGCGAGCGTTCCGTGTGCCCTGCGCCGCGACGGCGGGCGCGGTGTCGGCGACGTCCCGGGCGGCCTCCGCGATCTGGACCGGCACGTCGGTCGCGCGCCGGAGCGCCGCCTGTTCGTGGTCCGCCCCGCCGGACGCGTCGAACGCCGTCTGTACGGCCTCGATCGCCGCCGCGTCTGCGGCTGCCAGCTCCACCAGCCGCTCTCGCCGCGCCGTCAGCTCCGTCCGGGCGTCGGCGAGGCTCGGCGGCGTCTCTGCCGTCGGGGTGTGGACACAGACCATCTCGCAGAGCGACGCGCCCAGCGCACCGGTGACCGCGGCGACGGCGCCGGCGCTCGGGGCGACCTGTGACGACGCCACGCCCGAGAGGAACTCCTCGACGGACCGGTCTGCGGTCACCACCGGCCCCACCCCCCGCCGAACGGTCTGCGGTTCTCGCCGTGGCGGACGACAGTCGCCCCGGTCGGGCCGATCAGTACAGTCACGTGTGGTCGTTCGTCGACGGCGATAAAGCGACTTTCGCCGCCACCCCCTGCCAGCGCCGTGTATCCGACGCCGACTTAACAGCCCCTCCCGTACGAGACGTATGCCGATGAAGGGTGGCCGCCCGAATCTCCGGGCGGTCGACCGGTTCGACGGCGGGGTGGGCTGGATCGCGTACCCCGGCGAGGGGATGCGGCGGGCGAGCCACGCCGTCTCCTCGGGTGGCGAGGCGTGGCTACTGGACCCCGTCGACGCAGCGGGCGTCGACGACCTCGTCGCCGACGTCGGGCCGGTCGCGGGCGTCGTCACCTGTCTCGACCGGCACTGGCGGGACGCCGCACAGGTGGCCCGGCGCCACGACGTCGCCGTCCACGTCCCGTCGTGGTTCGACGGCGTCGACGTCGACGCGCCGGTCGAACGGTTCGACCGGACGGTCGGCGGGATGGAGACGGTCCGGGTGCGGGAGGCGTCGACGCCGCCGTGGCAGGAGGTCGCCGTCCGCGCCGGCGACAGCCTGTACGTGCCCGAAGCGGTCGGGACGGTCCCGTACTACTGCGCGCCGGACGAGCGGCTGGGCGTCCACCCGATGCTCCGACCGGTCCCGCCGCGCGACGAACTCGGCGGCCGCTCGCCGACACACCTCCGGGTCGGTCACGGCGAGGGCGTCCGCGACGACGGGGCAGCCGCGCTCGCGACCGCCCTCCGGAACGCCCGAAAGACGCTCCCGCGGGCCTACCTCAACGCGGCGAAGGCGTTCCTCGGCTGAGATGACCGACGAGGTGTACGTCACCGCGGGACTGGTCGAGGCGCTGCTCGGTCGCGCCCGCGAGGCCGACCCGGACCGCGCGAACGTCGTCCTCGACGCGACGCGGGCGGGCGCCTTCGACCGCGACCTCGGCGTGCCAGCCGACCAGTCGGTGCTCACCCACCTCTACCTCCCCGAGGCCGGGGGTTCCGTCCGGGCAGTGTTCGGCGTCGACCTCGGGCGCCCGGCGGGGCGCGGGACCGCGCGGTTCGTCTCGCACCCGACCGGACCGCTCGCGCTCACCCGCGAGGACGACCTCGCCGCCGCCGTCGTCGTCGCCGTCCCGCCGTGGGAGCGCGAGAGCCTCGCGGCGTTCGCGCGCTCGGGGCGACGGCTCGGCCTCACCGTCGTCGACGCCGAGCCGCCGGTCGAGTCACTCTAAGTAGCCCAGGTCGCGGAGCTGGTCCGCGATCTCCTGGAACTCCGCCTCGGTCAGTTCGCCCGAGCGCTGGTGTTCGACGACGATGCTCCGCAGGAGGAACCGGACGAGGTCGCTCGTGCTGGTGAAGCTCGTCCCCTCGATCGTCTCCTCCACTCTGGCCGCGAGTTCCTTCGG
>JAQCMY010000265.1 GCA_028274865.1 Haloferacaceae archaeon | reverse complement strand
CGGCCCTCGTCGAACGCCGCCACCGCCTCGTGGTGTTCCGGGTCGGTCACGCAGTCCCACTGGTACCGGGTCGCGCGCTCGCAGTACGACTCGAACCCCTGCTCGGGGTCGACCAGCCGGTTCGTGTGCTGTACGGCAGTCGCCGGCTTGTCTCTGATCTCGGCGGCGAGGTCCCGCGCCGCCGCGAGGGCGTCTGCCGCCCCCTCGACGGCCAGTCCGATGTCGACGGCCTCGTCCGGGTCGATATCCCGGCCCGTCAGCAGGTACTCGCGGGCCTTCGACTCGCCGATCAGCCGCGGCAGGAGCCACGCGCCGCCGTCGCCGGGGACCAGCCCGACGTTCACGAACCCCTCGCGCAACACGCCCGCGGGGCCGACGACCCGGAGGTCACAGGCGAGCGCGAAGTCACAGCCCGCGCCGACAGCGGGGCCGTTCACCGCGGCGACGGAGGGTGTCGCCGCACGCCGGAGCGTCGCAACGACGCGCTGGACGGTCCAGAGGAAGGCGCCGTACTCCTCCGGCTGCTGGTCGTCCCAGTCGGGCATCTCGGAGACGTCCGCGCCGGAGCAGAAGCCGTCGCCCGCGCCCGTGAGCACCATCGCGTAGACGTCCGGGTCCGACTCGGCGGCGCGGACGGCGTCGACGAGCTCCAGCACCGTGTCGCCGGTGAAGGCGTTGTACACCTCGGGCCGGTCGAGCGTGAGTGTCGCGATACCGTCCTCGACGGCGTACCTGACGTCGGCGTAGTCGGCTGCCATGGGCCGGCGTCGAACCGGGGGGACTTGAGTTGCCCCCGTCAGCAGGCGCCGGCGCGCGTCGGCAGCCGCTCGCCACAGTCACAGGTCGCCCAGAACGACTCGGACGGAACCGAGAGCGTCGCGCCACAGGCCGGACACCGGAGTTGTCGGGTCACAGGATAGCTGTGGTCCGCGTCGACAAAAGTGGGGGTGACGACAGCCGAGAGCGGGTCAGCCGACGAGCCCGACTTCGTGGACGTGTCGCTCCAGTGCCCGCTCGTCGGGGAACTCGTCGTCACAGACCGTACAGACGTGTGACACGAGTGCGGGCAGACACCCCGCACCTATCAATCCCGTGTGAGCTCCGACCGTGCCGCCCGGACCAGCCCGTCGAGAATCTCCGGCGTGGTCGGGTGGTAGGCGCGTGCCGGCACCGACGCGACGTCCGTACCGGCCTCGACCACCACCTGGAGCGTCTTCGCCATCGCGTCGGCGTGGTAGTGGAGCCCCTGGTAGCCGAGGACGGTCCCGTCGCGCGCCACGACCAGCCGCGCGCGCCCCTCCGGGACGTCCTTCGTCCGGAACACCCCGTCGTCCGCCGCCGCGCGGTCGACGACAACCGGGTCGTGGCCGGCCGCGCGCGCCGACGCCGCCGAGTGGCCGACCCGGACGAACGGGTACACGCCGAGGCCAGCGAACGTCACCCGGTGGTACAGCGACTCGTACGCCTCCAGCGACCGGCTGTCGCGGTGTCGCAGGACGTTCTCCGCCGCGAGGAACCCCTGCTCCTTCGCGACGTGGAGGACCGGCTGGCGCCCGTTCGCGTCGCCGACGACGAACGTCCGGTCGGCGCCGCGTGCCTGCATCGTGTCCCGCACCCAGCCGGGGCCGGGGTCGAGCGGCGTCTCGTCGAGGCCGAGGCCGTCGAGCGCCGGACGCCGACCGGTGAACAGACAGAGCGCCTCGGCGTCGACGTGGTCGACCCGCTCGTGGTCGAGGTGGAGTCGCACCCCGTCGGCGGTCCGTTCGACGCGCTCCTCGGAGGCGTGGGTCAGCACCTCGACGTCGAAGGCGTCGCGGTAGAGCTCGAGTAGCGCGTCGCCGAACGGGGCGTCGGCGCCGTCGAGCGGCCGGGCGTCGTGTTCGATCACCGTCACGTCGACGCCACCCACCTCCGAGAGGTACGGCGCGAGTTCGACGCCGACGGTGCCAAAGCCCATCACGACCGCCGAGTCGGGGAACGTCGTCG
>JAQCMY010000264.1 GCA_028274865.1 Haloferacaceae archaeon | reverse complement strand
TACCTGCTGGTGCTCGACCTCGCCGGCGTGACGGCGGCGAACGTCGACCTCTCCACGAGCAGCGGGCGGCTGACGGTCGAGGCCCGGCGCGCGAAGGACCTGCCCGCGGAGTTCCGGTACGTCCGCGAGGACCGACCGCTGTTCCTCGACGCCGAGGTGCCGCTGCCGTCGGACGCGACAGGGGAAGAGGCGTCCGCACAGGTCCGCCGCGGCGTCGTCGAGGTCGAACTGCCAAAGCGCGAGACGACCGACAGACACTCGATCCCCGTCGAGGACGCGTAGGCGGGGGGGACACGCTCTGGTCTCTCTTCGCGCCTACTGGCGGTTTCTCGTCGTCGCCTCCCAGTTTGCCCCCCTGATCGTCGCCTACGCCCGCGACAAGCGGCGGTTCCTCGTGTTCGGCGGCGGGCGCCGGCCGGACCCGGAGACACAGCGCCGCCGCGCGGAGTCGCTGCTCGAGTCGCTGCTCACGCTCGGCCCGACGTTCATCAAGCTCGGCCAGCTGCTCTCGACCCGGCCCGACATCCTCCCGCCGGCCTACGTCGACGTGCTGTCGAGCCTCCAGGACGACGTGCCGCCCGCCGACTGGCCGGGCGTCGAGACCGTCATCGAGGACGAGGTCGGCGCCGTCGACGACGTCTTCGACGAGTTCGACCGCGACGCGATCAGCGGCGCGTCCCTCGGACAGGTGTACCGCGCGACCTACGAGGGCGACCCGGTCGCGGTGAAGGTGCGCCGGCCGAACATCGAGGAGCTGGTCGAGGCAGACCTGAAGGTCGTCCGGTGGTCCGTCCCGCTGCTGAAGCGCCTCGTCGACGAGGGCCGGGCGTTCTCGCTGGAGAACATCGCCGACGAGTTCGCGAAGACCATCCGCGAGGAGATGGACTACCGGCGCGAGCGCCGGGTGCTGGAGGCGATCCGCGAGACGTTCGAGGACGACGAGACGGTGCGGATTCCGCGCTCTGTCCCCGCCGTCTCCGGCGACCGCGTCCTGACGATGGAGTACGTCGGCGGCACGAAGGTAAACGACGTGCGGGCGCTCGACGAGGCGGGCTACGACCGCACCGAACTGGCGACCAAGCTCCAGCGCGCGTACCTGCAGATGATCCTAGAGGAGGGTGTGTTCCACGCCGACCCCCATCCCGGCAACCTCGCCGTCGCCGACGACGGCGCGATCGTCTTCTACGACTTCGGGATGAGCGGCACGGTCGACCCCTACATCCAGGGGAAGATAGTCGAGTTCTACGTCTCCGTCGCCGAACAGGACATCGACGGCATCCTCGACGCGATGGTGGAGATGGGGACGCTCTCGCCGCAGGCCGACCGACAGGTGATGGCGAACGTGATGGAGCTCGCGATCGCCGACGTCCGGGGCGAGGAACTCGAACAGTACCGCGTCCAGCAGGTGATCCAGCAGGTCGAGGATACCATCTACGAGTTCCCGCTGCGCCTGCCGCGGAACTTCGCGCTCATCCTCCGGGTCGCGACGGTCGTCGAGGGCGTCTGTGTCACGCTGGACCCCGACTTCGACTTCATCGACGTGGCGACCGGATACCTCACAGAGGAGGGCTACCGCGAGGAGACGGTGCGCAACGTCGCCGCCGACACGGGCCGACAGGTGCTGGAGACGACGGAGGCGCTGTTCGCCGTGCCGCCGCGGCTGGACGACGTGCTGAAGACGGTCCAGCGCGAGGACCTGTCGCTCTCGGTCCGGATCGAGGACCGAAACGACGTTCTCGACCGCCTCGCCCGCCGTATCGTCTACGGCCTGATCCTCGCGGTGGGGGTGCTCTCGACGGCGCTGCTCTACTCGTTCAACGCACGCCCCGAGGCCGCCGTCGTCGCCGGTGTCCTGACGCTCCCGTTCGGGATACTGCTCTACCGCTCGCTCAGGCCCGACCGCGGCGTCTCCGCACAGCCGCAGTTCACGCGACAGGAGATGCGCCGGCGGCAGTCCGGGGGGGCAGACGCCGATGCCGACGCCGGCGACGGGACGGCCCTCGCGCCGGGCGACTTCCGGGCGGACGAGGCGGACGAGGCGGGCGACGACGACAGGGCGACAGCCGGAGACGACGCGGCGGGCGACGGGCCCGACTCCGACCGCTAGCGCCGTCTATCCACACCGTTTTTATCAGCGTCACCGGAATAGGAGGGTATGCCGCGGGAACAGAAGCAGGTCCGCGATCTCCAAGAGGGGTCGTACGTGATGATGGACGACGCGCCGTGCAAGATAGACGGCTACAGCACCGCGAAGCCGGGCAAACACGGGAGCGCGAAGGCCCGCATCGAGGGTCGCGGCGTCTTCGACGACCGGAAGCGTTCGCTCTCCCAGCCGGTCGACGCGAAGGTGTGGGTACCGATCGTCGAGCGAAAGCAGGGGCAGGTCGTCTCCGTCTCGGGCGACGACGCGCAGGTGATGGACCTCGACACCTACGAGACGTTCACGATGCGCGTCCCGGAGGACGAGTCGTTCTCGCCCGACGATACGATCGAGTACCTGGAGTACGAGGGTCAGCGGGAGATCGTCTGAGGCGCCGATGGCGGCGTTTCCCGGCGCGACCGCAGACCGCGACGGGGCCGACTACGCCGTCGTCGGGGCGCCGCTGGACGCCACGACCTCGTTCCGGCCGGGGACACGGGTCGGGCCCGAGCGGGTCCGCCGGTTCGCCCGCTCGTTCGAGGACTACGACGCCACAGCCGACGCCCGCTTCTCGGCGCAGGCCGTCCACGACGCCGGCGACGTCCGCGCGTGGCCCGACCCCGCGGCCTACGTCGACCACCTGCGCGCCGAGCTGGCCGCGCTCGTCGCCGACGGCGTCGTCCCGCTCCTCGTCGGGGGCGAACACACCGTCGCAGTCGCGGGCGTTCGGGCCGTCGACCCCGACACCGTCGTCGTCCTCGACGCCCACCTCGACCTGCGCGACTCCTACGACGGCCACGCGACGAGCCACGCCTGTGTCACCCGGCGGGCGCTGGAGACCGCCGACCGCGCGGTCGTCCTCGGCGCGCGCTCCGGGAGCGAGGCGGGGTGGGAGCGAGCCGCGGCGGCGGACGTCACGCCGGTCGCGCCCGGCGACGTGGCCGGGTGGCTGGACGACGCGGAGCCGGACGGCTGGGGCCGGACGTACCTCAGCGTCGACGTCGACGCCGCCGACCCCGCCGTCGCGCCGGGGACGGGAACCCTGGAGCCGTTCGGCCTCTCGTCGCGGGCGACCCGCGACGCCGTCGCGCGCGTCGCGCCTCACGCCGAGGGGTTCGACGTCGTCGAGGTGAACGACCGCGACGACGGGCAGGCCGCGGCGCTGGCGGCGGCGCTCCTGCGCCGGTTCGTCTTCGAGCGCGCGTAGCAGACCGGGGGTTTAGGACGTGTCCGCCCGCCCGCGACCCATGGACCTCGACGACGTCGTCACGCGCCTCGACAGCCGCCTCCGAACGGACGCGTACGCCGACCTCGACGCCTCCGCGAACGGGCTCCAGGTCGACGGCCCCGACGAGGTGGAGCGCGCCGCACTCGCGGTCGACGCCGCGCGCGCCACCGCCGAGACGGCGGTCGACCGCGACGCGGACCTCCTCGTCGCCCACCACGGCCTCGTCTGGGACGGCCTCGACCGCGTGACCGGCCGGACCCACGGCCGTCTCGCGCCGCTGTTCACCGGCGACTGTGCGCTGTACGTCTCGCACCTCCCGCTCGACGGCCACACGGATCTGGGCAACGCCGCCGGGGTGTGTGACGTCCTCGGGGCCGAGGACCGCGAGCCGTTCGGGACGCTCGGCGCCGAGACGGTGGGGCTCCGGGGACGAGTCGACGGACGGTCGGTCGACGCTCTCGTCGACCGGCTGGCGTCGGAGCTCGCCCCGGAGCGCGGCGTCCGCCTGCTCCCGTTCGGGCCGGAGACGGTCGAGCGGGTCGCCGTCGTGACCGGGAGCGGTGTCGACTGGCTCGACGAGGCCGCCGAGGCCGGCGCCGACCTGTTCGTGACCGGCGAGGGGAAACAGCAGGTCTACCACGAGGCGCGAGAGGAAGGGGTGAACGTCGCGCTCGCGGGACACTACGCGACCGAGACGTTCGGCGTGCGGGCTGTCGGCGCCCTCCTGGCGGAGTGGGGCGTCGAGACGACGTGGATAGACCACCCGACCGGGCTGTGAGGCCGGGCCGACCGCGGCGTTGAAACCCCGGCGCGCCGACAGAAGCGCATGAGCGACCACGGCGACGAGGACACGGAGCGGGAGACGCCCCGCGAGGAGTTCCACGACGCGCCGATCGAACACGTGTCGGTAAACGCCGGGATGACCGTCGGCGAGTTCGCGACGGCGCTCGGCGACGCGGGCGTCGGCGCCGGACGGCTGAGCGAGGCCGTCGACCTGGGCGCCGAGATGGTCGGGCGCGAGGACACGACGGTGTTCCTCGGGCTCGCGGGCGCGATGGTGCCGACCGGGATGCGTCGGGTGGTCACCGACCTCCTGCGCGACGGGTTCGTCGACGCGCTGGTGACAACGGGCGCGACCCTCACACACGACGCGATCGAGGCGATCGGCGGCCACCACCACCACGGCCGGGTCGACCCGGGCGAACCTCACCCGACCGGCGACGGGGCGACGGACACGGCGACCGAACGCGACCACGACGAGCGCCTGCGCGAGGAGGGCGTCGACCGGGTGTACGACGTCTACCTGCCACAGGAACAGTTCGCACGACTCGAGACACACCTCCGGAGCCACGTCTTCCCGCGCGTCGAGCGTCGGGTGTCGATCCGGGAGTTCACGACGGCGCTCGGCGAGGCGAACGCCGAGCGAAACGACGCGGCGGACGTCGACGCCGACCCGGGAATCGCCGCGGCGGCGGCGGCGGCGGACGTGCCGGTGTACGTGCCGGCGATACAGGACTCGGTACTCGGCATCCAGGCGTGGGTGTACTCGCAGACCTCCGAGTTCGGGCTAGACGCGCTGGCGGACATGACCGAGCTCTCGGACCTCGCGGCGGACGCGGACCGGGCGGGGGCGCTCGTCGTCGGCGGCGGCGTGCCGAAGAACTACGTGCTCCAGACGATGCTCGCGGTGCCGGGCGCCTACGACTACGGCGTCCAGCTGACGATGGACCCGCCACACACCGCGGGGCTGTCGGGCGCGACGCTCGACGAGGCGCGGTCGTGGGGGAAGCTGGAGCCGGACGCCGAGAACGTCACCGTCGTCGCGGACGCCACGATCACGCTCCCGTTTCTCGTCGCCGCCGTTCGCGAGCGGCTGGCCGTGGTGGACTGATCAGAAGACGACCGGCGCGCCGTCGACGACGCCGAGCGAGACGCGTTCGCCGGCGTCGATACCCGACTCCCGGCCCTGGACGACGACCTGGAGCTCGTCGACGTCGCCGGCGGGGTCGACGAGGTAGTTCGTCTGGTCGCCCTGGAAGTACCGCTCGACGACGGTGCCCTCGACGTCGCCCCCGTCGGCGGCGAGTTCGAAGTCCTCGGGGCGAATCGACACCGTCACTTCGCCGGCCCGGCCGTCTGCGGGGAGGGTGAACCCGTCGGACGCTCCGACCCGGACGACCGAGGATCCGGCCTCGACGTGTCCGTCGAGGAGGTTCGTGTCGCCGATGAAGTCGGCGACGAACGTCGACGCGGGCTCGCGGTAGATCTCTTCCGGCGGGCCGATCTGTTCGATCAGCCCCTCGTTCATCACCGCGATGCGGTCGCTGAGCGACATCGCGACCTCCTGGTCGTGGGTGACGTAGAAGAACGACCCCTTGGTCTGTTCGTGGATACGCCGGAGTTCGACCTGCATCCGCTTGCGGAGCTTCCGGTCGAGACTCGAGAGCGGTTCGTCTAGCAGGAGGACGGACGGTTCGTTGACCAGCGCCCGGGCGAGCGCGACCCGCTGTTGCTGGCCGCCGGAGAGGTCCGTCGGGTCGCGGTCGGCGAACCCCTCGAGGTCGACGAGTTCGAGGTACTCCCGGACCCGTGACTCGCGCTCTGCGGCGTCGGCGCCGCGCTTCCGGAGGCCGTAGCCGACGTTCTCGCCGACGCTCATGTGCGGGAACAGCGAGAGGTGCTGGAAGACGAGGTTCGTGTCCCGCGCCTCCGGCGGGACCGCCGCCATCGCTCGACCGTCGATCCGGACGTCGCCGCGTGTCGGCTGTTCGAACCCGCTTATCATCCGGAGCGTCGTCGTCTTGCCACAGCCGGAGGGGCCGACGAGGGTGAAGAACTCGCCGCGCCTGACGGAGAAGTCGATCTCCTCGACTGCGGTCACGTCGCCGAACTCCTTCGTGACGCCGTCGAGTTCGACCAGTACGTCTCCCTGAGGGGGCATACGCGGGGCGACGCCACACGGTAGGATGAATCTGGCGTTCCGATCACCCCGAACGACGGCGTTCTGAAGAGACTATTGTGAACGATAACCGCGACAAAAAACAACGAACGGGAAACCTTGATTAGTCTCCATATATCTCTCATTAGATATGCCGTCTAACGGAGACCGTCAGACGGAGTCGGGCAACGAATCAACCAGCGGTATCGGGCGTCGGGCGTACATCGCCGGCGCCGGCGCGACCGGGCTCGTCGCGCTCGCCGGGTGTGCCGGTGGGGGCGGCGGTGGCGGCGGCGGCGACGGCGGTACCGACAGCGGGATGGACGACGGTACCGACAGCGGGATGGACGACGGTACCGACAGCGGCGACGGTGGCTCGGCCGGCGACTCCGGCGGGACGACCACCATCAACATCATCACCTGGGAGGAGTACGCGGAGATGCAGGAGAACATCGAGTCGACGCTCGACGGCGTCGAGCTGAACATCACGCCGTCGACGTCGTCGACGGAGATGTTCGCGCAGTGGAACTCCGGCCAGGACGAGCAGTTCGACATCGCCGTCCCGAACAACAACCTGGTCCGGCGGTTCATGGACGCGGACCTCGTCACCCCGATCGACCAGGACGCGGTGGCGAGTTTCGACTCGATGTACGACAAGTTCCAGACGTTCGTCGACCAGCAGTTCACCGCCGACGGCGAGGCCTACGGCGTCCCCATCCGGTTCGGCTGGTACGGCTACGCGTACGACACGCGGACGGTGCCGGACCACGAGCCGAGCTACGACATCCTGTTCGAGGAGGACTACGTCGACGCGGACCTCGACGGCGAGATCATCATGTACGACGAGGCCGCGAAGGCGATGCCCGCGACGGCGCTGTATCTGGGCTTCGAGGAGGAGCTCCAGGGGTCGGAGATGACGTTCAGCACCGACCAGATCGACCAGATGCAGCAGGCGCTGGTCGACCAGAAGCCCCGGCTCCAGGGCTACATCGCGGCCGACCCGACGTTCATCCAGGAGTTCCAGCAGGGTAACTTCCTGGTCGGCCAGTCCGGGCGGAACGAGGTCATCCAGATGCGTACGGAGGGCGCGGACTGGGTCGAGTACGTCGTGCCGCGCGAGGGCGCGATGGCGTGGTACGAGACGGCGGTCGTCTCGGCGGCCTCGGACAACCAGGAGACCGCGTGGGAGGTCGTCAACGAGTTCCTGGCGCCACAGAACGGCGCGGCGCTCGCCCAGGCCGGCTTCTCGCCGAGCACGAACCCCGCCGTGTCCGAAGAGCTGACCCAGGAGCAGAACGACCTGTACGGCTCCATCGACCCCGCGCGGCTCGACGGGATGATCCCGTTCAAGGACATCGCCTCCGACGTCGAGGAGGAGTACGTCTCCGCGTGGGAAGAGGTCAAGGCCGCGTAAGATGGCGGTCGGCGACCCCGAGGAGACGAACCGCGCGGCGGCTGTTCGCCTCCTGAGTACCCGGTACGGCGCGCTCGGTATCACCACCGGGCCGGCGCTCCTGTGGATCGCCGCGCTACTGCTCGCACCGCTGACGTTCATGGTGGTCGTGAGCTTCCTCGAGGTCAGCCCAATCAGCTACGAGATCGTCTACGAGCCGACGCTGGCGAACTACGAGGGGCTGTTCGACTCGACGCCGTGGTGGGACACGCCGTTTTTCACCGCGATCTGGCTCTCGTACGGCATCGCGACGGTGACGACGCTGCTCTGTCTGACACTCGCGTTCCCGCTCGCGTACCTGCTGGCGCGGCGCGGCGGTCGGACGTTCAAGATCATCATCTTCCTCGTGCTCCTGCCGTTCTTTACGATGTACCTCGTCCGGGCGTACTCGTGGGTGCTGATGTTCGGCCCCGGCGGCGTGATCAACTCCACGCTGATGAGCGTCGGGCTGACCGACGGGCCGATCGAGCTGTTCAACTACGGCGTTCCGGCAATCGTCGTCGGGCTCACCCACGCGTACTTCCCATACATGCTGCTGACGCTGTACGCGAGTCTCGACGGCCTCGACTTCTCGCTGATCGAGGCGGCCCGTGACCTCGGCGCGTCGCGCGTCGACGTGGTTCGGGACCACGTCGTTCCGCTGACGCTTCCGGGGATCATCGGCGGGAGCCTGTTCGTGTTCGTCCCGAGCGTTGGCGCGTTTATCACGCCACGGTTCCTCGGCCAGGGCAAGATCCAGATGATCGGCATGCTGATAGAGAGCCGGGTCGTCGGCACCTACTCAATCGGCTACGCGAGTGCCGCGTCGATGTTCGTGCTGGTGTCGATAATCGGGGCGATGATCGTCGCCTTCCGGTACGTGACGATCGAGGACCTGGGGGGTGGCTGAGATGGCGACCGAAACCGGCGAGCCGACGGAGGCAGGCGAGACCGAGGCCGACTACCCGGGTGCCGACCGGCTGTTCGACCACCGCCGGGTCGAGCGGCTCCTCCGTGGCTCGCTGTACGCAGTCGCCGGCCTCCTTCTCGCGTTTCTCTGGGTGCCGCTGGGCATCATGATCGTCCTCTCGTTCGCCCAGAACCCGGTCACGCTGTTCCCGTTCGAGGGGCTGACGCTCGCGAACTACCGGCTCGCGCTCGCCAGCGAGTCGATGCGCCAGTCGCTCGTCGGCAGCTTCACGATCGCGAGCGTCGCGGCCAGTATCGCGACGGTGCTCGGCGTGCTGGCGAGCTTCGCGCTCACCCGCTACCGGTTCACGTTCCGCGAGCTCTACCGCACGTTCGGTATCATCCCGATGGTCGTGCCGGGCATCATCCTCGGCGTGGCGCTCCGTATCTACTTCCAGAGCCTCCTCGACGTCCTCCCCGGGTTCACGACGGTCGTGCTCGCGCACTCGCTGTACGGACTGCCGTTCGTCATCCTCATCGTCACCGCCCGGCTGTACACGTTCGACGAGTCGCTCGAGGAGGCGGCCCGTGACCTCGGCGCGGACCCGATCACCACGTTCCGGGACGTGACGTTCCCGGTCATCGCGCCGGCTATCGGCGCCGGCTTCCTGTTCGCGTGGATCCGCTCGTTCGAGGACTACATCCGGGCGCTGTTTCTCGCCGGCCCGAACACGGACGTGCTGACCATCTGGATGTTCAGCCGGATCAAACAGCTGGACGCCCCGGAGCTGAACGCCGTCTCGTCGCTCATCGTCTTCGGCGTCGCCGTTGCGCTCGCCGTGGCGATGAACTACGGAAACGTCACCGGCTACGTCGCCGGGACGGTCGCCGAGGACGAGGAGCGCTGACGGGGCGGCTGTAGACAACCCTTTGACTCCCGACGGCCCACTACCGGCTGTGGATCTCGACCGCTTCGCCGACGACACGCCCGCAGACGACGCCGACGGCGACGACCGGGTCTGTGTCGTCGCGACCCAGCCGGACACGTTCGCGCGGTGTCGCGACGGCATCTACCCGAGCCCGCTGTCGTACGAGCGGTCGCGGGCCGACGTCGACCGGATGGCGTGCTACCGCACCGCACCCGTCTCGGCGGTGACCCACCACGCCGCGGTGACCGGCCGGGTCCGCCAGCGCCGCGGCGAGGACGGGCCGCTGACCGAGCGCGACTGGGAGACGCTGCTCGACCCGTTCACGGACGAACGCGAGGTCGTCGTCTTCGAACTCGGCCCGCTCGTCCCGCTGGACCGGCCGGTACAGAACGACCAGAACGGCGTCCGCGGGGCCTGGTACTGCGACGTCGCGGACCTGCGGGCCGTCGACCGGCTGTCGGCGCTGGCCGGGCGCGCCGAGCGCTAGGACTGCTGGGCGAACTGTGCCGCGATACGCTGGGCGCCGCGAGCCGCCGCGGTCGCGGGGTCGTCGGGCGAGAGACAGGTGACCTCGCGCTGGAGTTCCTCGGAGAGCCGCGCCTCCGCCTCGTCGACGAGGCCGGGGATTGCCGTCATCCCGCCCGTCAGGACGACCGGCTCGTCGAGCACCCGGCGGTAGACCTTCAGGTGGTCGTTCGCGAGGTCGGGGAGAAACGAGTTCGCGAGCTCGTCGACCGCCTCGTCGACGTACTCGTCGACGGCGTCCATCACCGCCGTCTCGATGGTGAACTCGTGGGTCCCGCCGCCGGGCTGCTGGACGACGTCGGAGAACGGCTCGTAGTCGACGAAGTCGGCGTGGGCCTCCTTGTACTCGCGGGCGGTCTGTGTGTCGATGTTGACCCGGCCCTGGGTCTCGTCCTCGACGTAGGTGACGATGCGGCGGTCGACCTCGTTGCCGGTGACGCCGCCGGTCGCGTAGCGCTGGAGCTGCGAGCCGCGGCGGTACGCGCTGGCCTCGAGGTTCGTCGAGCCGAGGTTGACGCCGACGAACGTCTGCTCGACGGCCTCCAGGCCGTCGCCGAGCGCGGGGATCGAGCCACAGAGCGCCTCCGGGTAGCTGCGGACGCCCGCGTTACCGACCGGCGCGGCCTCGACGACGCTCGTGAGGTTCTGGAGCCCCTGGTCGTTGTCGATTGTCGGGATGGCGTAGACGACGACGCTGTCCGCCGGGAGGTCGTTGGACTCGACGAACGTCCGGAAGAACGTCTCCGCGAGCCCGGCGCTCTCGTCGTCCTCGGGCAGACCGGAGCGGAGCATGTACCGCACCGACTCGGGATACTCCGACGCCGCCTGCTCGCCGTAGAGAACCTTCTCCTCGCCGGTGAGCACGTCCTCGTACGTCGCGAGACAGGTGAGCGCGTCGACCGTCTCGACGCCGCTCGCCCCGGGCGTCGCCACGACGGTGCGGGTGCTGCCGAGTTTCACCCCGACGGCGGCGGGCGTGTCACCGGTCGCGGCGGCCCCGGGGTCGTCCGTCGGCTCCGTCGGCCCCGTCGGCTCCGTCGGCTCCGCCGGCGCCTCCTCCGGCCCGGTCTGCTCGCTGTCGGCTGTGTCCCCGTTCGGGTCGTCGAGGCGGACCGGCTGGCTCTCCGCCGACTCCGTCTGTGCGTCGTCCTGTTTCGGCTGTGTACCCTCACTCATACAACCAGTTCGAGCAATTCAGATGGTAAATAGTCGGCGGCCCCGGTATCAATCGAGAGAACGGCCAGAACGGCTCAGTCGCGGCGCGAGACGCCGAGCAGCCGGACGACGTACGCGAAGCTCAGCAGGTGGTCGACCCGGTCGAGCGAGCCGTCGCCCGGCGCGAGCGCGGCGACGGCGTCGTCGGCCCGGGCCGTCAGCGTCGCCGCCGCCTCGTCGCCGATCCAGCCCAGCGCCCGGTAGCGGTCGACCGCCGCGCGCGTCTCGCGCCCGCCCGCCGTCGTCACGAGGGAGGCGAGCCAGTCCCGGCCGACCCGTCGGGCCTCGGGGTCGTCCGGGAACGACCGGAGGTACGGACGCTCGCCGAGCGCCGCCGGATCGATGCCACCGACGGCCACCAGGCGCTCGCACTGCTCGTGGGTCGGCTCGTCCGGGGCCGGCGGGCGGTGGTCCGTCGCCGACGCGCGGGGGAGCGAGACGCCCGTCTCGGGGTCGACCACATCCAGGTCGGCAGCCGACCGGAGTTCGCCCGCGTCGTAGTCCGTCGGATCCAGCACGGCAAACCGAACGCCGGCGCCGCGCAAGGCTCTTTCGGGCCGTCACGCTCTTGCCCCCCGCTCGCCGACCGCCGGTGGCCGATGACGATCCAACCGGGCCGAGCCGGTCTCGGCAGCCGGCGACGACGAGCCCTGTGAGTGCCGAGGCCACCGATTTACTGGTACCAATCACAGACAAGAGAGGACCTCCTGTTCTGAGACTGTGCGTCGGACGCTGGAATGACAGATACTGAGAGTATCTGAACGACAGGAGGGTCAATCCCGTCCGAGCGTCGTCGACGCAATCATAGCGGAAACAGCGCGGAAACCCACCCGTTTACGGGTGGGAGGAAGCGCGTACACTCAGTGCGACAGCCCACCGACTACGGCAGGGCCGACTCCCCAGCGGTTTTGAACTACCAAGCCCTTATATGATATATGGGGAAGCGGCGCACTGTCCCCGTAAAACTCGACGTAGACAGTGCTGACGCCGCACTTCTCCGCGATACCGTGGATGAGTTTCTGTGGGCCGCGAACTACGTTACACACCACGCTTTCCAAGGCGAATACGTTACCACGAGCAAGACCACGCTCAACGACGACACCTACGAGGACGTGCGCGACCAGACGGCATTGCACAGCAACCACGTCCAAGCCGCTCGCAACAAGGCCGCCGAAGCCTGCAAGAGCGTAGTTGAGAAATGGAAGCAGGGCAAGAAAGCGTCGATGCCGCACTTCACCAGTCCCCATCTCGTCTACGACCACCGTACCGCCACCTTCCACGACGAGTACGTGTCGCTGGCGACCGTTGACGGTCGAATTGAAGCCGACTACGTGCTTCCCAATGAGGAGCGAGACACGCCCCACGCAGACTACTTCTTCTCGGACGAATACGAGACAACTGTGGCGGAACTGCATTACAGCAACGGAAACTGGATGCTTCACATCCACTGCAAGAAGGATGTGGAGTCTGACACGCCGGAACAGGAGGCCACCGAGAACGGAACGGTTCTTGGGGTTGACATCGGCGTGAACAACCTCGCAGTTGCTTCGACGGGTGCGTTCTGGGCAGGCGACAAATTCGACCACTGGCGGCGGGAATACGAGAAGCGGCGTGGTGACTTGCAGGAACACGGCACGCGGTGGGCGCATGAGAATATGCAGGCTGTCGGACGGAAAGAGGAAGGCCGGTTCAAGATAACGCTCCACCGCATATCGAACGAGTTAGTGGCTGAAGCTCGTGACCACGGCTGTTCGGTGATAGCGTTCGAGGACCTGACCAATATTCGTGACCGCACTGGTGCGTCGTGGGGCCACGAGTGGGCGTTCAACCGTCTGTACGAGTACGTCGAATACAAAGCCGAAGAATACGGCATTGACGTGGAACAGGTTGACCCAGGGAACACGTCACGGCGTTGCTCTGAGTGCGGGTTCACCCACCCGGACAACCGTGAGAGCGAATCCTTCGAGTGTCTAAAGTGTGGCTACGAGAATCACGCTGATTACAACGCGGCGAAGAATATTGGCTTGCGGTATCTCCGCCGGAACCAAACTGGCTCTGGTGGAGGCGCACCCGTAGGCGTGCGCTTGAACAGCGGGACGCTGAACGCGAACGGAGAGTATGAGCCTCCTGCCGATGAGTCGGCCAGAGCGGGAGTCCACGCTGAAAGCCCACGGCTTTAGCCGTGGGTTAGCTTACACTCCCGCTGACTGGATCGTCCGTTCGGTCGGCAGTCGCAAACACACCTCCGTTCCATCTGTTGTCGACTCGACCGACACCTCACCACCTGCCTGCGTGACGATCGTTCGAACCATCCACAGGCCGAGTCCACCCCCGTGGCTGAGTGGCGTTTCCTCGCCAGTCTCGAGTACATCCACTTCCATCTCGGGCATCCCTGGCCCGTCGTCTCTCACGTTGACCTCGACCCAGCCCTCCGCGGGACGGTCGAGTCCGACCTCGATGGTGCCAGCCTCTGTTGCGTCTCCGGCGTTGTTCACGAGTTCACGAACCGCCGCTGTCAGCACCGTCGGGATCTGAACTGACGCAGAGTCTGCCGCGTCAGTCGTGATTGTCGCGTCGGAATATTCTTTCCGAACCGGAACCACGGCAGTTTCGAGTAGTGACCCCGCCTCCGATGTCTGCTGTTTATTCTCCTCAGACTGGATAATTTGGCGTATTTGTTTCATTTTCTCGGTCATCTCGTCCCACTTGTCGAGAATCCGCTCGACGGTCTCGAACTGTTCGGAGCGCTTTTCAGAATTCGACTCTTCGGACATGACTTGTGTCCAGCCACGCACCTTCGTCAGGTCGTTTCGCATGTTGTGACGCATCACGCGCTGCATGACATCCAGATGCTGTTGTTGTTGCTGTTGGGCTGTAATATCGCGACCCTCCACAACGAGTAGGGAAACGTCGTCGTCATCGTCGGT
>JAQCMY010000253.1 GCA_028274865.1 Haloferacaceae archaeon | reverse complement strand
GAGGCGATCCGCGAGGCCCGCGAGGAGTGGCGCGCGGAGACGTACGAGCCGACGGTCGACCGGTTCGGGGAGCGCCGAGACGAGTTCACCACCGACACCGGCGGACAGGACGTGAAGCCGCTGTACACGCCGGCCGACGTCGCGGACGTCGACTACGGCGCGGACCTCGGGTTCCCGGGCGAGGAGCCGTACACCCGCGGAATCTACTCGACGATGTACCGCGGGCGGCTGTGGACGATGCGGCAGTACGCGGGGATGGGCACCGCCAGCCAGACAAACGAGCGGTTCCACTACCTGCTGGACGAGGGTCAGACCGGGCTGTCGATGGCGTTCGACCTCCCGACGCAGATGGGCTACGACTCCGACGACACGATGGCCGCCGGCGAGGTGGGGAAGTCCGGCGTCGCGATCGACACGATCGATGACATGCGGACGGTGTTCGACGACATCCCGCTTGACGAGGTGTCGACGTCGATGACGATCAACGCGCCTGCGGCTGTCCTGCTGGCGATGTACGTCGCCGTCGGCGACGAACAGGGCGTCCCGCGCGAGGAGCTGCGCGGTACGATCCAGAACGACGTGCTGAAGGAGTACATCTCGCGCAACACCTACATCTACCCGCCGGCGGCGTCGATGCGTATCGTCACCGACGTCTTCGCGTTCTGCGCCGACGAGACGCCGAAGTTCAACACCATCTCTATCTCCGGCTACCACATCCGCGAGGCGGGGTCGACGGCGGCACAGGAGGTGGCGTTCACCCTCGCGAACGGTATCGAGTACGTCGAGGCGGCAGTCGAGGCCGGGCTCGACGTCGACGAGTTCGCGCCGCGGCTCTCGTTTTTCTTCGCGTCGTACAACAACGTCCTCGAGGAGGCCGCGAAGTTCCGCGCCGCCCGCCGGATGTGGGCGACGATCATGGAGGAGCGGTTCGGCGCCGAGAGCCCGAAGTCCAAACAGCTCCGATTCCACACCCAGACCGCCGGGTCGACGCTCACCGCCCAGCAGGTGGAGAACAACGTCGTCCGGGTCGCCTACCAGGCGCTCGCGGCGGTGCTCGGCGGCACGCAGTCGCTCCACACGAACGGCAAGGACGAGGCGCTGTCGCTCCCGACCGAAGAGTCCGTGCGCACCGCGCTCCGAACCCAGCAGATCCTCGCCCACGAGTCCGGCGCGGCAGACACGATAGACCCCCTCGCCGGCAGCTACTACGTCGAGTCGCTGACCGACGACGTCGAGGCGGAGGCGTTCGAGATCATCCGCGAGGTCGACGACCGCGGCGGGATGCGTCGCGCGATCGAAGAGCAGTGGGTCCAGCGCCAGATTCAGGACGTCGCGTTCGACCGACAGGAGGAGATCGAGGCCGGCGAGCGCGTCGTCGTCGGCGTCAACGAGTTCGAGGTCGACGAGGACGAACCGGAGATGGACCTAGAGGAGGTCTCGGGGGACGAGGAGCGGGCACAGGTCGAGCGGGTCGAATCGATCCGGGCCGACCGTGACGACGACGCGGTCGAGCGAACGCTGTCGGACGTGCGCGACGCCGCCGCGAGCGGCGCGAACCTGATGCCGCGGCTGATCGCCGCCGCGAAGGCCCACGCGACCGTCGGCGAGATATGTGACGCGCTCCGTGACGAGTTCGGCGAACACCGTCCGAGCGCCTGAGCCGGCGCTCAGGCCGACGCCGGGGCCTCGTCCAGGAGCGCGAGCGACAGGTCGGTCAGTTCGCTCTTGCGGTGCTGACACATCAGGTGGAGCCGGAGCGCCTCGCGGTCGGCCGTCGTCTCTCCACAGAGCGGGCAGTCGGTGTCGTCGACGAACCTCATGGTAGTTAATGAGGTTTTTCCAGTGATAAATCTCTGTCGGTGGGACGCTTTTTCTCCCGGGGTGTGCAGGGGTCGGTATGGAGTTGCACCACGTCGGCGTCGCGACGCCCGACGCGGCGGCGCTCGCGGCGACGCTCCGGGAGCTGTTCGGCCTGCGCGTCGTCCACGAGGAGCGGTTCGAGGACCTGCTGGTGACGTTTCTCGACGCCGGCGCGGCGCACCTCGAGCTGCTCGAACCGACCGGGGACGCCGGGACGGTCGCACGGTTCCTCGACCGGGAGGGCCCGGGCGTCCACCACGTCGCGCTGGCGACGCCCGACCTCGCCGGCGTGCTCGCGGCGCTCCGGGACGCGAGCGTCGAGA
>JAQCMY010000252.1 GCA_028274865.1 Haloferacaceae archaeon | reverse complement strand
GCTCGACGGCGGGGTCGTCCGCGAGGTTCATGAAGACGACCGAGCGCTCCAGCGCGCCCGTGCGCTCGAAGTCGTCCATGAACTCGTTTGCCTCCTCCTGTGTGATGCCCATGGCGCCGAAGATCACCGCGAACTCCGACCCCTCGTCGGCCGCCGATTCCTCCTCTGGCACCGTCGCCTGCCGGGCGATCTGGAGGGCGAGCTCGCTGTGTGGCAGGCCAGACCCGGAGAAGATCGGGAGCTTCTGGCCGCGCACGAGCGTGTTCATCCCGTCGATCGCGCTCACGCCCGTCTGAATGAACTCCTCGGGGTACTCCCGCGAGACTGGGTTGATCGCCGCCCCGACGATGTCGCGGCGGTCGTCCGGGACGATATCCGGCCCGCCGTCGATCGGCTGGCCGGTGCCGTCTAACACCCGCCCGAGCAGGTCCTCGGTGACGGGCATCTTCAGCGTCTCGCCGGTGAAGCTGACCGAGGCGTTGCGGTCGATCCCGGTCGTCCCCTCGAACACCTGGATCGCGACGAGGCCGTCCGAGGACTCCAGGACCTGCCCGCGCTTGGTGTCGCCCCCGGGCGTGTTGATCTCGACCATCTCGTCGTAGCCGATCGGCTCGTCGACCTCGGCGAACACCAGCGGGCCGCTGATCTCCGTGATCGTCTCGTACTCTTTCATCTCAGTAGTGCCCCCGGAGTTCGGCCTCGATATCTGCCTCCAGCTCGTCGACGTACTCGTCCCAGTCCTCCTGGACGCCGATCCGGTTCAGCCGCGGCGCGGCGTCGATGGCCACGATCTCGTCGACCGGAACGCCCGCCTCCAGGGCGTCGAACGCCTCGTCGGCGAACGTCCGGATCGCGCCGAGGATGCGGAACGTCTTCTGTGGCGAGCAGTAGGTGTCGGTCGGGTTGAACGCGTCCTGCTGGAGGTACGCCTCGCGGAGGTACCGTGCCACCTCGAGGGTCAGCTGCTGGTCGTCCGGCAGGGCGTCCTTCCCGACGAGCTGGACGATCTCCTGCAGTTCGGCCTCCTCGTCCAGCGTGTCGATCGCCCACTGCCGGCGGGACGGCCAGTCCTCGCTGACCTCCGCCTCGAACCACGGGTCGAGCTGGTCGCGGTAGAGCGAGTACGACTCGTTCCAGTTGATCGACGGGAAGTGCCGGCGCTCGGCGAGGTCGGCGTCCAGCGCCCAGAACGTCTTGACGATTCGCAGGGTGTTCTGTGTCACCGGCTCGGAGAAGTCCCCACCCGGCGGCGAGACGGCGCCGATGACCGACACCGTCCCCTCGGTGCCGTTCAGGTTGTCGAACAGGCCGGCGCGCTCGTAGAACTGTGACAGGCGCGCGGCGAGGTAGGCCGGGTAGCCCTCCTCGCCGGGCATCTCCTCCAGCCGGGAGGAGATCTCGCGCATCGCCTCCGCCCACCGCGAGGTGGAGTCGGCCATCAGCGCGACGTCGTAGCCCATGTCGCGGTAGTACTCCGCGATGGTGATCCCGGTGTAGACGCAGGACTCGCGGGCCGCGACGGGCATGTTCGAGGTGTTGGCGATGAGACAGGTCCGGTCCATCAGGGCGTTCCCGGTCGTCGGGTCCTCGAGCTCGGGGAAGTCCTCGATCACCTCCGTCATCTCGTTGCCCCGCTCGCCACAGCCGACGTAGATGACGATGTCGGCGTCGGCCCACTTCGCGAGCTGGTGCTGGGTGACGGTCTTGCCGGAGCCGAACGGCCCCGGAATCGCCGCCGTCCCGCCCTTCGCGATCGGGAACAGGCCGTCGAGAATGCGCTGTCCGGACACCAGCGGCTCGCTCGGCGAGCGCTTCTCGACGGTGGGACGGGCCTCGCGGACCGGCCACTCCTGGTGCATCGTGAGCTCCTCGCCCGTGTCGAGCTCGACGATCGGGTCGGTGACCGTGAACGTCCCCTCGTGTGCGGCGACGACCTCGCCGCCGGCGGAGTCCGGCGGGACGAGCACCTTGTGTTCGATCGTCACCGTCTCGGGGACGGTGCCGACGATGTCGCCGGCCTCGACGTGGTCGCCGACCTCGACGGTCGGGGTGAACTCCCACTCCTCGTCGAGGTCGATGCCGGGCGCGTCGACGCCGCGGTCGAGGAACGCCGACCCGAGCTTCTCCTCGAGGACGTCCAGCGGGCGCTGGACGCCGTCGTAGATAGCGTCCATCATCCCCGGCCCGAGGTCGACGGTGAGGGGTTCGCCGGTGTTGCGCACCGGCTCGCCCGGGCTGACCCCGGAGGTCTCCTCGTACACCTGTACGGTCGTGACGTCGCCCTCGATCTCGATGACCTCGCCCATGAGGCCCTCGTCGCCGACGTAGACGACGTCGTTCATCCGGGCGTCGAGCCCGTTCGCGGTGACGACCGGACCGCTCACGCTCGCGATCCTGCCACCACTCTCCTCGGCGGTCTCCTGTGTTGCCTTGCTCATGTGTCGGTGTCGCTCTCCTCGTCCATCAGGTCGATCCCGATGGCGCGTTTGATCTGGTCGCGGAGCCCCCCGGCACCGGTTGCGCCGAGCGTGACCACGACCGGCTCGATGCTCGTCTCGACCCGCTCGCGCACGCTGCGCGAGAGGTGGTCGGTGTCGTCGTCGTGCATCACCACGATGCCGACCGAGTCGTCGTCGAGCACGCGCTCGACGGCGCCGTCGAGGTCGTCGGGCTTCTGGTCGTCCGGCACGTTCTCACAGCGCCTGACCCCGGCGAGCCGGAAGCCGGTCGTGAACTCCGGGCTGCCGACGACGGCGATCTCCCGGCTCACAGCACCACCAGCTCCGACTCGATCCGGTCCGGGCCGAGCCCGGCCTCGCGGCCACGGGCGATCGCCCGGACGTTGTTCACCTCGCGCTCCTTCGCGATGATAAAGGAGACGACCGGCGTCACCGACAGCGGGTTGACGACCCCGAGCTGGTCGGCGTACGACCCGAGCGCCGCGTCCAGCGCGCGCTCGAAGCCGATGAGGCTCTCGGACTCGTCGAGCGCGTCCAGCGCGTCGTCGAGTTCGTCACCGTAGGTGCTCGACCGGATCCGGGCGACCAGCTCCTCGCGGCTGCCCGCGAGCGTCGACAGCTCCGACGCCGAGAACAGCCGTCCGCCCTCGATGAAGTAGTCGGCGGGGTCGACGTCGGCGCCCGAGCCCGCCAGCCGCAGGGCGTTCCGGGCGTTCCGGAAGTCGATCTCGGCGGTCAGGAACTCGCGGTAGACGGCGGTCGCCTCGTCGACGGTCAGGTCCTCCAGGAGCTGGTCGTAGTACGCCCGGTCGACGGCGTTCTCCAGCGGCACCAGCACGCCCGACTCCTCGTAGTCGTCGAGCGCGGCGGCGAGCGGGCCGCCGTAGCGGGTGTCCTCGAGCGCGACGACGGCTTCCTCGACCGACGTCGCGTCGAGCAGCGTGTCGACCAGCCGGTCCGGGAGCTCGCCGGCGCGGATGAGGTCGGCCTCGACGGCCTCGCGGTCGGTGTCGCTGTAGATGCCGCGAACCGCCGTCTTGACGTTCCACGCGTCGAACTTCCGGAGGTACCGCGCGATCAGGTCGTACAGCCGTCCGTCCGCCCAGCCGAGGATATCCTCGAACTGGGCGGCGAGGTCGCGGTTCAGGGCGTACTCGATCAGGTCGACACCCGAGTGGCGCGCGCCGAGGGCGTTTATCGCGTCCTCGTAGACAGACTCCTCCATCTGTCGGGCGATCTCCGCCGGCCCCATCCGGACGAGCTTCCGGTAGTCGTCGTCGTCGAACAGCCGTGCCTTCCGGGCCCGCACGCGGGCGACGACGTACTCCGGGTTCGGCGTGCCGCTCGCGGCGCTCATCCGTCGGGAAACAGTCGGTCGCTCACGTCCTTCAAGCTGTCCTCCCAGACGTCGTCGAGCACCGAGTCGAACGTGTTGTCGACCCGGACGCGGCTCGACTCGCTCTCGACGACGACGCCGCCGAGACAGTCGACCTCGCCGGCGACGCCGAACCCGTCGAACGCCGCGACGAGGTCGCCGACCAGCGCCTCGTCCGCGGCGCGACAGGAGACCGACACCGCGTCGTCGCCCTCGAACTCCCTCGCCGCGTCGGCCAGCAGCGCGCGGGTGAGCGCCTCGCGGCGCTCGCCGTCCATCTCGGCGATCCGCTCTTCGACGGCCGCCCGGACGTCCTGCAGGGCGTCGCGGCGCGCCTCCAGTCGGTCCTGTTTCGCCTCGAGCGTCGCGCTCGAGACGGCCTGCTCGCGCTCGCGCTCGATCTGCCGTTCGGCCTCCTCGCGGGCCTCCTCGCGGATCGCCTCGGCGTCGGCCTCGGCCTCGGAGACGATCTCCTCGGCACGGGCCTCGCCCTCGTTACGGATCGTGGCGGCCTCCTCGCGGGCCTCCTCGCGGATGTCCTCGACGACCGTCTCCAGGCTCATCGTCGGCGTTAGACCAGGAAGACGACGACCAGTGCGAGGATGACCAGGGTCTCCGGCAGGACGGTGAAGATCAGTCCCCGGACGAACAGGCTCTCGTCCTCGGCCACCGCGCCCATCGCCGCGGCACCGATGCCACGCTCGGCGTAGCCCGCGCCGAACGCCGCCAGCCCGACGGCGAGTGCCGCTGCCGCAGTCGGAGGAATACCAGGGGCCGCCGCGCCGCCATCTGTCTGTAGTACGACACTCGCCAGCTGTGTTGCGGTCTCAATCATGATGGCTGGTGTCCGAGGACCGCTCGGAACAGTCCAACCTTGCCTGCGAAGGGCGCTTAAAGGTTCTCAAACCCGACGAGCCACGATCGCGGTCGTTCGGGCCGGTAGGGGCGCTGAGACCGGTGATGGCGGAGTACAGACGGGACGAGGGCGCTACTCGTCGGCGGTGTAACGCCGGTCGGCGCCGAACGGGCTGTACGACCTGCCGCCGCCCTCGAAGAACTTCCCGAAGAACTCGACGTACTCCAGCCGGACCGCCTGGAGGCCGGCGCTCGTCACGCCGAGCGCCAGCACCAGGAGGTGGCCGACCACGAGGACGAGGAGGCCGACGAACACCAGCGCCACGCCGCCGTGGAAGAGGCCGCCGAACAGCAGGGACGCCTCGCCGCCGTACTCCGCGGCGACCCACGACGGGCCGTGGGTGAGCAGGAAGTGGAACTCGCCCTCCGGGTCGACGTACGCGCCGAAGGCCAGCAGATTGACCGTGAACGCCATGCCGGCCTTCGCCAGCAGGACGGCGGCGATCCGGGTGTACGACAGGACGTTCACCAGCACCTGGAGGAACTCGACGACCTCGACGAGGTCACCGACCGCCAGCGCCCCCAGCCCGACGAAGAAGGCCGCCGCGCCGAGCAGGCCGACGACCGTCGGGAAGCCGTTGAACCCGAGCGCGAAGACGGCGTGTGCGAACTCCCCGCTCGCCTCCGGCGCCGCGCCGGTGCCGTCGAAGACGGTGAACATGAAGTCGGGCACGGTGCCCGCGGCGGACTTCGAGAACGCCCAGACCCACAGGCCGTTCATCATCAGCATCCACGAGCCGGTCTCGAGCAGGGCGTCTCTCGCGCCGTGGAACTCGAGGTTCTCGAAGAAGTCGAAGGCGTACCCCACGTTCAGGTGGAGCACGCCGACCAGCAGGCTGATCACCAGCCACGACTGCGCCCACGAGATCTGGTTCGGCGACAGTCCCTTCTCGATCGGCGGGTGGCTCATCCCGAGCGCTCCCTCCCAGAGGAACTGGGTGATCAGGTGGAGTCCGAATATCTCGCCGTAGAGAACGCCGAACAGCACGGTGAATCCGCCCGCGAAGACCGTGATCCCGCCCATACTGCGCAGGGCGGGCGAGTCGAACCGCTGGTACATCAGGTAGCCGAGACCGACGTAGACGAGCCCGTAGCCGAGGTCGCCGATCATGAACCCGAAAAACGCCGGGAACGTCAGGAACAGCACGATCGTCGGGTCGAACTCCCGGTAGCTCGGCGTCCCGACCGCCTCGACCAGCGTCTCGAAGTAGCCGACCGAGCCGGGGTTGTCCTGGACCACCGGCGGGTCGTCGTCGCGCATCACGACGGGACTCGTCGCGGCCCCGCCGTCGGCGCGGACCTCGTCGCCGCCGTCCGCCGCCGCCGGCTGGCCCGCGCCGCCGGGCACCTCCTCGCGGAGCGCCTCGGTGCCGTCGGCGCCGAAGCTCGCGCGCTCCAGCTCCTCGACCTCGACCCGGTCGTCGACCGCCTCGGCCAGCGTCCGCTCGAACGCGGTGTACTCCGCCGACGGGATCCAGCCCTCGGCGACGAAGGCGTTCTCCGTCGTGGCGAAGGAGAGCGGCGCCTCGGCCTTCTGGACCTGGACCGAGAGGGTCTCCTCGGCGGCGAGGAGGAAGCCGCCGACCTCCTCCCGGAGCGCCACGGCCTCGGCCTCGACGGACTCGAGCTCGGCGGCGAGTTCGTCGCGCTCGGCTGCCAGTTCCTCGACGTACGCCGACGGGTCGCCGTCGGCGTCGGGGGTCTCGAGCGCCGCGAACTCCACGCCGACGAGTGCGTCCGACAGCGCGCCCTCGCCGGCGCCGGGAGCGGGCCGGGCGAAAGCGGCGACGACGCCGTCGGCGGCGAAGACCTCGAACTCCCGCAGGTCGTCGGCGTCGACGACCGCGCGCTCGACGGCGTCGGCGTCACCCTCGCCGACCGCGACCTGGAGCGTGTCGTAGCCGGCGAGCAGGTCGAGGTCGACCCCGAGCGCGACGAACGGCTCGACGGTCTCCAGCGCCTCGTCGATCTCGCGGATACGGTCCTCGATCTCGTCGCGCCGGTCCTCGAGCGCGTTCACCCGCTCGCGGACGTCCTCGAGCTCCGTCGCGAGCTCCTCGTCGGAGAGCATCCGTGTCGGCCCGGCGTCGGCCGGCCCGACGTCGAGGATACTCTCGAGGGACCGGACGGTGACCAGGCGCTCGGCTGCGGCCTCGGCGTCGCCGGTCGGGTCGCCCGGAGCGAACCCCTCCCACGAGTCGTCGTACTCGGTGAGGTGGAGGCGGTGCTGGTCGTGGACGGCCTCGACGACGTCCTCGAGCACCCGGCGCGAGCCCGTGACCGACACCTTGCTCATCTGGCGGGGCCTGAGGACACTCACCGTCGAGACACCTCACTCGAGGGCACGGATCGCCTCCTCGAAGCGCTCGACGGCGTCCGTGACCGCCGCCTCCTGGTTCTCCTCCGCAGCCGCGGCGAGCCGACGGCGCTCCTGCTCGCCCCGTTCGAGGATCGCCTCGCGCTCGGCCTCGATGTCGCCGCGAGCCTCCTCGACGAGCCGTTCGCGCATGTCGGCGGCCTCGCGTTCGGCCTCCTCGCGGATCTGTTCGGCCTCGCGGCGCGCCGCCGCGATCCGGTCCTCGCGGTCGGCCTCTGCCTCCGCAACCAGCTCGGTTGCCTCCCGCTCGGCCTCCTTGACCCGTTCGAGAACCTCCGTTCGTGGCATCCTGTCGTTCGACCGTAGGGCCACCGGCGTATAAGGTGTTTGCGAAAGGCCCACGAGCGGCGGTGCCGCGGGTGCCGCGCCGCCGGGGCGAGCCGTTGGGTTCATAGCCGCGGGCGTCCAGATTCGGGTGATGGGCGTCCTCGAGAACAAGGCACGGGCGCGGCTGTTCTACCGCTACCTCTCGAAGGTGTACGACCGCGTGAACCCGTTCATCTGGACCGACGAGATGCGGACGGAGGCGCTCGACCTGCTCGACCTCGACCGCGACGACCGGGTACTCGACGTCGGCTGTGGCACCGGCTTCGCGACGGAGGGGCTCCTCGGTCGGGTCGAGACGGTCTACGGCCTCGACCAGAGCGTCCACCAGATGGAGAAGGCGTTCGAGAAGTTCGGCAGGCACGGACGGGTCCGCTTCTGCCGCGGCGACGCCGAGCGGCTGCCCTTCGCCGACGACGCCTTCGACGTCGTCTGGTCGTCCGGGTCGATCGAGTACTGGCCGAACCCCGTCGACGCCCTGGAGGAGCTCCGCCGCGTCGCTCGCCCCGGCGGACAGGTGCTCGTCGTCGGCCCGAACAACCCCCGGACCTCCGTCATGCAGCGCGTCGCGGACGCGATCATGCTCTTCTACGACGAGGCGGAGGCAGACCGGATGTTCGCCGAGGCCGGCTACGAGGAGTTCCGGCACGTCACGATGGGGCCGTCGTACAGCCCCGAGATCGCCATCACCACCGTCGCCGAGGTGCCCGCAGGGCCGGCGCGGCCCGACCCGGAGCCGGTCGGAGCCTGACGCGTCGCCACGCTTAGGCCCCCGCCCGGACAGACAGGACTGTGTCTCTCGAACACCTCGCTGCCGGCTGCGCCGGTCGCAAACTCCGCGCCCTCGCCGCGCTCTCCCTCGTCGTCCCGACGGCGGGCTGTTTCGTCGTGTAGGCGGTCAGCGCGCCCGCGCCACGGCCCGCGCGACCCGTCTCCCGTCGACCCGGAGCGTCACCGTCACCCGGTCGCCCGGGTCGAGGAGCGGTGCGTTCGTCGCCGCGAGACGCAGGCGCGCGCGCTCGCCGGCCGTCCAGCGCCCGTCGCTCCCGGGGTTGAGCGGCCCCGTCGGCCCCGACCGGAACCCCCGCGTGGCGAAGAAGGGCGTCTGGGGCTGGTGACGGAGCGGGCGGCCCGACACCACTACCCGGATGGTAGCGGCGCGGACGTCGACCGAGTCGCCGCCACGGTGGGTCAGCGTCAGGCTGTCACCCGCGGCGTCGGCCCGGAGCGCGAACGCCGCCGTCGGCGCCGGGTCGGGGAGGAGACCGAGCGCCGCGCCGGCGACGGCAAGCGAGACGAGGAGCGCGACGGTCAGGTCGACCGGTCGGTCCACGCCGGGCGTGGCGCCCGTTCCCCAAAGAGCGCCGGGGAGTCAGGGCCGCTCCGTGCGCGGGGCCGCGAGCGGGCTCATCGTGATGAACACGACGGTGTTCCCCCGGATTGCGACGAGGGTGAACCGCTCGTCGGGTGTCAGCAGCCACCGCTCGCCGTCCGGACCGGTCGTCCCGACCGACGAACTCTCGCCCCCCTCCGGACCGATGGTGAGGTCCGCGGCGACCGGGTCGCCGGCCACGGTCCGGAGCTGGATACGCATCGGCCCGCCGGCGTACGAGCGGTTGACGACCAGACGGAGACCGTCGCGGATGTTGACCGCCTGCCTGTCCGTTCCGGCGACGCCGAGCGACTGTCGGTGAACGTCGCGGAACACCCGTCCGTTCCCCGACCCGACCGTCGCCGCGAGTTCGCCGCCGTCGTACGTGATCCGGACCGTGGAGACGCGCGCCGGGTCGGCGTCGACGGCGCTCCGCACGCCCCACAGCGACGGGTACGCCGCCGCCACCGCCTCGCGCGCAGCCGACCGGGTCAGCGACGCGTCGTCGACCCGGCGGCGTTCGCCGCGGTAGGTCTCGCGGACGTATCCGGAGTCGGTCAGCGCCGCGAGCGTCACGCCTCGCGGCGTCGTCGAGACGTAGACGCGGGTCGACGGCTCCGACCCGGACAGCGCCGCGGCAACGTGGCTTCGGACCGGACCGGTGTACACCGCGAGTTCGCGGGCGAGCGCCGCGGAGCGCTCCGACGGGACGGTCGCCCCCTCGCCGCGGGCGGCGGTGACGACACGCTCGCGCCGGGTTTCGAGGGCGCGGGCCGCCCGGTCGACCCGGGCGAGCACGAGCAGGGTCGACCGGGCGTCGGCCTCGCCCTCGGCGAACGCCTGGAGCGCCGACCGCTGTTGCCTGCCGAGGCCGGCTGCACGGGCGCCGACCCGGTCGAGTTCGCGCGAGAGCGCGGCGTCCGGGTCGTCGGCCCCACGGACGCGGGCCAGCGCCCGAACCGTGCGGAGTTCGTGGCTGGCGGCGTCTGTGGCGGCGGCGACGGAGGGGCCGACGTCGAGTGTCGTCTCGCGGGTGGCCGTGCGGTTCGCGACGTCGTCGGCGAGGGTCAGCACCTCGACCGACCGGTCGGACGGGGGTCCGTCCTCGACCTGTGGGGCCGGCGTCTGCTGGACGGCGGGCGCGCCGGTCGTCGTCGCGGCACCGACGGGGACGAGGAGGACGGCGACGGCGAGCGTCGCCGCGAGGAGAGCGTGGAGGACGCGCATCTGCCGGCACTGCTATCCCGCCGGGTAAAAAGTGCCGGGAGAAGATTCGACCGACACAGTCCCGATAGAAAGCGTTTTTATCGGTCGAGTTGAGCGTCAATCGATGCGGCCTGCCCCGCGTCTGCCCGCCCTCCTCGCCGTCGCGACGCTCCTCCTCGCGGGGGTGTCCGTCGCGCCGGTCGCAGCAGCCGACCAGCCCGGGCTGGCGCCGTCGGCGCTCTCGGGGGAGCCAGTTCCGGCGTTCGACGCGCCCGAGAACACCACGATCGAGGTGCGGCTGTACACGAACGCCACCGCCCGCTGGACCGTCCGGACGACCTACCTGCTTGCGGACGGGACAGAGGAGTCGGCGTTTCGCGAGTACGCCGCCGCCTACCGCGACGGCGAGACGGACGCCGGCCCGCGGGCGGACCCGTTCGCCGTCGCCGTCGACCGCGCCGGGGCGGCGACAAGCCGGGAGATGCGGCTGAGGAACGTGAGCCGCGAGGGCCGGGTCGACGGCGGGGTCGGGGTTGCCGCCGTCTCCTTTCACTGGACGGGCTTTCTCGGTCGCGGCGAGAACGACACCCTCCGCCTCGACGAGGCACTCGCTCTCGGCGGCAACCGGACGTGGCTCGGCTCGCTCGCCGAGGACCAGGCGCTCGTCGTGCGGACGCCGCCGGGCTACAGCATCGTCGACTCGAGCGGCCCGTCGTTCGAGATAGAGAACAACGCGATCCGGTTCGAGGGCCCCCGCGAGTTCGAGAGCCGCCTGACCGTCACCTACCGCCAGACGGGGCCGGCGACGCCCGAGCGCCCGGACCGGAGCCTGCCGTGGGGGCTGTTCGGCGGCAGCGTCCTCGTCGTCGCCGCCGCCGCGGTGCTGTACGTCCGCCTCCGCGACCGGGGCGGGCAGCCGGCGCCGACGGCAGACGGCGACCCGCCAGCCGACGGGGCGGCGGATCCGGAACCGACGGGCGAGAGCGACGAGGTCGGCGAGGTCGACGAGAGCGGCGAGAGCGACGGAGCAGCCGAGCCGGAGTCCGGGCCCGACCCCGAACTGCTCTCCGACGACGAACGGGTCGAGCGCCTGCTGGAGCAGAACGACGGTCGGATGAAGCAGGCGGCGATCGTCGAGGAGACGGGCTGGTCGGACGCGAAGGTGTCACAGCTCCTGTCGTCGATGGCGGCCGAGGGGCAGGTCGAGAAGCTCCGGCTCGGCCGGGAGAACCTCATCTCGCTCCCGGACGACGACGAGTCCGGGTAGCTCCGTCACGTACAAGCCCCGCGACCTCTTCGGTGCTTTCGATGGAGTACCTGGAGCGGCGGGTAGGGCTGGTCGAGGACCGCCTCGAGGCGGTCGTCGACGCCGTCGACCCACCGCTGCTCCGCGACCGGGTCGACCACGTCGCGCTGTCGGGGGGCAAGCGCGTCCGGCCGGCGGTAACCGTTCTCGCGTGCGAGGCAGCCGGCGGGGCGCCGGAGGACGCCGTCGACTTCGCCGTCGGCGTCGAACTCGTCCACAGCGCCTCGCTCGTCGTCGACGACATCATCGACCGCTCCGACGTCCGGCGCGGCACCGAGAGCGCGTGGGCGGCGTTCGGTCACGGCCCCGCGATCGTCGCCTCGGACGGGCTCCTCGGCGAGGCGTTCGCGCTCTTCTCCGCGGACGAACGGGCGATGCAGGTGGCCGCAGAGGCGATGGTCGAGCTCGGCGAGGGCGAGGCCTCCGAACTCGTCGCACAGCCGACCACGGAGGCCGAGTACATGACCCTCGCGCGCCGAAAGACCGGAGCGCTGTTCCGCGCCGCCGCCGAACTCGGCGGCGTCGCCGGCGGCGCCGACCCGTACACGGTCGAACTGCTCGGCGACTACGCCGAGGGGGTCGGCGTCGCGTTCCAGATCCGCGACGACGTGCTCGACGCCACCGCCGACGCGGGTGACCTCGGCAAGCCGACCGGACAGGACGAGACGGTCGACCGCCCCTCCGTCGTGCGGGTGACGGACCTGACGCCGGCGGAGGCGAACAGTCGTGCGCGGGCACAGGCCGACGAGGCACTCGCGGCACTCGACGCCGCGGAGGTGGTCGACCGCGGGGCCGGCGGCTACCTCCGCGACCTCGCGGAGTTCGTCGTCGTCCGGGAGCGCTAAGCAACCGTCGGGTAGCGCGACTCCGCGACGGCGAATCCGAGCGTCGACAGCACGCTCAGGAGCGTCCCGACGGTCAGGCCAGCCGCGAGGTCGGTGAGCGAGAGCGTCGTCACGCCCGGCGCGGCGGGCAGGAAGTAGCCCGTCAGCGCGAACAGCACGAGCGCGATCGCGAGGATGTAAAACGGCGCGTTCAGGTAGCGCCACTCGAAGCTGTCGGCGAGGTACTCGTCGGTCACCTGTCCCATGCTCGACGTGATACCCGCCGCCGCGAACCACCGGACTGCGCCGTGAACAAACGCGGAGACGGCGAGCGCCGGGTCGCTCGACACCGTCGACCCGGCTGCCTCCAGCAGCGAGACGCCCTGGACGCCGCCGACGACCACCAGCGCCGCGGCGACGACGTAGGTGACGAGGGTCACCCGACCGGTGTACAGGAGGTCCCGGGCACGGTCGACAGCGCCGTCGACAGAGCGCTCCAGGCCCAGCCCACGGAACAGGGTGTAGAGCCCCAGAAGCGCCGAGAGAACGCCGAGCAGCGCCGCACCGGGCACGTCGAACAGGCTGGCGAGCGTCGCCGCCGGGTAGATGAGCAGGAGCACCCCGAGCGGCACCAGTATCGTCCCGCGGGTCTCCGGGTCGGCCAGCACCTGCTTCATCGTGTAGTAGATAGACTCGAGGTCCTGTGCCTGCCGGACGACCACCCGGCGCACGCTGTCGATCGGCACCCGCGACCGGATCACCGGGAGCGTCGACTCGTCCTGCGCGCCGTCGGTGATGACGACCGCACTCACCGACTCGCCGGTCGAGAGGCCGGCGAGGACGGTGTCGACCTCGTCGCCGAGCGCGCGGTTCGCCCGGACGTCGCCGGCCTGTGTTCCCGTCACGGCGGCGACCTCGACCCCCTGCTCCTCCGACGCGACGAGGTCGTCGTGGGCGCGCACGCCCTGGAACAGGACGTTCACGTCCGAGTCCTCCGGGTCCGCGACGGCCAGTTCCGAGGCTGCCGCCGCGACCACGTCCCGTCCGACCACCGGCGTCTCCCGGTCGGTCTTCCGGCCGAGGTCGTCGTCGAGGTCCACGCAGAGGACCAGCAGCATCGCCGGGAGGTAGGCGGTGGGCGGATATACCCTTTCTGGACGGCACGCGTGCTGCTCGCGGACCGGGGCAGCCGTGTCGGGCCAGACACCCCCGCGAGCGGCGCGTGCCGTGTTCGACACGCGCGGAACACACGCTTTTTGCCTCTCCGTCCGGAACGTAGTCGCAGTGATCTCCGAGGGCTGCGAACAGTGTGCCGAGGGCGGCAAGATGGTCCTGTTCGTCTACGGCTACTGCGACCAGCGCGACTGCTTCTACTGTCCGCTCGGCGAGAACCGCAAGAACGTCGAGCAGGTGTACGCGAACGAGCGGCCGGTCGAGTCCGACGCCGACGTCGTCGAGGAGGCACACCGGATGGACGCGCTCGGCACCTCCATCACCGGCGGCGAGCCACAGGAGGCGATGGAGCGAACCTGTCGGTACCTCTCGCTCCTGAAAGACGAGTTCGGCGCGGACCACCACACTCACCTCTACACCGGCATCACCGGGGGACGCGAGAACATGCGTCGCCTGAGCGAGGCCGGACTGGACGAGATCCGGTTCCACCCGCCGTACGACCTGTGGGGCGACCTCCACGGTACCGAGTGGGAGGATATCCTGTACGTCGCCCGCGAGGAGGGCCTCACGCCGGCGTTCGAGATTCCCGGCATCCGCCCCGAACGGGAGTTCGTCGACCTCGTCGAGGAGGGTGCCGCCGACTTCGTCAACGTCAACGAGTTCGAGATGAGCCAGGGGAACTACCGCCGGATGCAGGAGCGCGGGTACGAACTGCAGGAGGGCCACATGTCCGCCGTCGACGGGTCGAAGGCCGCGATCCTGGAGGAGATGGCGACCCACCCGAAGGTCTACTTCTGTACGAGCGTGTTCAAGGACGCCGCACAGCACCGTAACCGGCTGAAGCGGATGGCGCAGAACGTCCGTCGACCGTTCGACGAGACGACCGACGACGGGACGCTCGTCTACGGAAAGGCGTGGTGTAACGAGGCGCGACTCCGCGACCTCGGGGTGCCAGACGAGTACTACGCCGTCAAGTCCGACCACGTCGAGCTGGCGTGGTGGCTGCTGGAGGAGATGGTCGGAGCGGGTGACCTCCCGCGCGGAGAGGTCGTCGAGCAGTATCCGACCTACGACGGGACGGTCGTCGAGCGGACGCCGCTGGAGGCGTCCGACGCGACGGAAGCGGCAGAGCCGGCGAGCGCCGACTGAGTCAGGCCTTCGCCGTCGCGCCCGCGGACTGGAGTGCCTCGACGATCGGCTCCCGCTGGGTGACGCCGATGAACCGCTCGACCTCGCCCTCGTCGTCCTCGACGACGAGCGTCGGGAGCGAGCGGACGGAGTAGTCGTTCGCGACGTCTTGGTTGGCGTCGACGTCAACCTTCTCGAACTCGACGTCCGGGAAGTCCTCGGCGACCTCCTCGAGTATCGGGTCCTGTGTCTTGCAGGGGCCACACCAGTCGGCGTAGAAGTCCTTTAGTCGGACAGTCATGCGTACCACACGTACCCAGGCCGTGGCAAAAAGGGTTCGCCGGTAGGGTGTGCGTGGCACGGAGCGAAAGCTCCTTGTGTCGAGCGAACACGAATGTGGGCGTGAGCAGCGGTCAGAACTCCGGCGGACTGATGTCCAGCGCCGGACTCGTCAGGTACTTCGACGCCGAGGACCGGAACGCGATCCTGCTCGACCCGCGCTCGGTCGTCGCCTTCGGCGCCCTGTTCGGCGTCGGCGTCCAGGTGCTGAACGTCCTCGCGATCTGATGGCCGAGGACGCCGCGGCGCCGGACGCGGACGTTCTCGACGACCTGTTCGCGGTGATCGAGAGCCGCCGCGAGGAGCAGCCCGAGGGGTCGTACACCGCCGCGCTGTTCGACCACCAGAAGGGAGAGAACGCGGTGCTGGAGAAGCTGGGCGAGGAGACGACCGAGGTGATCCTCGCCGCGAAGGACGGAGACGACGACGCACTCGTCGCCGAGTCTGCGGACCTCGTCTACCACCTCTTTGTCCTCCTCGCGGCTCGTGGCCGGAGTCTCGACGACCTGCGGGCCGAACTCGACAGCCGCTAGTCGAACCGGACGCCGGGGTCGTGGATCCCCTCGTTCGCCATCCCGACGTTTATCAGGAGCGGCGTCAGGCTCTCGACCTCCGCCGCGTTGGCGATCGGGCCGGCGTCGAGCGCACGGAGACCGTCGACGGAGGCCGCGAGGGCGGTCACCGTCTCACGGGCGTCGTCGTCGTCGGCGAGCACGAGCGTGTCGACGCCGAGGTCCGTGTCGAGGTCCGCGAGACGCCCCGCCGCGAGGTTGTGGAAGCAGCCGACGACGGGAACGCCGTCTGGCGCCGCGTCCGCCGCGACACGGGTGACGCTGCCGGCGCCGGGGCGGTGGTAGTGGAAGCCGTCCTCGTCGCGTTTCATCCCCGTCGCCGGCGAGACGATGACCGTCTCCTCGTCGACCGCGTCGGCGATCGACGCTACCGTGTCGCCGACGTGGTACGGCGGGACGGCGAGGACGACGACGTCGGCACCGCCGGCTGCCTCTGCGTTCACCGCGCCCTCCATCGTCGTCTCGTGGCCCCTGTCGGCGAGACGGTCGCGGTAGGCCGCCGCCGCCGCCCGCGCCCGCTCGGCGTCGCGAGAGCCGACGACGACCGCGTGGCCGGTGTCCCGGCCGAAGCGCAGCGCCAGTCCCTCGCCGACGTCGCCGGTCCCGCCGAGTATCGCGACTCGCATACGATCTGTTGGAACGGGAGCGGCCTAAGCGTTGCCAATCCGCGCTCAGTCGACGAGCGCCGGGAGGTCGTTTACGCTCTCGACGACGCGGTCGGCGCCGGCGTCGCGGAACTTCTGTCGGCCCTCGGCGCCGGTCAGCCCGCCGGTCAACACCCCGACGCCCCGGTAGGTCCGGTCGAGGTCGGCCTCGCCAGCCGCGCGGGCGGTCCGCACGTCGTCGAGCGTGTCGCCCGCGAACACCACCGACCGGGCGTCGACGCGGTCGGCGAGAGCGACGAGGCCAGCCGGGTCGGGTTTCCCCGGCAGGTCGTCGTCCATCGTCACGCGGCGCTCGGGCGGGACGTCGCCGAGGCCGGCGCGGGAGAGCGCCACCTCGGCCTC
>JAQCMY010000198.1 GCA_028274865.1 Haloferacaceae archaeon | reverse complement strand
CGAGACCGTGGCGTACTCCATCGCGAACGCGGCCCCGCCGAGCGGGACCCGGGCGCTCGCGGCGGCCCGCGCGACGGGCGGCGCGGTTCTCGCCGTCGACGACGGGGCGATCCTCGACGCTCGAGCCCTGCTCGCCGAGCGCGCGGGCCTGTTCGTCGAGACCTCGTGTGCGACGCCGCTGGCGGCTGCGCGCGACCTGGCCGACCGCGGCGAGATCGGCGCGGACGAGGAGGTCGTACTCGTCGCGACGGGGACCGGCTACACGGAGCGGGACGTCGGCGACGCGCCGGCGCCGGACGCCGACGTGGTGGCGCTCCAGGACCTGCCGGGGGCGTTCCGGAGCGCGGTCGACCGCGACCGCTAAGTGGCGGACGCCCCTCCTCCGGCTGTGCGCCTCGAACAGAGCTTCGTTCCGGTCGACGGAGTCGGGGAGACGACCGAGCGACGCCTCTGGGCCGCGGGCGTCACCTCGTGGGACGAGTTCGGGCGCGACCTGAACGTCCACGGCGTCGGCGAGCGGACCGCCGACCGCATCGAGTCGTTCGTCGCCGAGGCGACCGGCCGGCTCGACCGGCGCGACGGCCGGTTCTTCCACGACCGTCTCCCGTCCGGCGAGCGGTTCCGCATGTGGGAGACGTTCCGCGACGAGGCGGCCTGTTTCGACATCGAGACGACGGGGTTAGAGCCGGAGGGATCGGTCGTCACGACCGTCTCGGTCCACCGCGGCGGCGAGACGACGACGCTCGTCCGGGGCGAGGACCTCACCGCAGACCGGGTTGCCGACCTGCTCGACGTCCCCCTGCTCGTGACGTTCAACGGCCGGCAGTTCGACGTGCCGTTCCTCGAGCAGTCGTTCGGAGTCTCACTCGACGCCGCGCACCTCGACCTGCGGTACCCCTGTGCCGCGCTCGGGCTGACGGGCGGGCTGAAGCGCGTCGAGCGCGAGGTCGGGGTCGACCGCGACCGTCCCGACCTCTCCGGGCGCGACGCGATCCGGCTCTGGCGGCAGTACGAGCGCGGCGACGACGACGCGCTCGACACGCTCGTGTCGTACAACCGCGACGACGCCCGGAACCTCCGGGCGCTCGCGGCAGAGGCGAGCGCGCGCCTCCACGAGGAGCGGGCGGGCGGCGTGCTCCCGCGTTGATTTTTGGCGGACCTAAACACTCAAGAGGCCCGGAGAGCCACCGGCGCCCGTGCCGGGCTACACGCTCGACGACGTGGCGGTCGTGATGGGGACGTACGACGAGGCGGAGGCGGTCGGTCGGGTGCTCGACGACGTGGCCCGGGTCACCGACGACAGGGCAGCGGTGGTCTGTGTGGACTCGTCCGCTGACCGGACGCCCGAGATCGCCCGCGAGCGGGGCGCCCGGGTGATCGAACAGGAGCCACGAGGGTACGGCGAGGCGGTACGAGAGGCCGTTCTCGCCCCCGGTCCAGACCGGCCCGTCGTGGTGACGACCGACTGTGACGACACCTACCCGATGGAGCGGATTCCGGACTTCCTCGACCGGGTGAACGCGGGCCGGGACGTGGTGAGCGGCGACCG
>JAQCMY010000235.1 GCA_028274865.1 Haloferacaceae archaeon | reverse complement strand
CCGCGAGCTTCGGGTTCTGGGCGGGCGCCGCGCTCCCGATCGGGCTGGCGGGGTGTCTGTTCATCACCGGGCTGTTCTTCGCGAAGCCGATGAACAGGATGGACCTGCTGACGCTGCCGGACTTCTTCCGCCGGAAGTACGGGCGGGTCGTCGAGGTCGTCGCCGCGCTGATCATGGTCCTCGCGTTCTCGCTGCTGCTGGGCGGGAACCTCGTCGCGGGCGGGTTCCTGTTCCAGACGTTCATGGGGACGACGTTCGTCCAGGGCGTCCTGATCATCTCGGTCATCGCCTTTCTCTACACGATCGCGGGCGGGCTGTTCGCGGTCGCGTACACGGACATGATCCAGGCGGTTGTGGCCTTCTTCGGCTCCATCGCGCTGATCGCCTACGTCGGTCTGAACTACGGGTTCACGATTCCACAGGGGATGGGTCCGACGGCACTCGTCCAGATCAACCCGCTCGACAACTCCGCCGGGTCGTGGATCAACCTCGCGACCATCTTCGCGCTGGCGCTCGGTGACATCGTCGCCATCGACTTCATGGAGCGCGTGTTCGCCGCCGACAGCCCCGAGACGGCCCAGAAGGCCTGCTTCGCGGGGGCCGCCGGCACGCTCGTCATCGGCATCCCGTTCTCGATCGTCGCGCTGTCGGCCGGGAGCATCCTCCAGTCGATCGGGGTCGAGGCCGGCAACCAGGCCGTGCTGTACGTCCTGCTCCAGGAGGCCGTCCCGCCGTGGCTCGCGGTGCTGGTACTCGGCGGCATCGTCGCCGCGTCGCTCTCGACGAGCGACGGCGCCATCCTCGGCACGTCGGCGGCGCTCGCCCGGAACGTGCTGGGCATCCGCGACCCGGAGTCGCCCGGTGAGGGCGTCAAGGCCGACGGCTCGGGCCTCCTCTCGGCCGGGTCGGACAGGCTGCTCGCGGCGACGCGCGTGATGGCGGTGCCGATCACCGTCCTCGGTGCATTCTTCGCCATCCGGGTGAGCGCGACCGGGATGTTGCTCGTGCTGGCGTTCGACATCACGTTCGCCGGGCTGATCGTCCCCCTGGCGTTCGGCATCTACAAGCCCGAGATCGCGACACAGCCGGCGGCGCTGGCCGGCATACTCTCCGGGTCGCTCACTCGCCTCTTTTTCTTCGTCACCATCCCGACGACGTACGCGATCCAGAACAACCTGCTCTACTTCGAGAACAGTATCGTCCCCGCGGGCTGGGACGGGCTGGTGACGTTCATCGCGCCGCTGGTCGGCCTGACGGTGTTCCTCGTCGTCGCCGCGCTGACGAAAGACAGCTACCCGACGCCGCGGGTCACCTCCGAGGGCACCGCGCCGGTCGTCTCCGACGACTGACCGAACGTCCACGAGCCGTCTGCTTCTCGGGGGTTCTGGAACCGCCAGCACTAACATGCGGAGTCCTGTACGGATCACTACCCGTTAGGATGGACGAACAGGAATTCGATACGGCAGGAGTCGACCGGTGAGTGACCCCGTGCGGATGACCCGAAAGGTACAGCAGCTCGGCTCCTCGACGCTGGCGGTGACGCTCCCGGCAGAGTGGGCGCGCCGACACGGCGTCGCGAAGGGCGACGAGATGATCGTCCAGCGCGACGAGCAGGGCGGGGCGCTCCTCGTCGTCCCCGACCGGCCGGACGTCGAGGAGGACACCGCGGTCGTCGACGTCGACTCGCTGTCCGCCGCGGCGGTGGGCCGGGCGGTCCTCGTCCAGTACGTCCTCGGGCGGGGGCTGGTTCGGGTCGAGTCGTCGTCGCCGCTGACGCCGGCACAGGTCGACGCCGTCCTCGACGCCGAGCGCCGCCTGATGGGGCTAGGGGTCGTCGAGCAGAGCGAGCGGCGGGTCACCGTCCGCTGCTCCGTCGCGCCGGGAGACTTCGACCTCCCGACGCTCCTCGGCCGGATCGGTCGGACCGAGGCGGCGATGCGGGCGGACGCGCTCGAGGCGCTCGTCGAGGGCGACGCCGGGGCCGCCCGGACGGTCGACGGTCGGCACGAACAGGTCGAGAAGCTGTTCTACCTGTTCCTCCGCCTGGTCTTCGCCACCTACCGCAACCCACACCTCAACGAGTCTGTCGGCATCGAGACGGGCTTCCCGCTCATCGGCTACCGGTCGGTCGCACAGGACCTCGTGCTGATGGCGAGGGTCGCCCACGACATCGCCGGACTCGTCGAGGACGGCGCCGCCGCCGACGACGAGACGGCCGACCTGCTCGCCGCCGTCGACGACGCCCTCGACACGGCGGTTGCCACGACCGTCGACGCCGTGACGGCGCCGGACTACGCCGCCACGGAGGCGGCGCGGGACGAGTTCGACCGCGTCGACGACGCAGTCGCGGCCCTCCAGCGCCGCCTCGAGGCCGAGCGCCCCGAGCCGCTCTTGACGCTCCAGCGCGCGCTCGTCCTCCTCGAGCGGACGGCGACCCACGCCCGCGACAGCCTCTCGGTCGCGACGCGGCTGGGGTTCCGGTCGGACCCCGGCCTCGTCACGACCGACCTGTCCTAGAACACCTAGAGGAGACTCGAACGGTACGTGTAGACTGGTCCTCCCCCGTTCGAGTAATACCCATCCAAAGGAACGGCTTTACAGCCCGACGATCACAGCACGTTTGCCGGAGAGAGACGTCGAATCGGAACCTCTGGCGGAAATATCACGACCTATGTCGAACGAACGAACCGGCGAAGACATCTACGGCGAGAAGCACAAGGACGCGAACGAACCGATCTTCAGCGGGGTGCCGTCGTTCCTGAAGCTCCCGCAGGTCGACCGCGAGGACCTGGCAGCCGAAGACGTCGACGTCGCCGTCCTCGGCGCGCCGCTCGACACGGCGACGACGATCCGGCCCGGCACCCGCTACGGGCCCCGGGCCGTCCGGGCGGCGTCGACGGTCCCGTCGCCTCCGTACGAGCACTTCAACATCGAGACGGGGGTCGACCC
>JAQCMY010000224.1 GCA_028274865.1 Haloferacaceae archaeon | reverse complement strand
ACCACTATAATCATGACCACTTTTGTATTCAAATAATCGGAAGAATTCGGCGGTCTAGAGTCTCTTAGCACCGGAACTCCGTAATACAATAAAATGTATATCGTATATGGCTATACCAAATTTCGAGCCGTGGAAGTTGAGACTACAGTGGGTTTAGCGGGCCTGTGATGCGCGAATTTGAGCGATTCGGTCAGCGAAAACTGCTCCAGATCACTCTCCAAGCGGCCATTCTTATCATACTTCCAATCGAAAGGGCGAACTTTCGAATATCCAACAGTGTAGCCACTCAGACGGCGCGCTAACCCAGACAGAGTGTCTCTCTACCCGATTCCAGTCTCCTTCTTCAGTAGCGTCAGCGCATTGTCGGCCGTCACCATCGGCGAGTGCTCGTACTTACCAGTCAACTCCACCTGCACGAGTAGATCGACTGCTCGCCAAATCGAGTACAGCAGACACGCGAACGCGAAGTAGAAGAACCGCAGTCCAAAATCTTTCGACGTCGTGGCGGTCATGAATCGCTTGATCGACTTGTAGCCGCTTTCGATCTCCCACCGGTAACCATACTCGGTGAGGTGGCCGGTCCCCCCGTTCGTAATAAACACTGAGTACTGCCGGTGGTCGTCGTGCTCGGAGTCTTCTTCCCGACGGTAGATCAGCGTCGTCTCGTGCCATTCGTTCTTGCCGAGATGCAATTTCCGATCAGTTTCGTATCGGTCCTTTCTCCGTTTGAGTAGGCGCTTGGCCTGGGCTTTTTTGCTGGTCTGCATCCGCTTTGGGACGACGTAGGAGAGCTTGCGCTGGCTGATCATCTCCAGAATGTGCTGACTATCGAACTCCTGATCCATCAGAACGTTATCGACGTGTACCATCTCCTCAGCAGAATCCAAGAGGTCCTTGACGATTTCTAAGCGGGACTCACCCTTCCGAACTGGCCGCGTGTCAAGGACGATCGGGACAGCGTTGCCGACTAATTGGACGGTGGCCCACTGGTAGGCGTATTCGTCGGTCTTCTCTTTCGTCCCGATAATCTCGTCCTCGTGACCAGTTCCATCGCCGGTGAACGGTTCAGCTTCGGTAATGTCGATCACGATGATTCCGGCTCGAAAGAACTGCTCTGTCTCCGCAACTTCGTTCAGAAGCCGAGTGATAGCCTGCCGGTATATCTCTCGCACTTGGTCAATCGAGAGGTCCCGAATATGCCCACGGTGGGCGTGGCCCAGCGGTGTTCGATCCCGGGTCGACTCGCAGACGAAACTGCGGGCCCCTTCGTTCGCAGCCAACCGCTCGCGAAGTCCGAGATACGTCTGTAGGTCCCAGTAAGCGTTCTCGTGGATCTCGCAGCCCTCGCCACGGTCTAAGGAGTGGGTCGACGACTTCCCGTTTGAGCAGCGCAGAGGGTTGGAACACGTCGCCCACGACGATCTCCCGCTCAACTGTTCTAAATCCTCACTTGACGGGAGAATATCGAACTCGTAGCTGGTATCGTAGACAACAGAAGTCGGGTCAGCATCGTCGAAGAAGACGTCACCGATGGTTTCCTCGGTGTTGTGATATTGGTCGGCAAACCCCAGCCCAACGGACGCGTGGCCGTTCGGATCCAGGCCGATGAGAAGGAAATCGTGGTCGTGGGCGGCCAGCTGTCGGGCGAGGTTAACAGCGATCGTTGATTTGCTGACACCACCCTTCAGCATACACACCGACACAGCCCGAGAGTTCCCATCGGTCTGTACCGAACCATACGGGCTATTCAGGCTGTTTGTTCTATCTATACCATTCGCACCATCTGAGCCACTCGTGCTATTCAGCAGTATTAATGCCTCCGATCTTGATTCTATGATGAATAGTACAAATAGAATTCTATTCAGAACCTGCGTACTATTTCAGAATAGCTCGCTACTCTAGAATAGTTAGGATAGAATTAGTAACGTGGCCCAGGAGACGGGATCCAACATAGAGCGAAGTTCAGATTCGATATCAGTCAGTTCACTCCGTTGCCACTCAGACCGGTCTTCAACACCAACATCAGTAAGCTCGCGAGATTTGGGATGCGGTCCTGGAGGTTATCGTGCGAATTGAGATGTTCAAGCACCTGGAGAACTGACTCTACACCTAATAGAACGTGTCACACCAGGTCTGGGCGCCGGCACTAACTCGTATCACGTATGTCTGGAGCTCGTTGCTGAGTGGTTCGGCGACGGCAGAATGGAGACACTACTGGAGTACCTGTAGTGATTCGACGAGCCGGTGACTCGGTCGGTTGAATAGTACGTTGCCATCGGCCGCATAGACGCGGCCGGTGTTGACGACAGTCACATCACTCCACCCATCATGCGTACGCAAATCATCAACGGCATCTACCGCTTTCAGGCGCTCGAACCCGCACGGGCCACAAAAAGGACCTCGGAGTCATACTGCCTGATCGCGTCGAACCTGACCGGTTTGGACGCACCATCCGGTTGGAACGCCGCGTCCCCACCGGCGCGTGTGACCATCTCTCCGACCCAGTACCCCTCTCGAAGCGGCGGATCAGTCCAGTCTGAGACGGCTGTCCACGGCCGTCCGTTCGACGCGACAGCCGCGTCAGCACGCTGTTCGACGATCCCAACCGCGCAGTTAATTCCGCTGTCAAAGTCTCCGCTGCGTCGGCACGCCCGACCCGGTCGATGTCAGCGCCTTCGCACTCGAACTGAGGCCGATGCGCGCCGACGCCTCCATCCTGGCGTCGGGCGGCGACGTCTCCGAGGCGGAGGTCCGGGACGCGGTCGGGTTCTCGCTTTCGGGAGTTCTGTATCGGGTTAGCGGCCGCGAGTTCGACGCCATCGACGACGGATAACGATAGTGAGGGGTTTGACGCTACCGGCGTGGTCTATGTTTGTTTTCGCTCGGGCCCACCCGAGGTGGACCGTCGTCGCTTAATGGAGAGAAGGTTGAATAGATCTGAATAATAAGGTCAGGTCGAACGCTTCGTGTCACACGTACATTCGTTGTTGAGGTTCAATTAATCCAATGTCAGGTCTGCCAGATGCGTACGAAATAGTCTTCGATGAGAAACGGTTCAGGGAACTGAATCAGTTGCTGAAGCAAGGTGGGGACCCTGCAGTCAGCCACGCGAGGAGATTGGTCGACATCGTTGAGGCTGCGGAATCCAGAGAGACGAGCGCCAAGGGTATTCGGATGTACCAAGGGGTCCGCTCGAGACGACGGATACGACGTGCATCGTTCTTGCTACGTCAGTTCGTCCGGTTTCAGGCTGGTCGTCCGTCTGACCGACCGAGTAGTCAAGACGTGTCGATTGAATTGACGAACGCATTAGAGACGGCGCTCGTCTCGACTGAGGATGTCTTCATCGAATCATACTGCGTCGAAGCGCTGTCCAGTTTGGCGTGGACACACCCGAATATGGTCGCCGCACAGGTGGATGTCTCGGCTGTGGCCGAGGCGGCTGTCGACTTGGTCGACAGTCCCAATGGCGGAGTGTCGAGGCAGGTCGTCCTATACGTGCTTGCAGTATTTTCGACCGTCGCACGCGACGCACTCCAAGCCTCTGACAAGCTATACGAGTTTCTAAACGGGACGATTGGTAGCTCGCAGTCTGTCGTTCAGTCGTTAGCCGAGTACGTCCTATCGCAACTACCTGCCTCGACGGCCAAGTCCAGAGTCCCATCCGCTCCCAGAGAGAAGCAACTAGTGTTCGGTAACGTAGTTGACCGCGTACGGGCGGAACCTGCCGCCGACGCAGTCATCGCCGCACAGTCCCTCGGGTTACTGGCAGCGGTCGACGAGCTATCGACTCGCCCCGAGGTACAGACGGAGGTCCCCCTTGAGACAGTCAGGGCTGTCTCGGCACCCTCCCGAGAGGCCTTGGCAGCGAAGATCGGTCTGGCAATTGCGAACAGAGAGAGCCTCGGAACCATCGTCGCTGGAGACGACCCCAGGAGTGGTAGTCCACTCGTCGTCCCACCGGCAACGCCGTCTCCACCGTCCGTCTCGCCGACGGACTCCCACGAGCGTGATATGAATTCGCTAATAGCTGACCTCAGAGAGAACTCTTCGGCGGGGACGTCGTTCCTTGCAACGCTACTCGGGTTTCGGCCCGACGACCTAGTCATTCTCAGATATGAGAGGGTGTACGGAAATCAGTTTGGGGGCGTCTATGGACTCAAAATCGAAATATTTCCTCCGTGTGAAACGAGATGTCAAGAGTCTACCAGCGATCGAGAAGTCGAATGAGGGGGACAGCATCGAGGGTTCCGTATCGAACCACCCGAATATCGATTACGTAACGATGCAATCCGGGGCGGATTGCATCGGCCTGAACGGACTTTTCGAGTTCCTTTACAAAGCAGACGACGAGGACTTGCACTTAGTATCGGAAGCACTCGGCGAACTGACGCTCAGGGTTGCCGGGCAAGTAGATCTTGAGTACGAACCGCTCGCCGAGGCGGTACGGGCCAGCGAGGGCCGCAACCGGTCCAAGTTGACTCGAACGCTCGGGATGGTGGCTGCGACAGGGTATTTCGACTCGTTCGACGCCACGGAATTGGGTCGGCTGATGGGGTGTGCGCAACCGACAGAACGTCGATTGGCAGCTACTGCTCTCAACGAAGCGACGAGACTCGGTATTTCGAGCGTTTCAGACATCAGCTCGGCACTCTCACCGGGAGACGGTGGTGAGTTCAATCCATCACTCTTTCTCCAGATTAGTGACGGAATCGCGAGGGAGGTACTCCAACTATTGACTGGGCTTCGGCCCTGTCTGGTACCGAAATCGGAGCAGGTACGCCGCGACGTGGAGAGATTTTTGCGTCGGGCCGATTGGGGGATGGAGACGCGACTCGCTGCGGTTGAGTATCTCGCTGGGTGCTCGACAGAATCGAGTGGGTTCGACACATGAGTTCAGCGAAATTGACTCAGATGAACTCTTCAAGAAGTCGCCAGAACTGATATCGGTTACTGCGGCGTGGCGGCGGCGGTGGTGTCGGTGGCCGCGAGGAGGTCGATGCCGGCGACCTTCGTGCGCTGGTCGGCTTCGTTGGCTATCGTTTCCTGGACGACTGCGCGCTCGCCGGCGGTCAAGTCCACTACGTCCTTGTGGGCGTGGAGGCAGTGGATGGCGGACCCGGCGGTGGTGTAATCGTCCGCGGTGAGCAGGTCCTGGATGGCTTCAATTGGGACTGCGTCGGGGGTGTCCTTGGCGATGGCGGCGAGCGCCGCGGTCGCTTTGCCGCGACGGTCGGGCTCGCCGGACTGGGTAGCGTCGAGGAGTACCGGCACCGTGTCGTCAGGCGCGGTGGCTTCGGTGTGGGAGACGGCGGCTTCGAGGAATGCAGCCGCGGCGGCGCCGACATCGGGGTCGTCGTCCGCGACGAGTGCGGTGGCCGTTGGGCGGACCGCTTGAATGGGGACGACGTCCGCGTCAACGAGCGCCGTGAGGAGGACGAGCCCGCGCTGTCGGCGAGTCGCGTCGACGGATTCGAGCGCAGTAACGGCGTCGTCGACGGGAACGGCGACGGCGTCGGGGCGCTCGGTCCCGACCGCGTGCAGGGCATCGCGGGCCCTGGATACGGCGCGCGTATTTTCGCCCGCTTCCGTCTCGAAGAACACCCTGGACAGGTCGGGGACGGCGTCGACGACGGCTGCTGGTTCCGCCTCGGCTATCGCTTGGAGGATGCCGGTGGCGAGCAGGTTGGGCTCCCGAAAGCCGGTGACGGATACCGACTGGTTGTCGCGCTGGAGGTGCGTGCGCAGGACTGGGACGAGCGAGTGGAGTTCGTCGGGGACGTGCGCGACGAGTTCGTTAAGGACGCGGAGCACGTCGCCAGCGGTGTCGGGGTCGCGTCCCGCGAGCTCGTCGCGGAGTGGGTCCAGGCCGGCGTCGACGACATCCTGTGGTCGGTTCCTGGCGACGACGACGAGCAAGTCCAGCGCCGAGGCCGTCACGGCGTCGTCGTCGTTCGCGACGGCGGCGACGAGCGCCGCGGCGTCGAGGTCGTGGTCCGACGGCTCAAGGTGGAACTCAAGCGCGCCGATGGCCGCCTCCCGGACGCTCGGGTCGTCGCTGGTGAGCGCGCGAGCGAGCCCCGGGAGAGCCGGGTCGAGCGGGTCTGGCTGGCGGGACACGCGGCCGAACGCTCGCGCGGCTTCCTCGCGGACGTCGGAGGCAGGGTCGGTCAGAGCGTCGCCGACTGCAGCGGTCGCCCGCTGGTCGTCCGTCGAGCTTGCGACCGCTCTGAGCCCGGCCACGGCCTCCGCGCGGACCGCGGCGTCGTGATGGTCGGCCCCGGCGACGAGCGCCGGCACGCCCCCGGGGGTCTCGGCGAGCGTTCTGGGCTGGTTCTCACTAACGAGCGTGAGCACCTCGACCGCCTCCCCAGCGAGTGGGTGGTCCGCACGGTCGAGGAGGTCGCGGAGCACCGGGAGCGCGTCGGGGAGCGCCGTCGCGAGGGTGGTGAGTGCGAACGCCGCGCTCTGGCGCTCGAGCTCGACGCCGTCGAGGAGCGAGCAGAGTGCGGGCTCGGCGTCCTCAAGTGCGGCTGCGAGGTGGTCGTCGGCGGGGGCTTCGGTCTGGGCGATGGCGAGGACGGCGAGGTAGAGCGCGCTGTGAATCCGCTCGCCGCGCGTCGACGCCGCGAGGCCGTCCCGGAGTCGCTCGACGAGTGCTGGGGTGCGTTCGGGGGCGCCGATGACGGTCGTGAGTAGTGCGTCCACAAGGGGAAACGCGAGGGCGTCGGTGAACCCCGAGTCGTCGACGGTTGGCGTCGGCCCCGCCCTGAGCACGCCGTCGACGAGCGTTGGGAGCGTCTCGGCGACGCGCTGTACGTGGGACTCCGCGAGCGCGTCGATTGCGCCGTAGAGCTGGAGGCGCGTCAGTCGCGGTTCGCGTTCGACGTGCGCGACTATGTCGTTGAGGAGCGACACGGCGGCGTCCGGGTCGTCGGCCGCGAGCGTCCGGTACGCGAACGCTGCCTCGAACCGCTCGGTGGCAGCGTCGGCGGCGAGCCCGCACCGGACCGCGTTCGGCATGCCGTCGGCGGTGAGCTTGAGGTCAAACAGGTCGACACGGGTGTCGGTCGCCGCGGCCGGCAGCGCCGCTCGCGTCGCCGCCGAGTGTGCCGTCGCGAGGTCCGAGAGCGCTTCGACGGCCGCGGACGCGACGGCTGACTCCGTCGTCTCGAACAGGATGTCGACGACGACCGGAGCGACTGACTCGACGACCGACTCGTCCGCAGCGGCGACCGTGGCGAGGGCGTCGATCGCACGGCCAACGAGCGTCGTCTGGTCGTCGGGGTCTTCGGTGGTAACCACGTCGAGGAGCGCGGGCACCGCGACCGTCCCTACTGTGGGGCTGTGTCTCTCGCAGGCCGCGATGGCGTCGATGCGGGCGGGATCGTCGAGGTTGCGCTCGCAGAGGCGTGAGGCGAACGCGTCCGCGGCCGCCGGCACCTCGTCGACGAGCCTCGGGACGTAACTCGCGGCTTCGGTCGCTGCCATCGGCGTCCCGTCCTCGTAGACGTACATGAGGTCGTCGCGGGCGGCTGGTGTCTCCGTGCCGGCGGCGGCGAGCGCCTCCAGCGCGTACCGCGCAGTCCGGTCGAGTTCGTGGGTCATCGTTCGGGCGACCGCTGCGAGCTCGTCCGTGACTGGCGCCGCGACTGTCGGGTCCGCGTCGACGATGTTCGACAGGACCTCCACGAGGAGTTGGGTCACGTCGAGGGTGTCGTCGGGGTCGGCCGTCGGCGCCGCGTCGGCGAACGCGGACAGGATGGCGTCGTGTTCGTTCGCGACCGCTTCCGGCGCTTCTTTTGAGACGTTCACGAGCACCCACGCGGCGGTCCGCCGCGTCTCCTCAGCCTCGCTGTACAGGCAGGCGGCGACCGCGGGCAGGAGTGGCTCGACGACCTCGTGATGTTCGGGCGTGACCTCCCGGGCGGCCTCGAGCGCTGCGTTCACGACGGCTTGGTCCTGGTCGTCGAGGCCGCGCTTGACGGCGTCGTCGAACGCGACGAACGCGGTGGGGTCCTCGGCGGCAGCAGCGGTCACCAGTTCGTATCCGGCGACGCGAACGCGGGGTTCGGTGGCGGCCGTGGCGTCCTCGACGTCCTCTCTAATGTATTCTATCGCGTCCGGGTCCCGGCCGAGTATCGTCGTGAGCGCGTCGACGGCGAGCTCGTGCGTCGACGACCTGAGCAAGTCAACGAGCGCCGGGAGGACGCGCCGGGAACCGGACGCCTCGTCGCTGTCGGCGGCCGCGATGCCGGACGCCTCCAGTATCGAATCGAGGGCCTGGAGCGCGCTGGCGCGGCGGTCGACGGGGTCCGCGTCGAGTCGCGCCAGCAGTTCGTCCAGGACGACCGAGCGCTTGTCGGGCTTGTGCTCAGCGATGGCCCCGAGCGTTCGGGTGGCGTGCAGTCGAGTGAGGACGCCGGGGTCGCGGCTCGCGATGTCGACGAGGTTCTCGACGGTGCTGGAGGTCGCGAGGGCGGGCACTTGGTCGAACGCAGCGTCGGCCACCGTCTCGACGACCTCGGTCGCCGGTTCGAGGACGGCGGCATCGTCCGCGTCGAGGACTGCGGTGACGCTGTCGACGACCTTGAGCACCGCGTCGGGGACATCGTCGGGGGAGTACGCGTCGCCTTTCGCTGCACTGGCGAGGATGTCGAGTGCGGGCGCGGTCCCGGTCGAGTCGTCGTCGAGGCCGGCTGCGACGGCCGGGAGGACCTCAAGAACCGCCACTTGCTCGCGGTACGCGACCGCCGACAGCGCTTCGCCGGCGGTCTCTCGGACCGCCTCGTCGGGTGCCCTGAGAGCGTCGACGAGCGCCGAGAGGTAGGGGGTGATGGCGCCGGGTCGGGCAGCGGCGAGCGCGGCGATAGCGTCGAGGAGCGCGGCGCAGCGGTCGTCAGTCGGCCCGCTGCGGATGGCGTGGACGACCCAGGGCGTCCCGGGTGCGGCTGCGTCAGGGGCCGCCCGGGCAATGGTGGCGTAGGCGCGGGCAGCTGCCGTGCTGTCGGACGCGTCGGCGTCGACAGCGCTCACGGCGGCGGTCGCGACGGCGTCAACGGCCGCGGCCTCGCGGATCGGTGGCGGCGTCGACGGAATCGTGTCGGCGTCGTCCTCGTAGGCGGCGGTGGGCTCGGTCGCGGTGTCGGCGGGGAGCCAGGTCGTGATCGACTCGACGATGTCGGCGACGAGATCGAAGGCCTCGCGGCGTGCCCCGGGGCTACCGCCATCGACGGCCTCGGCGGCGGCGCGACAGCAGGCCGCGAATGCCGCGGGGTCCTCGCTCACGAGCGTGGAGAGCGCCATCGCGGCGTCGTTCAGCGAGTCGTCCTGCTCGATGGCGACCGCGGCCAGGTCGCGGGCGTGGTTGAGGACGAACGACGGGCGCGTCCGGGCGACTCGCTTGACCAACCGCGCGACCCTGGCCTCGATGGCACTCGCCCGCGACGGGTCGTGCACGAGCGCGTCCGCCGTACTCACTTCGCGGACTTGCGCACGGAGCACGTCGACGAGGGGGGCGACGAGGTCGGCGGCGTCATCGGCGTCGGCGCCGATGCACGCCGCCGCGGCCTCGACGGCGGCTTCGAGGTCGGCGTACTCGGCTCTCGTCGTCGCCGCCGCGTGCGTTCGTAGGCGCTGTGCGACATCGTCCACCGTCGTCATCGCCGCGATTCGCTCCGAATCATGAGTGTGTCTTCCCCGCGGTCGTCGTGCGTCGCGTGGCTCGGTCCCCGAGAGGGTTCGCGTCTGGGGGTCTTGTCTTGAAAATCCGCGACCGCTCGGAAAAAAGCACCCGGCCGCTGGCTCGATTCGTAGGTCGGGGCCACCTACTTCCGCGCTCTGCGACGGTGGCCGCCGCTCCCGTGGAGGACCCCGGTGGCCGCGAGGTCAGGCGGGGCCGTCGTCGCTGGTGTCGATGGCGAACGCGAGGGCGAGCGCTTCTGAACTGACCGCGGTTTCCCCTTTCATTCATGACGCACGATGCATACCGGATAGAGATACTCCGAGAACAGTACGAGGACTCGTTCGAGTCCGCGCAGGAACACCGCAGCGAGGGGCGGAAGCAGGCGGCGGCGCGAGCGTACGCGGACGCGGCGGAGACACTCGCGAAGCTCGACGAGGCGAGCGACAGCGATCGCGCGCATCAGGTCCAGCGCCTGGAGCGGGCGGCCGAGATCCTCGAACGCGGCGAGGACCTCGAGGACCACTTCAAGCGCAACCAGGAGCCGGCGGGCGGGAGCGGGCCGTCGGCGGGCGGTGGTGGACCGCCGCCCGGTGGTGGCGACGAGGATGGCGAGGAGATGCGCGCGCAGATGGAGTCGTTCATCGCGGAGACGTCGACGACGTGGCAGGACATCGGCGGCCTGGACGACGTCCAGCACGACATGAAGCGCGCGGTGGCGCTCGGCTCCATCGCGGACAAGCCCGACGCGGTGACCGGGACCGAGCGCATCCTCCTGTTCGGGCCGCCCGGAACCGGCAAGACCTTGCTCGCGAGCGCGGTCGCCGGGTCGCTGGACGCGACGTTCTTCAAGATCGAGCTCGGGAACCTGCTGTCGAAGTGGTACGGGGAGTCCTCGAAGCAGATCTCGGCGCTGTTTGAGACCGCGGCGGAGCTGAGTCCGAGCGTCGTCTTCGTCGACGAGGTGGACTCGCTCGCGGGCTCGCGGGACGGCGACATGAACGAGACGTCGCGCCGCGTCCTCGATACTCTGCTAGCCGAGCTCGACGGCGTCGAGAAGGGGAGCGACGACTTCGTGCTCACGCTGGCGGCGACCAACACCCCCTGGCATCTTGACAGCGCGATTAGAAGTCGGTTCCCGAAGCGCATCCACGTCCCGCTGCCCGACGTCGACGCCGCCACCGAGATAATCCGCATCCACACGGTCCACGGCGGCGTCGGCTTCGACGGCCACCCCAGTGCGTTCGTCGACGATCCCCAGCAAGCAAGGGGTGCCGACACGCCCGAGCGCGCCATCGCCAAGCGATGCGTCGACCACGGCTACACCGGCCGCGACATGGAAGCGCTCTGCAGCGCCGCCGTCAACAACATGGTCACCCGCAACAACCCCGACCTCGCACGCCTCGTCGACGACAGCGTCAAACGCCTCCGCTCGCACAGCCTCGAAGTCGGCCGCATCCAGCCTCAGGACGTCGCCCACGCGTTCGCCACCACCTCTCCCTCGCTGCCCGAGGAGGACGTCGCCCGCTTCTACGACTGGGACGACGAGTACGGCTCCCGTACCTGACCCGAGGTCGCCGCCAGCCCTCCTCCTACAATCCTTGTAGCCGAACTCCGCACCTATCGACGTCCCGAGCGAACGACGAGGTATGTCCAAGCGCGACCGCGAGTTCTGGACCGGCGACCACCGGTACGAATCCCTCGCGAAGCGGTTCGAGCGGAACGTCGAGATCCGCTCCCCGCAGTCGTTCCGAAACTGCCGCTGCGGATTCCGGCACTGCGCGTACGACGCGTCCACCGTCACCTACTACGAGTACCGCGGCGCCGCCGTCTGAACGGCGTCCTCAGTCGTCATACCGCCGCGGTCACGTGGTACTCTAGCCGCCACCACGCTAACCTCGTCTGGAAGGGACAGACCACACGGGGAGGTCACGAGCGATTGCAGGACAGACAACGTTTCACATGTCGGACCCGGCGAGGAGGTCCTCTTGTCGCTCTTCGCGCGGCGCTGGCCGAGACATCGGACACGTCGAGCCGTATCTGAGTCGAGATTATCCTGATCCAGATCTCGATGATCGTACGTAGTGCGTTCGGCGTGGCGAAGTGGGGGCTCCCCAGTTCGGGTGAATCTGGGTAGTGGTGCGTTTCGGGATTGGAACGGAAGTGGATCAGGCGAAGTTCTGGGTGGCGAGGACGGCGCCGTCGGTGGCGTAGTCGACGCCGATGCCTTCGACGCGCCAGTCGTCGTCGAGGAGGTTCTCGCGGTGGCCGGGCGAGTCGAGCCAGCCGGTGACGATCTCGCGGGCGATGCTGGTGGCGTCGTCGAGGTCGTCGGGGTAGTGTTTGGCGACGTTCTCGCCGCAGCGCCGCCAGTCGTAATTGGCGCGGTCGTAGCGGTCGTCGATGCCGGTGCCGTTGGGGGCGTCGTGCCCGGAGAAGTCGGCGTCGACCATGTGGGTGCTGTGGCTGCGGGCGATGGTGGCGAGGTGAGGGTCGGCGTCGAGCGAGTCGATGTCGTGGCGGGCGCGGGCGTGGTTCGTCGTCTCGTGGATGGCGCACTCCAGTTCGCGTCGCGAGACGGTGGGGCTGAGGTCGACGGGCGAGACGCGATCGGTGACCGTGAGCGGGCCGCCGCAGTCCTGGCACGTCGACCCGGAGCGGATGGAGACGCCGCAGCGACTGCACTGGTGCGAGCCGTCGACGACGATGACCAGGCCGTCGCAGGTCGGGTCGTCGTGGTGCGAGCGGCGACTGACGCGCCCGCAGTCATCGCAGCGATGGACTGGCGTCAGGACGCCCGTCATCGCTCGTCACCACCGCTGGGACGGACCGGGAGTGTGTCCACAGCCGTTCGAAGGCCGGTTCGAGCGCGCGCTCGGAGGGTCCCGAGGCCACCCCGGATGGTGGCGGCGGCACCCTCTGCCTCGTAGCGCGTGCGGAGTCGCAGCGACCGGACGCGACCCCGCCATCCGTCCGGTTCGTCGGTCACGGCCTCCGCTAGGACGTCCTCGAATCGCTTCCCGGGCTGGGTCGTGCCAGTCACCAGGACTTCGTCGTCGTCCGTGGAGACGGGGTAGGGGTGCGTAGCGACGTAGTCGAGCGTGTGCCGGTAGCCGAGCCGCCGCGCGAGCCAGAACGCCGGGTACTCGATCCCGAACCGGCTAGTGAGCACGCCGACAGCGCTTCGGGTGATTCTCTCGAGCCGGAACAGCGGAAGCAGTGGGGTGGTCAGGACTCGTCGCCATCGTCGGTCAGACGAGCTGGGGAGCAAGTCGTCGGGGCGCATATCGACGAGTTCGACGCGAACGCTCTTGACCGTCCTCGGGGGGCTACGAGGCGTGTGACCCGCGGCGGCCCCTCGCCCGCCGCGTCGGTCCGTCGAACGGCACTACTCGTAGACAGCCACCTCGAGTACTGCGTCGACGTCGACGTCGTGGACTGCTTCGACGCGGTCGCCATCCGTCGTGGCGGCGTCTCCGTCGACGAGCTGGTCGATGGCGTCGCCGATGCGCTCCTCGATGCGGGCGCCGACGCGCTCGTAGCCGAAGCGGCGCGCGGCCTCGAGGACGAGGTCGTCTCGAGTCATGGCGTCGCCGTTCGCGAGCAGGACGTAGCACGCCTTCGCGAGTTCAGCGCGCGGGATCTCGGCGACCTCGCGGCGCTCGCCGTCGTCGCCGTCGGCGTGCTCGCGGAGCGGGACGGTGGCGGCGTCGCGCGGCGCCCAGAGGAACCCGTCGTGGACGTGGAGGTGGCCGGCGTCGGCGACGGCCGCCGCCTGGTTCGCGAGGCGCTCGCGCAGGTGGGGGTCGAGGCGGTCGACGTCGAGCGCGTCCGCGATGGTCCGGTACGCGGCCGTCTCGCTGATGGGGCCGGCGTCGGCTACGACGGCGAGGAGGCCGCGCTGGACCTCGCGCGGCGGGACGCCGGCGTCGTCGCTCTTGAGGACTGGGACCGCCGGCGGCTCGTAGGTGTCGAACGGGTCGCCGCCGTCAGACTGCATCGGCTGCCCGGCCGCTCCCTCGCTGGCGAGGTCGCCGGTGTCGGCGGGCAGGCCGTCGCCGTTGCCGTCGGCGGGAGTACTGTCGCCGTTGTTGGCAGCAGCAGCGCCGTCGCTGTTGCTGTCATTCGTATCGTCGGCGTCACGAGCGGTCGCAGCCGCGGATCGTTCGCGGTCGCTCGGCGGGTGTGCGAGCGTCGACGCGTCGGCCGTAGGTTCGGGGTCGGCGTCGCCGTGGACGCGGTCGGCGATGCGTTCGAGTTCCCGTTCGGGATCGGTCGCCCACGCTTGCGCCCAGACGCGGTGGACGTCCCAGTCGCGGCTCGCGAGGACGAGGTGGCGGAGGCGCTCGCGGTCCCGCGTTTCCGTGGCGTGCCGGGCCGCGGCGCCGTCGAGTTCGATGCCGAGCGCGTACCGCTCGGGGGCCTCCGGGTCGCGGACCGCCATGTCGAGGACGTACCCCGCGATACCGAGGTCCACGTCGACGTCGAACCCCGCGTCCGTGAGCGTCCCGTAGACGTCCCGCGCCAGCGGCGACGGGAACTCGCCGGGCGGTGCGCTGCCGGACGTTGCAGCCGCGAGGTCGGCATCGTCGTCGCTCGCGGCCGGGGAGTCAGTGGTGGGGTCGTGGTCGCGAACGTGTGCGAGGTAGCGCTTGAAGTCGGCGACGCCGCGATGGGTGGCGCCGCTGGCGTCGACGTCCTCGGGCTGGAGCGAGGAGACGACGGTGACCTGGCGGCGGGCGCGCGTGATCGCGACGTTCAGGCGCCGGTGCCCGCCGGCGTCGTTCAGCGGGCCGAAGTTCGCGGTCACCTCGCCGTCTTCGTCGGGGCCGTAGCCGACGCTGAAGACGATGCGGTCGCGTTCGTCGCCCTGCACGACCTCGAGGCTCTTGACGAAGAACCCCTCATGGACGTCGTCGCGGTCGACGAACGCGTCGAGCGCCGCGTCCTCGCGGCGACGGTCGGCGAGCGCGTCGCGGATCGCACGCTCTTGGGCGCGACTGAACGCGACCACGCCAAGGCTCTCCTCGGGCCGTTCTTCGGCGTGGGTGGCGACGACGTCGACGACGCGCTCGGCCTCGCGCTCGTTCTGTCGCGTGTCGCCGCGGTCGTACACGCCGTCGGGGACATACTCGAAGGCGAGCCCCGTGGTCGGGTCGTCCGGAGCCGGCGAGGGGAACGTGCGGAGGCGGCCGTCGTAGTAGCGGTCGTTCGAGAACGCGACGAGCGACGGATCGGCGCTCCGGTAGTGCCACGTGAGGTACTGTTCGGGGAGGACGGCCGCGGCCTCGTCGAGGATGCTCTCGAGGTCGGTTCGACCACCCGAATCGTCGACGACGTCGGTCTCGAAGAACGACGTCGGCGGGAGCTGGTTTGCGTCACCGGCGACGATGACCTGGTCGGCGCGGACGAGCGCGCTCGCTGCCTTCGCGGGCGGTATCTGGCTGGCCTCGTCGAAGACGACGGCGTCGAACGCGATGCCGTCGAGCGCAAGCGACTCCGCGACGGTGCGCGGACTCATCATGAAGCACGGCTTGAGCTGCTGGACGACCTCGCCGGCGTCCGCGAACAGCTCGCGGAGCGGGCGCTGGTGGTGGGCCTTCCCGACCTCGCGCTTGAGGACGACCTGCGCGGCGCTGTCGGCGTGCTCGAGTTCGACGCTTGGGCGTTGGCTGGTGACGGCGTGCCTGACGGCGGCGGCGTCGTGCTCGCGGAGCGCGTCGTCGCTCTCGCGGTACGTCGCGAGGTGGTGGGCAAACGTCTCGGCGTTGAACGCGTCGAGGTCGGTGGTCTCGTAGAGCGCGTTCAGCCACTGCCGGTAGAACTCGCGCTCGAACGCGCTCACGACGTGCTCGGGGGCGTGGCCGGCGGCGAGGAAGGCGTCGAGGTAGTCGCCGGCGATGGTGTCGTCGACGCGGTCGCGGGCGTGCTGAAACGCGACCCAGTCCTGGAGGCGGTCGAGGTGCTCGCGCAGCCGCTCGAGGGCGGCTTCCTGCGCCTGCCAGGATGCGTCGGGGAACGGCGTGCCGTCGGCGTCGAGGGCCTCGAGTGCGACGAACGACGCGAGGTCGTCGCGGGCGCGCTGGAAGCGCTCGCGCGCCTCCGCCAGGTCCTCGCGTAGGTCGTCGACGGCGTCGAGTGCGGTCGCGTCGAGGCCGCCGTCGGCGCGGTCGGGGTCGACGACGCCGGTGGTCGCGAGTGCACGCGCCCAGTCCGCGACGCCCTGGAGTCGCGTCCAGTCGACGGCGCCGTGCAGACGCTCGGCGTCCACAACGCCCTGCAGGCGGTCGGCGCCGAAATGGCTCTCGTCCGATGCTGGGGGTTCGCTCTCGACGTCGACGAAGGGTGCGAGGTAGCAGGGGTCGACGTCGAGTTCGTCGATGGTGTCCTCGACGGCCTGGAGCGCGCGGAGGCGGCGGGCGTCCTCGCGGAGCGCGTCGAGGTCGGGGTCGTAGTCGTCGCGGGCGTGACTGGTGAGGCGGCGCTTCAGCCGGCGGTAGCTCGGGCGGACGTACCGGAGGAGACCGTACGCGCTGAGGGCCTCGTGGAGGTCGCGGCCGTCCTCGTCGAAGATGCTGGCCGCGTACCGCTCCCGGAGGTACGACTCGTGCTCGATACGTTCGACGTGGGCCTCGGCGAGCGTGGCGACGGGACCGTCAGGTGCGTGGAACGCCGGGTCGAGGAGGACCCCGGGGAGCGAGTCCACGGGCGCGTCTGAGAGCCTGTCGAGCGCGCACTCAACAGCCTCGAACTCCGTGTCGTCGTCGAGTTCGACGCCGACCGTGGACGCGAGCCGCGTCGCGACGTCGCCCATAGCCTCGACGGCGGCGAGCTGGTCGTCGATGGCGTCGGCAACGCGCTCGCGGGTGTCGACGCGCCACTCGTCCACAGTCGCCGCCCGCCACGGATGGGCGTCGTGGTCAGCGATGGCGTCCTCGAACGCGGCGACCTCCCGGAGGGCGGCGATCGCGTCGTCGACCGCACCCTGGCCGACCGCGAGCGGGCTGTCGACGTCGACGCGCGGTTCGTCGCGGCCGGCGGCGACGATGCCGAGCGCCTCGTAGGGCGTCACAGCGAATCCGTCGGGCGGCGTCGTCAACCGGTCGGCGTGCGCGTCGAGCGTGGCGGCGGCGTCGTCGCGCCGGTCGCGGACCGCGTCCCGACCCGTGGGCGGGTCGACGCTGTCCGCGCGGAGCTCGCGACCGAGCGCGTCGAGGACGTTCGACTTCGTGGCGTGCCGGCCGTGGGCCTGGAGACAGAACCGGCCGAGCCCGACCTCGTCGAGGCGGGATTTGACGACCTCGAGCGCGGCCTGCTTCTCGCTGACGAACAGCACGCGTTCGCCGCGCGCGAGCTTCGCCGCGACGACGTTGGCGATGGTCTGACTCTTCCCCGTCCCGGGTGGCCCCTGGAGGACGAAGCTCTCGCCGTCGAGTGCGGCCTCGATGGCGGCACGCTGACTCGGGTCCGCTTCGAGCACCTGCGCGGGCAGGTCATCGGCTCCAGCCCCCGGCTGGTCGCCACGCTGTTTGTCGTCCTCGAGCGCGTCGAGGGCGTCGGTGTCGCCGGCGATGGCGCGGACGAGCGGGTCGCTGGTGATGGCGTCGCGGTTCCGATCGAGGTCCTCGTAGAGGCTGACGGTCGCGAAGTCGAAGATGCAGACCGCGAGTTCGCGCGACACCGCCCAGTCCGTGAACGAGTCCGCAACCGTGGCGATGGCGTCGAACGCGTCGTCGAGCGCGTCGACGGCGACGTCGCCGTCGGCGGGGAGGTCGAGGTCGCATTCGGCCTGGAGCTTGCGGCGGAGCGCCGGGTTCACGACGAGCGGATCGCCGTCGTACGCCACGACGCGTGCGTGGACGTCCGCCGCGGTCCCCGGGCAGTGCTTGAGTTCGACCGGCAGGAGGAACAACGGCGACTCGAAGGGGTCGTCGTCGCCGGGCGCGGTCCACGTGAGCCGACCGACCGAGAGGAACAGCGTGTCCGCGCCACGCTCCCGGAGGTACTGGCGGTGGTACCGCTCGATGGATTCGAGCGATTCGGTCGCCACGTCGGGGTCGCGTGCAGCGACAGCGGTCCCGTCGTCGGCGTCCTCGCGGCCAGCCGCCGGGTCCGTGCTCGCCGTCTCAGGTGGCGACTCCACGGTCGCCTTCGCGAGTTCGACCGTCCCCGTCTCCCGCAAGCTGTCGACGACCGGCGCCGCCGAAGCGGCGAGCGGGAGCGACTTCGTCTTCGTCGGCGTGAAGCCGACAAGCGCGTTCCGGCGCGTCAGGTCGAGCAGTTGCTCCTGCCAGCCGTCGACCACCGCGGCCACGTCCGCATCCCCGGACGCGTCGCCGTCCGCGGGTGCGTCGCCGGTCATGCGGCCACCTCCCGGGCGTCGGTGGCGGGTCGCGATTCCTCCGCTGGTCGACCGTCGAACGGCGCGAGCGTCATCTCACCCAGACGCTCGCACGACGCCCGCTTATTAGATGGACGCGACACACAACTCCTGTAACGCCGGGCTACATGTCGCCGTGGCGAACTGCTACAGGCGGTGTAACCGCGCGTATCGACCTAAACGGGTGGCGGACGGACGCTCACGTGAGTCATCCATGCATCGCGAACCGCACGATTCCGCGTTCTACCGTACCATCATCGAGCACCTCGTCGACGACTGCCCGTGGGACGCCATCGACAGCGACGTCAGGCCCGGCGAGGTCGCCGCCACGGCTTCCGATCCGACCGCCGTCGCCGAACTCCAGTTGTCCCACCTCCTGACGGACGCGGAGCTGTACTGCAAGCTCCCCGACCCCGGCGAGGGCGCGGCCGCACACCTCGTCCTCTACCAGGGCCTGGACCGCGCGCTCGACGGGACCAGAGAGGCGAGCGACGACGGGTTCGTCGAAGCGCTCGCGGACGCCCACGAAACCATCGCCGGCGTCCACGCGAGCGAGTACGTCGAGCCGGTTGCCGACCCAACCGTCATCCTCCAGGCCCGCGTTCCCTACAGCTACACCGAAGGCAAGCTGTACTCGATGATGACGTCGATATCCGCGACCGCGCTCCGCGTCCAGCGCCTCCACGGCGACCTCCGCGCGACCGTCGGCGCCGTCTCGAACCTCGAATCCGACGGCGGCCAGCGGCGCTCGCCACCATTTGAAACCGGTGTTGAGGTGACGGGTCAACGGTAGTCCCGAGAAACCTGCCGTCCTCGACGCAGGTATGCTGACCGAACGCCGACTGCACACTCCGGAGCTCGGTCACAGCACGCCAGGCATCGCCCAGCACCAGACGGTGAGCTGACGATGTCGGACCAGCGTTTCGATGGCGTCGTGACCACCGTCCGGGTCGAGTACGACGGGTACGAGGAGCACCGTCCGGGCGTCAGCAAGGCAGTTCGCTGCCAGGCACTCTGCGCCACCTGCGGCACGTATCGAGTGGCGACGATGGACGAACTAGCGGCGCTCGACGGCGAGACCGAACTCCGGTACGTCGACTCACTGCGCGCGTGGAACTGCTGTCACGAAGGCGTCGACCCGCTCGACGGCTACCCCGAGGAACCCGACAGCCACCGCATCGACGGCCCCGACGCCAGCGACGACTCCTGACGAGCTTCGACCCGGACGACGCCCTGAGTGCGGGGCGACCGACCCTCGAAGCGCTGCCCCGTCGCCAGCAGGACCCGAGGAAGATGTCGCTGGGATCTCTCTCCCGACGACCACAGAATCGGTTGGTTGGACAACGCCGTCAACTCGCTCAGGTTGGTTCGGCGGCGGTGCGAGCAGCGGTGAGGACCTCTATTGCCTGCACCCGCGTCGCGGGTGGGACCGCAGTCGCATCCGCGAGGAACGCCCGTATTTGCCGCCCGATCCGCGTCGCGTGCTCGGTGTCCGGTCGTTTCTCGAGCGCGCGAGCGACCGCGTCGAGGACCGCCCGTCGACCCGGGTCGCTGCTGTCGAGATAGCGCCGGAGGCCGTCCGAGGCGCGCTCTCGGATGATGTCGACGTCGGCGATCGCCTGCCCACTTCCGACCTCGAGCACCGTCTCGAGGTACGAATCAGCGTCGAGGACACCGGCCTCGACCAGCTCCGAGTGGAACTCGACGGGCGTGTTCGAGGACTCGTCGTAGATGTGCGCTCGCAGGTGTCGTGCGACGTTCTCATCGAAGCGTCCGGTGACGGTCGCGCCGAGGAACCGGAGGAGTGTCGCGCGACGCCACTCGCCGGGAGTCTGTGTAAACCTCTCCAGGATTATCGTGTTACCCAGGGCGCCATCAGTGGTGCCCGGGAGAATCGACCCCGCGGACTCGAATGTCGGCGGGTCCGCGACGAGTTCTGCCGGTTCGATGTCGTCGATGATGTCGTTCGCACGCGCCGGAACGTCGGGGGCTTCCGCGAGGACGGCCTCGCCGAGCAAGCGCGTCCGGTAGCGACGCGTGATGTCCTCGGTCCCAGCGGCGTGCGCTTCCAGGATGGCGAGTGGATCATCGTCCGCTGCCGTGGCGAGCGTTGCGACTTCACCGATTGCGGCGGTGACGGAGAGACGATCCTGGCGGTGAACCGTCTCCGCGTGCTCGAGAAGCGACTCGCAGGGCGCCGGCGCAGCTGTCGGCACCGCTGCGAGCAGTTCGCCGAGTTCCTGCGTCGCCAACCAACGGTTCGGTCCGTCGAACGTAGGAACGACGTTGCAGTAGGTATCTCGGAGCGTCGCTGGCGTCGCCGCATCCCGCGTGACCGCCTCGCCGAGTGCCTGGGCAGTCCGGTCTCGGACGCTTCGGTCCGCGTCGGCGCAGGCCTCGCGAAGCGCCTCGAACGCGTCCGGGAGCCTTCCAGGAGCCATCGTGACGGCCTCGCCGAGCGCCGCGGCGGCGGGGACGCGAACCGGTCGTTCCAGCGACGCCACCAGGGGAGCAATGATGGCTATCGTGTCGTCGGACAGCGACGGGAGCGCGCGGAGACTGTTCCTGAGCGCACCGAGCGCGTACCACCGCTGGTCGTCGTCGTCCGTACTCGTGACCGTATCGACGTACACCTCGACGGCCGGCGCGGCCCTCTGGGGGTTCGATCCCACGATCTCCCCGAAGATGCGCGTGTTGAACGTCCGCTGGTCGACTCCGAGCAGCGAGCCGTGGAAGACGTGCTCGACGAACGGCTCGGTGACGTTGTTCGCGAGTGACCGGTCTACGATCGCGAGCTCCCCGAGCGCCTGTTTCGCCCACGCCGCCTCGGTCTCGGATGTGTCCGGAGCCTCCCAGAACTCGACGAGCGGTGGCCGTGGATCGGTTGCAGGGTCCGGGACGGCGATGGTCGCGATGGCGAGACCCTGCAACAGCGACGTCCGGAGGGTTCCGTGCACACCGTCGAGCGCGTCAACGAGTGGACGCACCGACTCGGGGATGCGTTCGGGTACCTCGAGGAGTAGTTCCGCGAATCCAGTTGCCGCTCGCTCCTTCGCGTCGCCTTCCTTCGAGCGGACCGCTGCCGCGAGCGCCTCCAGAACACCTTCGTCGTCGACGGCGTTACGCTCGATGACACGTCCGAGTTCGCGAAGGACCGCCAGTCCGGGCTGGGAGTCTGAGGCCTCGAGATGGTCGACGAACTGCTGGACGCCTGGCGGAAACGATCCGGGGACGAGGAGTGCGATGCGAACACCGGTGGCGACCGTGACGGGCGCGTGTTCGAGTGTCCGGACTGCGGGGCTCGCGTGCTCGTGACCGCAGGGTTGCTCGTCGGCGGCGAACGGATGCGGTTGCTCTCGCCCCAGGGGCAGGACTAACTTAGTGGGCCGTCACCCAAGCACGCACTCACGTCGATGTCTCCTGAGCAGACTCCCGTCGAGGCCGTCGGTGCCGTTCGTGATACGCTGGCAGCGGCGTCGTTGACGACCGGCGGCATCCTCCGATTTCGGGACGCGGCGCGTGACCTGCGCGCCGCCGCTGAGGCGGCACCACGGTCGGTTCCCGTCGATGCAGTCATCGACGCGCTGGACATGGCGTTTGAGACGTATGCCTCGCAGCCTGCAAGTGCCGCGTCGCTGTTCGGCGTGGACACCGCGCTTACGGATGCTTTCCACGCGTGCATAGACGTAATTGCACTCGCTACCACTACCCCCAGGGCTGCGGGTGTCGCCAGGAACGCGTGGCGGCGAACCGTAAAAAACCTTCCAGCCGACATCGACACGAGTATTCGCTTCCGTGCACTCGCCGCGGCCGCGGCTCTCGGCGGTACAGACCTCCACCAGTCGGTCGCGGACAGCCTCCGGAGAGTCGACCTCGAGACCAGGGCTGCCGACGGCCACGACGACCGATACCTCGCGGAGACCGCCGCACATCTCGCCCGAACTACCCCACACGATGGGAACATGGCCACGACGCTGCAGGAGGCGACATCCGGCGACGACGCCATAACAACCTACTGGCGGACCGTTGCGACGGATCGGCTGCAAGCCGATCCACCTGACGCCATCGAACGACAGGAGTTACTCCGTGCCGGCCTCAGTAGTCTTTTCGACGTGACAACAACACTAACCGACCTCCAGACGCGACTCCAGTTCGGGCGTGCGCTCGGCTCGATCCCTCGAGCAGCACCGCCGAAACCCACCCGGCACGCCATCGAAGTCGCCACAAGCAAGCGGTGGATATCGAACGACGAACCGGCAGCCAAGCGCATCGGTACGCACGCCCTCTGGGCGCTACTCACGGACGCTGGCCGGCATCCCAGGCGAGCGCCGGCCCAATCCGAGCGAACGAACAGATACAGGTCACTCACGTCGGCATTCAAATTCGGCTCGGACACCCAGGAGCGGATCGGCACCGGTATTGGTCTGGTATTAAGCTCGCTCCCTGCGCCACGTCGCCGGCAACTTGCCGCTGTCTTCATTGAGTTTTTTAATCCTGACAGCAACAGTTGGGTGCTGCACTCGCCGCGAACGGACAAGATGAATGCGAGTTGGACGGTACACCCGCGAAACCTCTACCGGTGTCTCGAAACCGTAGCGACGAAAATCGACGACGATGGGACCCTACGCGTGTTGACGAGCGCCATCGCGTGGGGCATCCGGCACCCACACTATCGCGTGCGGTCCGCGGCGGCCGAGACCGCGGGTCCACTTCGCCAGCGAACCTCGCCAGGGTCTACTGCGGCGAGGAACCTAGAGACGGCGCTCGAAGGCGCGCTCCGCGACGACGACAGATCAGTCCGGGATCAGGCAGCAACCGCGCTTCTCGCGCAGGGCGAGGACGGCGCAGTACAGTCGTGGGCACAACGGCTCCTTCTTGACGCCCTCGATACGCCCGAGCGTGAGACTCGCCTCCGGAGCGCACACGCCCTCGCCCACGTCGGCGACGCCCTCCCCGAGCGCGTACAGCATCGCCTCGTCAAATATCTCAGCGCTGAGCACGCGGCCACCGGTGACAGCGAAGCAATACTGGCGGTCGTCGAGCGCTGCTGTCGGACGCTCCACGGCGAGCGCCTCGAAGTGGTCGCGGCCATCGCTCGCGAAGCCATCGACCGGGACTCCACGCCGGTCGCCGCCGTCGACGCCGTCGCCGAACTGGCCGAGAACGACGATTGGGCGCTCCAGTCGACGACCGTGGAGCGACTCGTCGCACTCGCTGTCAGCGGAAGCGACACGCGCGTTCGAGCGACGGCCATCGCGGCACTCCAGACGACTGGCCCCATCACGACGACCGCCGCACGCGAGTCCACTCTGGAATCGCTCCGCGCGCTCCTCTTCGGGGTGCCGGCATCTGTCCGGCAGGCGGCCGGTGGCCTCGCCGGCCAGCACGCCCACGTACTCGATGACGACCTCGTGGGAGACTGCCTCGCCCACCACGATGCGGGCGTCACGGACGCGTTCGTCGACAGGGCTCGCGCGCGGTCCGGTGCCCGAACCGAGACGGTACCCCTTCCCGACCCGACTGGGTTCGATTTCCTACTCCGGCGCGCCATAGACCGCGACGAAGAACCCGTCACGGAAGTGCTTGTAGGGGCACGATCGCTCAAGGCGCTCACTGACGACAGCCGGGAACGGTACGTCGACTTCCTCACAAGCGCACTGGCGGCCGACGAGACGCCGAGTGGCTCGGCAGCGGTCGTCCCGCACGCGCTCGGGATCGTCCGGGAATCGTCACGGTCGTCGACCACCGAGTGGTCGAGGTCGCTGCAGGGACTCGCAGCGGCGGTCCTCGAGTGTCTGCGCCGCGGGTTGCTCGATGACGACTGGCTTGGCGGCCTCCGGACCGTCACCCGGCTGTTCGAGGACGCCCTCCCACACCTGGACGTCGCGGACGTGACCGTTCAGGAGGCGCTCGCGACGGCGGCGACCGACCACGCAAAGGTCAGGCAGGGCATCTACGAGTATTTCCCCGGGTTCTACGACACCATCTCGGGGGAGCGGCGTCGCGACTGGCTCGAGTTTCTCGTGGGTCTCCCGGTCGCCGCCGAGCGGACGCCACACGCCGTCATCAAGTGCCTGCCGGAGCTCGCGGCCAGGCCAACCATCGACGATTCGACGCTCCGGGCGTTTCTGAGGCAGGTCGCCGGGACGCTCAGCCCGGAGGCGTGGTCGCCGGCCCGGGACCAGCCCGGGACGCACATCGCAGAACACCTGCACGCACTCCTCGAACGCCGCCCGCGCGTCTACGACTCCTTCCCGGTGCTACGCCGGCACGTACTCTCGACCGCCGACACGACGAACGTAGAGTACGTTGCCGCGCTCCTCGAGTTCGAGACGACCGCTGTCGACCAGTTCCAGTGACCCGCAAAGACGCAGGCGACCGGGAGCGGTCCGCGCGCTGACCTATCCCGATGCGAGAGCGTCGACGAGCGCGGGTGCGCGATCACGGACGGTCGCGATTCGGTCGGCGAACGCGCAGGCGTCGCCGCCGCAGGTGTCGGTGGAAAGCGCGCACAGCGGGCAGTCGAGCGCACGGTCGCCGCCGCGGGCGTCGTCGGCGCGGTCGAGGAGGGACGCCGCGAGCTGGTCGGTGACGAACGCGCGCTCCCAGACGGCGGCGTAGGAGTCACTGTCGTGGACGGCGTCGCTGGCGACGTACGGGCTGACGAGCCAGTTCGGGTCGCCCCCGAGACGCCGGTAGAGGACGGCACCGAACCCACCGGCTTCGAAGGCTTGCGCCATCAGCCACGCCTTCCCGGTCGGGTAGCCGACGCTGTCCTGGTGGTCGCGCGCGGCCCGGTCGAACGGGCGCGCGGCGTGGGGGTCGGCCAGCAGCGGGAGGTCCGCGACCGCCGACTGCGTCGCCCAGCTCCCCGCCACGGTCGCAGGGGCGAGCCCGCCGTCCTCGGGGTCGCCGATGGCCGCCCGGACATCGCCGTGAAGTGTCGCCAGCGGGACGTCGACGCCCGCCGTGTTCGCTCGGTCGGTGACCGCGTCGAGCACGCGCTCAGCACGCTCCCGAAGGTCGCGCGACGCGAGCACCCGCGGCGCGTCCGCTCCCGCGCTGTGACGTCCGGGGGCGGCCTTGGACTCGACGGGTGGATCGCCAATGCCGTCAATGGAGAGCGGAGGGTCGAGCGCGACGTCCATCGCAGTCTCGAATGCGCCAAGCCCGTGGCGGTCGAGCAGGGCGCGGTAGTCCGCGGCAAGCGACGCTACGCGGCCGCCGCGGCCGGCGCCGCGACCGAGCGTCTCGATTGCCTCCCGGATCGCCCCCTCGTCGGTCTGCCCTGCGTTCCCGGCGTACGTGTTCGCGTACCAGTCGACGTACGCCTCGTCTTCAGCGAGCCACGAGAGGAACGCGTGGAGGCCGGCGCGAGTGACCGTCCCGAAGTTGTCCTGGAGGGCGGTGAGCGCGCGGTCGTGCCCGCGGACGCGACGCGCTCCCGCCTCGAGCGGGTCGTCGCCATCGATCATGGCCCGCACGGTCCGCCCGAGCGCGCGCTTGTGGAGGCGGAACGCGGCACCGGCCGCGGTCCGCGACCGATGCCCCGCGAACACGACGGGGAACTGGAGGACGCCTATCGCGCCTTCGAGCGCGTCGTGGACGCGCGGCGGGACGCTGAGCGCGTTCAGGCCGGGACTGACCTCGGCGCGCGCGTCGGTGTCGGTGCTCGCTCGCGGGAGCGGATAGCCGTGCCGGTCGTGGAAAGGATACTCGAAACTCATGGATGCTCGAGCCGTCGACGCGACGGCCCGTTCGACCCGACGGGGGCCGGCCACTCGGGCGGGTCGTTACGGGCGCGACCGAACGACGCATTCAAGTGCCGAATTCGGCGCTCGGGAGCGTCCGGCGTCACGGGTCCGCCTCCGTCGGCTCGATGAGGTACGTCGCGTCCACGGCGACGCCGACCTCGACGACGCCGGCATCCTCGAGGTCGCCGTCGAAGATGTCGTCCTCGGCGCCGAACGTGTCGAACGGTCCGGGGTCGCGGGTCTCCAGGGACTCCAAGCCGACGACCTCGTGGCCGGCCGCCGCCGCGGTCCGCTCGGCGTCCTCGCGAGCACGATCGGTCGCCACCGCGAGCAGGTCCCCGCGCACCGCGTCCCTGGTCCTCCCCGACACCACCGGGTCGAGGTCCTCGAGGAGCGCCCCCGACTGGACGCCAGCGGCGACGACGTCCTCCACGTCTTCGGTCGGACACCGCACCTCGACCGTCCGCCGCGCTACGAACCCCGCATCCGCCTCGCAGCCGAAGACGCTCGCGGATTCCCCGACGAACCCCGTCCGCAAGTCCATCGTCACTGCTTCGGAGACCGCCTCGATGGCGTCCGTGGCCGTCCGCTGCCGATCACTGGCGCGAGCCCGCGCATCGTTCGGCCGCTCGGCTTCGGCCTCGATCTCGAACTCCAGTCGGTACGACTCCGCGTCGACGTCCTTGCGTGCACGACCACTCACTTCGATAATCGGATTCGACATACACCAGACGCCATCGGCCGTCCCGGAAAACCACTCCCCGGACCTACAGAAAGTGGAACCGACCGCAATACGTGACCCTCGCCGGAGAACCCTGTGGGCTGTCGAGCGATCTCGTGACGAGAAAGGGAGTTCGAGGGTGCGCCGTCAGATCTTGTTGGAGCCGGCGCCGTTGCGCGTGTTGCAGCGGTGCTTACGTTTGCTGTGCGTCTTGCTGTACCCGGGGTACTTCTGGCCGGTGCCGTCGCAGTTCCCGCACTCGAGGCGGCCGGTGGCGAGCGCGAGCACGCCGTGCCCGCTACACGTCGGGCACTGGTACTCGCGCTTGCTGTGCGTGCTGCTGTATCCGGGGTACTTCTGGCCGCTCGCCCGACAGTGCTGGCACTTGAACAGGCCCTCGCCGCTGCCGACCGAGATGCGGTTCGCGCCCTTCCCGCCGCAAGTCGGGCACTCGTACTTGGACTTGCTGTGCGTGTTGCTGTACCCGGGGTACTTCTGGCCGCTCCCCCGACAGTGCTGGCACTCGACGACCCAGTCCGTCGACCCCTTCTCGATGACGACCTTCGTGTACGTCGTTACCTTCCGTTTTCCCATTGCACTCGATGCTTCGCCCGGTATCAATATGGGTCGAGCGTTCAGGTACGACTCCTGTAGCTCGCGAGTCCGCCGGTAGCGGTCGCTACAGGCTGGTTCGAGACGAGCCGCCGACCGCGGTCGGTCTGGCTTCGCGTCGGCGCGGTGGTCAGCACGGGTTGGCGTCGGTGAACGAGAACGTGCCTGCGGCGGGATCGATGTCGAGGACGCCGAGTCCGCGGAACCCGAGGTTGAGCATGTGCGGCGTGCCTCCGTCGCCGATGTCGTACCCGAAGTCGTGGGAGTGCCCGCTGACGGTCGCGAAGACGCCCTGGGTCTGCGCGACGAGTTTGAGCGCGATACAGCCGGTGTGGAGCCCCTCGAGGTCGGTCTCGCGCGTGCCCGTCGAGTGGTGGCGGTCGAAGGAGGTGTTGAACGGCGACAGGTGCGTGACGAGCACGACGTCCTCGCGGCCATCGAGGAGGTCGACGAGGTGGTCGTAGGTGGCCTGGACGGCGTCGACGCTCCGCAGGAACGCGCCCTCGTTCTCAGCCGCGATATCGAGCGCGTCGGCGGCGTCGGACGCGGTCGCCTCGTCGGTGACGACGTCGCGGAGCGCGCCCTCGATGCGGTCGGCGGTCTCGTCGGCCGCGTACCGGCGCTCGCCGCGCGGCGCCGTCCGCGGGTCGAGCGACTCGAACGCGGTCTGGTCGAGGACGGGGTCGAGCGACCGGCGCTCGCAGCCCCAGCCGACGACCGTCCCCGCGTCGCACTCGCGGGCGAGTTCGTGGCCGCTGGTCGCGCCCGCGAGACCGTCGACGACGCGCTCGGGCATCGGCGCGTGGTCGTGATTCCCCGGCACGTACACGACCGGGGTATCCGGCGCGAACCGCTCGACGAACCGGCGCGCGAGCGCCACGTCGTCCTCGCCGTCTCGGTGCGTGAGATCGCCCGCCACGAACACGGCATCGACGTCTCCGGGAGCCTCGATGGCGTCGAGGTCGTAGTCGCTCCCAGCGGGCTTCAGGTGGAGGTCGTTACAGACGAGAACGCGCATACTCGGAATCTGACGGCGCACCCTCGGATAGGTGCTGGCGGTGAGTTACACAATCGGTACCTCGGTGTCGTGGTTCATGTTCACTCGAGGAACTGGAACGACTAGTATGCTCGCACGGATACTCCCGAATGCGAAGACGTGGCTGCTGGACGACCCCGAAGGGACCAACGACCTCACCGACCTCGACGAGCTGGAGCTCCAGCTGCCAATCAGGAAGGCCGAACGACTGAAGAACGACCGCCGCGAGCAACTCGATTCGCTTCGCGACCGCTACCGGTCGGCCATGGACAAGGCCGGCCGCGTCGAGGGGCACGAACTCGCCATCGTTCGCGCGGAGCTGACGACCGTCCTTAAGCGGACCGCGGTCGCGCGCTCGAAATTACTCGAAGCGATGCATACGGAGGTATTCCTCAATCAACTCGCGCTCGCGAAGCGCTCGGACACGTCGATCGAGGGATTCGACATCGATCCGCACACTCTCCCCGCGGTCATCGACAAACCGGTCGACAAGGGGCTGCCACGTCACTTCGGTACTCCCCCGGTCGAGTTCGACCCGCCATCGGAGCCCGAAACCCTCGACGAGTGGGGGTCGCACGAGTTGAGTGACGTCGAATCGTGCGTCGATGACATGGTGGCGGCCGCGGGTGGCGACGACCCGGTCCCGACGCTAGCCGAACTGTTCGAGACGGACGAGGACGAGGAGTTTGACGAGTTCGTTCACGGCCGGAACGACGACATCAGTGAGGCGCCCGAACCAGAGGGGACCTCTGTGGAGACGGACGCTAACGACGATGAATCGGGCAAGACCGGTGAGAACGCGACTGCAGCAGCGACGGATTGAGGAGTGCGGCGGTACACGACGTGTAGCCGTGCCACGTGGTTTACTTGCGGGGGGTCGAGAAGGTGCGTATGCGAATTGCGTTGCTCTCGGATGTCCATGGAAACCGCCCGGCCCTCGAGGCGGTGCTCGACGATATCGACGACGACGCGCTGGACGCGACGGTGTGTGCCGGGGACGTCGTCGGGTACGGGCCGTGGCCGAGCGAGTGCGTCGAGCGCGTCCGCGAGACGTGCTCGGTGGTCGTCCAGGGGAATCACGACCGGACGGTGGAGACGCCCGCGGAGTACAGTCACAACGACATGGCGATGCGAGGCCTCGAGTACGCGAAACGCGAGCTCTCCGACGAGCAACGCGAATGGCTCGCAGAATTACCGCCGCGGACGACCATCGCTCGCGGCCGGGTCCGCCTCGTGCACAGTCACCCGGACCCGGACCAGCTCGGGCGGTACGTACGGCCCCGTGCGTTCCCGGAGATGCGACCATACCTCGACGACCACGACGGCCTCGTGCTCGGACACACGCACCTCCAGCATCGCGCCAAAGTCGATGGGAAGCTCATCGTGAACCCGGGGAGCGTCGGCCAACCCCGCGACGGCGACCCGGACGCGGCGTACGCGGTGCTGGACGTCGAGGAAGCCACCGTGGAGCTCCGGCGCGTCGAATACGACGTCGACCGCGTCATCAAGCGCGTCGAGGAGGAGGGGCTGCCGCGACGCATCGGGACGCGACTGCTCGACGGGAGCTGAAACCGTCCCAGCGAATCGAATCGGAGACGCTCACTTTAATGCGGCGCGTTCGAGCCGGAGGTATTCGTCGAGGAGTGCGGGGAGGTGCGCGTCGTAGGACGCGCGGACATCGGCGGTGACGCAGGCGTCGCCGCCGCAGGGGTCGGCGATGATCGCACACAGCGGGCACTCGACGTCCTCGAAGGTGTCGACGTCGAGCGGGACCGGTTCGACCTCGTCGAGTTGGTCCGCGGCCGTCCGCAGCTCGTCGAGCGAGTACTCGTCGAGGACCCGGTTCATGCGGTCCACCTCCGGGTCGACGTCGTCTCCGTCGTCCGTCGCCGCATCGTCCGTCGCCTCGTCGTCCGAGCCGAGATCCGCGTCCTCGAGTTTTGCGTCGATATCATCGTAGATGGCGGTCTCGCTCACGTTGGCGAGCCCGGAGTCCGGGCCGAGCGCGGCCGTCGCGTCATCGTCGGCAGCGGTCTCGGATAGCTCGACGCTATCGTAGTCCACGAATTCGAGCGCGGCCTTGAGCGCGTGCTTGTCCGTGAAGGCATCGCGGAACGCCTCGCGGACGCGCTCCTCGTACTCGTCGCGGCGGATGAACAGCGTGTTGAGGAGTTCCTTCCCGACGAAGTAGTGCTCCCAGAGCGCCTGGTAGCTGTCGACACCCTCGGGGACGTCCGGGTCGTCAGCGACGCCGTCGACTTCGACGGCGTGGTAGTTGAGCTGGCGTTTGGTCTCCTCGCTGGTCGGCTGGAAGACGACGGCGCCGAACGACCCGTGCTGTTCGAACGCCTCGATGAGGACCTTCGGGAGTGGCTCCTTCTCGACGCCAATGAGGTCCTGGTCGGGAACATCCGTTGTCGCATCCGCTGGGACCTCGAGGAGCGGCGTCGGCCGGTCGAGCATCGTCTCCGCCGCGTCGATGTCGACGTCGTGCACGCGCTCGCTCAATCGCTGGCGGAGGTCGTCCGCGTCGAGCTCGTGCATGCGCTCGTCGATCTCCCCGTCGAGCGCGTCGAGCGCCTTGAGCGTCCGCACGAACACGTGATCGAGCCACGTGTCGGCGTAGCCGTCCACGTCGGTCGCGAGCGCCGATTGGACAGCCTCGTCCTCGATGTCGCTGGCGTGCGCGAGCAGGTACTCGTCGATGTCCGCGTCCGCAACCAAATATTCGTCCTCAAGATCGGCGGGGTCGATGGGGTCGACGTCGAGGCCGTCGACGCGAAGCGAGTCCACAGGGGCGTCCGGGCCGAGCGGCGCGATGGGGTAGGGAACATCAAGCGTGACCTGCGCGACGGTCTCGGCGACGCTCCGCCGTTCGGAGAGCCGGTTGAGTTCGCGCGACGCGCCGCTCGCGTCGCTGTCCTCGCCGTCGGTGCCAGTCGCGTGAATGAGCGCGTGATAGTACAGCGGGTTGACGTAGAGCGACCCGTCATTCTCGGCGTAAGCGGCGCCGCGAGCGATGGCGGTCTGAGTCTCGATCTCCGAGAGCAAGCGCTTGTGTATCTTGTCGGCGTCGTACTCGTCGCCATATACGGCGTCGAAGGTCTCCTGTATCTTCGTGGGGAACTCCGCGTCGTCGTACACGACCGAGAGTATCTGGAGCTTGTCGACGGCTTCCTGGAACGGTTCGACGGCCGCCTCGACGGACTGGGCGGCGAGCCACGCGTCGTGGAGCACCCGCAAGCGGTCCTGGCTACCGCTCGGGTCGTCGAGGGCGTCGTAGAGCGCGTCGATGCCCGCGAGTTTCAGACGGGACAGCGAGTTCACGAGCCCGACGGACCACTCGCCGTGCATGAACTCCTCTCGGGAGACGAGCGCGTGGATGAGCGTCATCCC
>JAQCMY010000221.1 GCA_028274865.1 Haloferacaceae archaeon | reverse complement strand
GTTCGACATCGTCAGCGACACCGGCCGGACCGCGATCGAGGACTACGACCTCCGCATCGACGTTGGCAGCATCGGTCTCCACGGCGTCGCCAACCGCGCCGTGTTCGTCCTCGACGAGGACGGGACGGTCACGTACACCTGGGTCGCCGACGAGCCGCCGGAGGAGCCGGACTACGCGGAGGTACTCGACGCGGCCGAGGCAGCGGCGTAGGCGAGCCCCCGCCCGCAGCAGAACAGCCGACGCCGAACAGCGGCCCGCGCCACCCGTCGACCGTGACACCACCCGACAGCGACCTACTCGACCCCCACTCCCGGCACAGCTACCACGTCACCGACCGTGAGGACCTCCCGGCGGTCGAGCCGTGGTCGCCGGCTGCGCTCTACCGTGCCGTCCGGCGGGCCGACGACGACCCCGACGGCGTCGTCGTCCTCGACCACGGCCGGACGACGCTGTACATCGCCGGCGGGACCGCGCTCCACTACGACCCGCCGCGGGTGCTCGGCGTCGCCGGCCCGCCGGCGCTCCGCGTCGACGACCCGGTGAGCTACGACCCCGAGGCAGACGCCGTCACCGACGGGCCGGGACGGGTGACCGTCTCGCCGGCGTTCGACGTCCTCGTGCCGGCGTTCGGCTTCCCGGACGACCTCGACGAGGCCCCGCCGCCGCTCGGCAGCCGTCGCGCCGGCCAGCCGACCGACACGGGGCGCGGAACACCCGGCTGACCGCCCCGACCCGTCGGGACCGGACTCGTGTGCCGGACCGCCCCGCTCGCCCGCTCGCGACGCGCTGGCCGTCGTCGACGCGTGGCCGGCTCCGAGAGGCCCGACCCGCTCGCGGCACGTGGTGCCGGCGACGGGCGTCGTCTGCTCGCAGCCGGGGCGGCGGGGCTGTCGCCGGAGTCGCGGCGAGACTGACACGCCGGCTCCGGCAGACGCCGGCGGGCGCTACTCCTCGTCCACCCGTTCGGCGAGCAGCGCGACGGCCTCCGTCGTCTCCAGCGGGCCGGCCGACGCGAGCAGGTCGAGCGCCCGCTCGACCCGGTCGTCGGTCGGTGTCATCCCCGCCCGCTCCAGCAGGCGCGTCGCCGCGCCCCGGCCGCTCTTCGCGCCGAACAGCAGGCGCCGCCGCCCGCCGAAGTCCGCGGGGTCGAACGGCTCGAACGCGCTCGGCTCCGCCAGCATCGCCGTCGTGTGGATGCCCGACTCGTGGGTGACCGGCTCCTCGCCGAGTACCGGCGTCCGGGGGTCGACCGTCTCGTCGAGCGCGGAGAGTACGTCTCGACAGACCGGGATCAGCCGCTCGACGGCGAGACCCATCTCGTCGCCGCGGTCGCTCGCGCTCCCGGCGACGACCTGTTCGAGCGGCGTGTTGCCCGCGCGCTCGCCGAGGGCGGCGACGGCGACGTCGGCCTTCGCGACGCCGTGTTCCTTCGCGACGAGCGTGTTCGCCGCCGCACAGCCCAGGTCGTCGTGAAAGTGGACGCCGACCCGCGAGAGGTCGACCCGCTCGTCGAGCGCGCCCAGCCGCTCGGCGACCGTCGCCGGCGTCGTCGCTCCCACAGAGTCCGGGAGGTTGACGACCGGCACGTCAGCGAACCGCTCCAGGGCGTCGGTCTGGACCGCGAGGTCGGTCCGGAACGAGTCGACGAGGCTCACCTGGACGTCCAGCCCACGGTCGCGGGCGTAGTCGACGGCGTCGCGGGTGGCCTCGAGCATCTCGTCGCGGGACTTATCGACGACGTGTCTGAGCTGGCGGTCCGAGAGGTAGGTGAACACGTCGACGCCGTCTGCGCCCGCGTCGACCACGCTGTCGACGTCGCTCCGGACGGCGCGGGCGAGTCCCGTCACGGCCGCGTCGAGGCGCCCGTCGAGGCGCCGGAGCGTCTCGCGGTCCGTCTCGCCCGTGGCCGGAAAGCCGGCCTGAACCCCGGCGACTCCGAGACGGTCGAGCGCCAGCGCGGCCTCGACCTTCGCGTCGGCGTCGTACGAGCGGTCGGGCATCTGGTCGCCCTCGCGCAGCGTCAGGTCGTAGAGCTCCACGCAGAGCGGTGAACGGGTCGGGAGTTAGCCCTTTGGAGGCCCGTAGGGTCTGCGCCCGCCGCTGTCGACCGGACCGAGCCGTACAGACGGCTGTGACGGGCTCCTCGACGACGGGCGGCTCGCCGGCGACGCCGCCCGTGTCGGGCACCCGGTGGCGGTGAACGGTGTCGCCCGGACGCGGGGGGCAGGACACACCCGCGAGGAGGCGGCGGCGTCCGACGGCCACGACGTCGCCTGCGACGTCACGGACACCGTCGATGACGAGCGCGCCCGCGACACGGTGAGCACACCGAGACGGCGCCGCGCGAGTCCCGCGACGAGGGCGCGGTGGAGCGGCTGTTCACCCCATCTTCATCAGCTGCGGCGTCACGACCAGCTCGAACGCGGCGAGAAAGAGGACGAACAGCCGGGCCGGGCCGGACTCGAAGAACACGAGGGCGATGACGACGAGAAACAGGGCCG
>JAQCMY010000214.1 GCA_028274865.1 Haloferacaceae archaeon | reverse complement strand
AGCCGGGCCTCGCGGCCGGGTTCGACGACCCCGCAGTCGAGGCCCGCCACCTCGGCGCCCGCCCGTGTCGCCATCGCCAGCACCTCGCGCGCGCTCACGTCGAACAGCTTCGCCGTGAACTCCATCTCGCGGAACACCGACGGGGCGTTGAGAAAGGCGTTGTCCGTTCCGAGCGCGACGGTGGTGCGCTCGCGGAGCGCCGCGAGGTCCGGCAGACCGACGCCGGTGACGAGGTTCGAGCGCGGGCAGACGACCACGGGCGTCTCGCGCTCGGCCAGCCTGTCGAGGTGGACGTCCTGGAGGTGAACCATGTGGACGAGGTGGTCCGGCTCGAGGTCCATCGCGGGGTTGACGTCCGCCGCGTCGCGCTCGCCGGCGTGGATGCCGAACGGCACGCCGGCCTCCCGGGCGGCCCGCCGCAGCGACTCGTAGTCGGCGTCGCGGGCGCCGCTCGCTCCGACTCCGTCGCCGGCTGCCATCGCGTCGGCGCTCCCGCGCGCCAGCACCGTCGCGTCCAGCCCCGTCCCCGCCTCGTCGACTGCCCGGCGGAGGTGACGGACGCCCTCGACACCGCCCTCGCGGAAGTCGACGAACGCGCCAGTCCCGGTCGACTCCATGTACCGCAGGGAACGGACCATCCCCGTGACGAGGGTGTCGGCGTCGGCACGCCGGAGGAGGCGGTGTTTCAGCCCTCCCGGCGGCGCGACGAGGGCGTCCAGGTCGAGCCCCTCGCCGGCCTCCTTCGCCGCCGAGTCGCCGAGGTGGGTGTGGGCGTTGACGAACGCCGGGAGGATCAGGGCCGTCGAGTCGGTCGGCGCGGCCTCGACGGCCGTGACCCGGTCGTCCTCGACGACGACGCGCCCCTCGACCGGGTCGAACGACTCGCCCTCGAGAATCGTCCCCTCCAGCACCCGTCGGTCGCTCATCGGCTCACCCGTCGCGGTCGGAGCGGTCGAACGTCCCGGCCCGTCACGGGCCGGCGCTCTCGAAGTCGTCGAGGCGTCCCTGGAGGCCGGTCCGCGTCTCGCGAACCAGCGCGCCGTCGATGTCGAGACCGAGCTCCCTGACGGCGGCGGCGCCGACGGCGTCCGTCGAATCGGCGGGGGCGTAGACGCCGAGGCGCCACTGCTCGCGCCCCGCCGCACGGAGGGCGTCGACGAGCGGCGACTGCCGGTCCAGCCGGCGGGTCTCGCCGTTGACCACGACACGGGTTCGTGACTCCCGCATCGACGGGGCTGGCGGTACGTCCAGCACGACCCGCTCGGGCGCGACGCCGGCGCGGTCGGCCACCGCCCGCTCTGCCGCCCGCAGGCGCCCGGCGTCGGCGTCACGAACCGCCTCGGGCACGCCGTCCATCTCGGCCCACACCGCCCGCTTGAACAGCCGGCGCTCGTCGAGGCGCCGCGCCGTCTCCGCGGTCGCCTCGTGCTCGCGGAGCCGCACCCGGAGCTCGGCGTCGTCCATCCGGCGCAGCCCCGCCGGGTCCAGGCCGTCGTCTACGAGCCGCTCGGCTGCCTGCCGGAGCATCGCCTTCGCGACTCTGGCCGCGTGGTGGCTGTAGACGGTCGGGTTCATCAGCGCGCGGGCGAGCAGGAGCGACTCGGCGCTCTGGACGTTCCCCTCGGCCAGCACCAGCTCGCCGTCGACGTACCGGAGCTCGCGGATGAGGCGCCCGGGGTCGATCGTGCCGTACGGCACCCCCGTGTGGTGGGCGTCGCGCACCAGGTAGTCCATCCGGTCGACGTCGAGCTCGCCCGACACGAGCTGGCCGTACTTCCCCTGTCCGTCGACGAGCCGGGCGACCCGCGCCGGGTCGAGACCGTGGTCGCGCAGGGTCTCGCCCACCTCGCCCTCGGCCAGCAGGTCGGCCACGTCGTCGTGGTAGTGGCCGGTCGTGCGGTGGATCACGTCCTCGACGTTGTGGCTGTACGGACCGTGGCCGACGTCGTGGAGGAGCGCCGCGGCCTCGACGCGCTCTGCCCGGGCCCCGGCGACGCCGAGGCTGTCGAGCGCGCGCGAGGCGAGGTGGTAGACGCCCAGGCTGTGCTCGAACCGGGTGTGGTTCGCCGAGGGGTAGACGTAGGAGACGGTGCCGAGCTGTCGCACCCGCCGCAGGCGCTGGACAGTCGGGGTGTCGAGCAGGCCGGCGGCGACGCCGGACACTTCGACGTGGTCGTGGACGCTGTCCTTTACTGTGAGCATGCGCGTGGTGGTCGCCTCGTGTGCTAAACCGTTTGGGCCCGGGCGAGGGTTTTAGCCCGCCGCCGCCCTCGCCCGGCTGTGCCAGACATCGCGCTCCTCGCCGGCGGGACCGGGACGCCGAAGCTCCTCGCCGGCGTCCGCCGCCTGCTCGACCCCGCCCGTGTCGCCGTCGTCGGCAACACGGGCGACGACGTCGAGCTCGGCGGCCACCTCGTCTGTCCCGACCTCGACACGGTGCTGTTCGACGGCGGCGGCGTGTTAGACCGCGAGCGGTGGTGGGGGATCGCCGGCGACACGACCGCGACCCACGACCGCCTCCAGGAGCTCGCCGCCGACGTCGGCCTCGAACCGGGGCCGCGCTACCTCCCGTCGGCGGCCCAGACCGAGGGGCGGCGGATCGCCCGCCACCGCCGGTTCTCCGGCGTCGCGGAGTTCATGGAGATCGGCGACCGCGACCGGGCCGTCCACATCACGCGGACGGGTCTGCTGGACGAGGGGCACACGCTCACCGAGGTGACCCGGGCGCTCGCCGACGCGTTCGGCCTCGACGTCTCGCTCCTGCCGATGAGCGACGACCCCGTCGCCACCCTCGTCCACACCGACGAGGGAGCGATGCACTTCCAGGCGTTCTGGGTCGCACGCCGGGGCGAGCCGTCGGTCGAGGGCGTCGAGTTCCGCGGCGCCGCCCGTGCGACGACCACGCCCGCCGTCCGCGAGGCGCTGTCGGCGCCCGTCGTCGTGGGGCCGTCGAACCCGGTGACCAGCGTCGGACCGATGGTCGCGCTGGACGGGATCCGCGAGGCGCTCGACGCGACGCCGGTCGTCGCCGTCTCGCCGTTCGTCGGCCGCGAGGCGTTCTCCGGTCCGGCGCCGGCCCTGATGCGCGGCACCGGCTGCGAGCCGTCGACAGCCGGCGTCGCGGCGGCCTACCCGTGGGCCGACGCGTTCGTCCTCGACGACGACGACCCGACGGAGCTCGACCGGCCGGTCGTCCGCACGGACACCCGAATCGACGGCCCGACGGACGCCGAGCGCGTGACGCGGGCGGCGCTCGACGCCCTCGCCGGCGCCGGGGCGGCGGTGCGGTGATGTGGGCCGCCAGCCTCTCCGGCGCCGCCGACGCCGGGTGGGCCCGCCGCGCGGCGCCCCACGTCGACCACGCGGTTCTCGGCGGGCTCGCGCTCGACGGCCCGACCCGCGCTGCGGCGCGCACGATGGTCGCCCGCGACCGAGAGGAGTTCCTGCCCGCCGACCCGCTGGCGTGGGCGCGGACACAGCTCGCGGCGCTCGCCGACGCGCCCGTCCGGCCGGGGCTGAACGTCAGGGCGAGCGCCGCCGACGCCCTCGACGCCGCCGCCGACCTCTGTGCCGCCCACGGCGCGGTCCTCGAGGTGAACGCCCACTGCCGACAGGCCGAGATGTGTGCCGCCGGTGCCGGCGAGTCGCTCCTGCGCGACACCGACCGGCTCCGCGCGCAGGTCGCCGCCGCCCGGGCCGCGCCGCGGGTCAGCGTGAAGGTGCGGGCCGAGGTGACCGACCTCCGGCCCGTCGCACGCGCCGCGAGCGAAGCCGGCGCCGACGTCCTCCACGTCGACGCGATGGACACGCCCGAGAGCGTCCGTCGGGCGAGCGAGGCGGCTCCGGCGCTGTCCGTCGTCGGCAACAACGGCGTCCGGGACCGGGAGACCGCGCGGCGCTACCTCGCCCGCGGCGCCGACGCGGTGAGCGTCGGCCGACCGACGACGGACCCGGACGTGCTGGCGCGGGTGGCACGGGCGGTCCGGCCCGGGGCAGCACCGTGACCCCGGTCACGCCGTTCCCTGCTCACCGCTCGTCCGGAGGTTCGCCGTGAGCGACGGCCCGCGTCCCGGGTTCTCCGCGGTCGACCACGCCGAGCTCGCGCTCCTCCTCGAGGTGTCGGGAACCCCGAAGCCCGGGAACGTCGACCGGGCACACGACTTCGCGACGCTGCGGTTCGAGCAGTTCCTCGCCGGCGCCGTCGGGTCGCGCCCGGGGCTGTCGGCGGCGGCAGCCCCAGACGGTCCCGGCGTCGGTCGGGCGTTCGAGCGCGCAGTCGAGGGGATGGCACAGCAGGACGGCGGCAACACGCAGTTCGGCTGTCTCCTGGTGCTCTGCCCGCTCGTCCGGACCGCCGCGACGGGGGCGCTGACACGCGAGCGCGCCGAACGGGTCGTCGAGTCGACGACCGTCGCGGACGCCCGGGCCTTCTTCGAGGCGTTCGAACACGTCGACGTCGCAGTCGGCGACCCGCCGCCGGACCTGTCGGCCCTCGACGCCCGCCGCGGCGCCGCGGCGGGCGAGGCAGCGGCAGAGCGGGGCCTGACGCTCGACGACGTCCTCCGGCGGTCCGCGCCACACGACGGCAACGCCGCCGAACTCGTCCGTGGCGTCCCGCGGGCGTTCCGCGAGGCGGCGCGCCTGCGTGCCGACAGCGGGCCGGCACCCGACCGCGTCGCCCGAGCGTTTCTCCGGCTGCTCGGCGACCGCCCCGATACGCTCGTGGCGACAGAACACGGGGCGCCGGTCGCCCGCGACGTGCGCGACCGGGCCGCCGGCTGCGCCGGCCTCGACGACGCGGAGCGTCTCGCCGCCGACCTGCGAGAGCGGGGGGTCAACCCCGGCACGACGGCTGACCTGACCGCCGCGTCGGCGTTCGTCGCGCTCGAGCGGGGGCTTCCGGTGTGAGCGCGGACTGGCCGGTCGCGTGGGGGGGCGTGACCGAGAGCGTGGTGACGACGCTCGGGCCGAACGACCTGTGGAACGTCGCGGCGCTCGGCCTCCACGCGCCGGCGGACGCGGCGGCGGGCGACGACTTCGCCGGGGCCGACCCCGTCACCGCCGTCACGTGGGGAAACACCCGGACCCGACGGAACTTCGAGCGCGAGGGGGGCGGCGTCGTCCAGTTCGTCACCGACCCCCGCGACTTCGTCGACGCGGCGCTCTCCGTTCGCGAGTCCGAGACGCCGGTGCTCGACGCCGCCGCGGCGTGGGTGCGGGTCACGGTCGAGCGCACGTCTGCGGAGCGTGTCGACGGAACCCGGCGCGAGCGGTGGACGCTCGTCCCGGTCGAGTCCGAGGTGCGCGAGCGATGCGTCCCGACCGTCGACCGGGGGTTCGCGGCCGTCGTCGAGGCTACCGTCGACGTGTCGCGGCTGGACGTCGACGCGTACGACACCGCGGCGGCGCTCGACCGGCTCGAACACTTCGCGGCTGTCGTCGACTCCTGTGGCGGCCCGCGGGTTCGCGAGGCGTTCGCACGCGTCGACGAGCACCCGGCGTGGCGCGAGCGCCGCGACGACGGCTGACCCCGCGAACGCCGTCCTCGGCGGGGAGCGGAACGCATTAGTGTCGACCGGCGGGAGTAGCAGGTATGGCGATCAAGCCGAAGTACGTCAAGCAGCTCGGGACGCTGCTGTTGGAGCGGTATCCGAAGGCGTTCAACACCGACTTCGAGACGAACAAGGAGAACGTCTCGGAGCTGACGAACGTCGAGTCGAAGCCGGTTCGCAACCGGATCGCGGGCTACATCACGCGTAAGAAGGCCGGCGCCGCCGCCGAAGCCTAGAACCGGTCCGTCCGTCCCGCCGCGGTCCACCGGTCCGTCGGTGCGCCGTCTGGCACCCTGACCGTCCGGCCCCGGAGCGCCTCTGTCCGACCGGCGAACGCCCACCGCTCGCCGTCCCACGTCTCTCCCGTCCTCTCCGACGCGGCAGCCGCGGCACGCTCTGCCCGCAGGTGGGCGTGGACGGCGGCGACCGCCGCGGCTGCCTCGTCGTCGTCCGGGTCCGACGGGCACTCGAGCCTCACAGCGGGATGTTCCCGTGTTTCTTGTCGGGGCGGTCCTCCCGCTTCCCGCGGTGGACCTCGAGGTCGCGCACCAGCCGCGGGCGCGTCTCCGTCGGCTCGATGACGTCGTCGACGTAGCCTCTGTCGGCGGCGGTGTACGGGTTGGCGAACTCCTCGCGGTACTCGGCGACCAGCTCCTCCCGGAGCGCCTCGGGGTCGTCTGCCTCGTCGAGTTCGTCGTCGTAGAGGACGTTCACCGCGCCCTGTGGCCCCATCACGGCGATTTCGGCCGTCGGCCACGCGTAGTTGACGTCGGCGCCGAGGTGTTTCGAGGCCATCACGTCGTAGGCGCCGCCGTAGGCCTTCCGGGTGATCACCGTCAGGAGCGGCACCGTCGCCTCGCTGTAGGCGTAGAGCAGCTTCGCACCGTGGCGGATGATCCCCCCGTGTTCCTGGTCGGTGCCGGGCATGAAGCCGGGGACGTCGACGAAGGTGAGGATCGGGACGTTGAACGCGTCGCAGGTGCGGACGAACCGCGCGGCCTTCTCCGACGCCTCGATGTCGAGCGTCCCGGCGTTCACGCGGGGCTGGTTCGCGACGACACCGACGGCGTGGCCGTCGAGGCGGCCGAACCCGCAGACGATGTTGGCGGCGAAGCGCTCGTGTGTCTGGGTGAACGACTCCTCGTCGACGACGCGTCCGATCACGTCGGTCATGTCGTAGGGCTTCTGTGGCTCGTCGGGGACGATCGACTCGAGCTCCTCGTCCGCCCGCTCCGGGTCGTCGAACGGCTCGACCCGCGGCGGGTCCTCGACGTTGTTCTGCGGGAGGTACGAGAGCAGGAGTGCCACCCGGTCGAGCGCCGACTCCTCGTCGGGCACGGCGGCGTGGGCGACGCCGGAGGTGCCGGCGTGGGTGCGCGCGCCGCCGAGCTCCTCGAATCCGACCTGCTCGCCCGTCACCGTCTCGATCACGTCCGGACCGGTGATGAACATGTGGCTGGTGTCCTCCACCATGACGGTGAAGTCGGTGAGTGCGGGCGAGTAGACGGCGCCGCCGGCGCAGGGACCCATCACGACCGATATCTGTGGCACGACGCCGGACGCCTCGGTGTTGCGCCGGAACACCTCGCCGAAGCCCGCGAGCGACGCGACGCCCTCTTGAATTCGCGCGCCCGCGCTGTCGTTCAGCCCGACGACGGGGGCGCCAGCCTCGACGGCCCGGTCCATCAGCTTCGTCACCTTCTCGGCGAACACCTCGCCGAGTGACCCGCCGAAGACGGTGAAGTCGTGGGCGAAGACGAACGTCGTCCGGCCGTTGACGTCGCCGTAGCCCGTCACCACGCCGTCGCCCGGGGGCCGGGTCTCGTCCATGCCGAACTTGCTGTTCCGGTGGGTACGGAACCGGTCGATCTCGGTGAACGTCCCGTCGTCGACCAGGTAGTCGACCCGTTCGCGGGCGGTGCGCTTCCCCCGGTCGTGCTGGGCGTCGATTCGGTCCTGCCCGCCGCCGAGGCGGGCGCGCTCGCGTCTCTCGCGGAGCTCTTCGATCCGCTCTCGCATCGTCACGGCGGACCACCGACCATGGAGCGTGGACGGGCGGGGGCGGGGAAAGCGTTTCCGGGTGCGCTACGCCTCGCCGTACACCGGTACCGCGGCGCCGCTCGTCGGCACCGCGCCGTCGGAGCAGAGAAAGGCGATCACGGTCGCGATGTCGGCTGGGTCGACCCACTCGCCGAAGTCGGCGTCGGGCATCATCTCGCGGTTCATCCCGGTGTCGATGACGCTCGGCAGGACGCAGTTCGCGCGTACGACCCCGCGGTTCTCCTCGGCGATCGACTCGGTGAGTATCTTCACCCCGGCCTTCGAGGCACGGTAGAGCGCGTCGCCGGCCCCGCCGGACAGCGCGGAGCGCGCCGCCACCGACACGACCGCGCCCTCGGTCTCGCGGAGACGCGGGAGCGCGTGTTTCGAGGCGAGAAACGCCGTCCGCAGGTTGACGTCGAACAGGAGGTCGAACTGTGACTCCGCCGTCTCGTGGACGGGGTCGCCGCCGCGCCACGTCCCGGCGACGTTCGCCAGCGCGTCGAGCCGCCCGTAGTCGTCGGCGACGCCGTCGAACAGCGCCGCGACGGTCTGCTCGTCGGTCAGGTCTGCCTGTCGGTAGTCGACCGGGCCGGGCACCTCGGCCTCGCCGGGGTCGACCACGTCGACGCCGACGACGTCTGCACCGGCGGCGACGAACGCCGCCGCGACGGCGCCGCCGAGCGCACCCGCCGCGCCCGTCACGACCGCGGCCCGTCCGTCGAAGTCGAGTGTGACTGACACGCCCGCAGGTGGCCGTCGCGTCGCTTCAACGTGTCGCTCGCTGTTCTCCGACCGCCGCGTAGCCGTCCGGCCGGCGCACGACCAGCCCCCGTTCCTCCAGCGTCCCGACGACGGGCAGCAGCGCCAGCCTCGTCTCGTCGAGCATCGCGGCGAGGTCGCCGGTCGTCGCGGGCCCCGCCGCGGCGAGTGCGAGGTAGACGAGCTTCGCCTGTGACGACTCCACCGCCGACGGGACTGTCGTGTCGAGACTCACCTGATTCGACGATCGCATACACGGCTTTCGACGGTAGACGAAATAAAGCTACGGCCTACGGCACGACGACGAGCTTCCCGAGGAACGACTCGTCCATCACCGCGCGGTGGGCCGCCGCGACCTCGTCGAGGCCGTACTCGCGTGCGGTCTCGACCCGGAGGTCGTCGCCCGCGAGCAGCCTCGCACACCGGTCGAGCACCCGTGCGAGCGACGGCGTGTTGAACATCGAGGTGAACCGGAGCGTGAGGTCCTTCGCACGGACGCGCCCGACGTCCTCGAACCCCGCCGCGTGGTCGTTCTCGCCGATGCCGATAATCCGGGCGTCCTGCGCCGCGACCTCGGCGTCGAACGAGAGGTAGTCGTCGAGCCGGTGGTCCAGGACGACGTCCGGACCGCCGTCGGTCGCGTCGGCAACGGCGTCGGCGAGGTCGTCACGGCCGTAGTCGAGCGCCGTGTCGGCGCCGAGGCCGGCGACCGCGCCGTGGTACTCCGGCGCCGCGGTCGTGACGACGTTCGCGCCCGTCGCGGCGCCGATCTGGACGGCGACGTGGCCGACGCCGCCGCTCCCGCCGTGGATCAACACGTCCTCGGCGGGGTCGAGGCCGCCGTCGTCGACCAGCGCGCGGTAGGCCGTGACGGCGACGACGCCCATCGCCCCGGCCTGACGGGTGTCCGCGCCGCCGGGCAGGGCCGCGAGGCGGTCGGTCGGGACGGCGACCTGCTCCGCGCAGGCGCCCTGGTGGTTCCGCGAGAGCCCCGTGGCGACGACCCGGTCGCCGACCGCGTATCCGTCGACGCCCTCGCCGACCGCGACGACGCTTCCGGCGCCGTCGACACCCGTCGTCATCGGGAGGCCGGCGGCCCGGTACGCTCCGGACCGAAAGTAGGTGTCGACGGGGTTGACCGCCGCCGCGGCGACGTCGACGACGACCTCGTCGTGTCGTGGCTCCGGCGCCGCTGTGTCGTCGACGGTCAGTACTTCCGGTCCGCCGTAGTCGTGGTATCGGACTGCACGCACGGACAGTGGTGACGGCGAGGGCGCGTATAACGGCTCTGGACCGACAGCCTCTCGTCGGCCGGTTCCGACGACCCGCCGTGTCGTCCGTCTCGCTCGTCCGGGTCGGGACGCTCGTCGGCGTCCTCGGCCTCGCGCTCGCGGCGCTGTGGGCCGTGGCCTTCGGTTCCATCGCCGGCTGTACGGACGTCGCCTGTCCGGACCAGACGCCGGTCTACTCCGTCGCCCGCGTGGCGCTCCTCCCGCCCGGGCTCTCGGTTTCGGACGGCTGCAACGCCTGTGTCGTCGCCTCACCGGTCGTCTACGGGTCGGTCGCGGCGCTCGCGGGCGTCCTCGTCGCGGGCGCCGGGCGGCTCCGCCGCCGGACCGGCGGGATTTAAGCAATCGTCGGTCCCCGACGGTGACGATGAAGCTCCACGAGTACCAGGCAAAGGAGGTGTTCGCCGACGCCGGTGTCGTCGTACCCGACTCGCGGCTGGCGACGACCGCAGACGAGGCCGTCGCGGCTGTCGAGGCGGTCGGACTCCCGGCTGCGATCAAGGCGCAGGTCCACGTCGGCGGGCGCGGGAAGGCCGGCGGCATCGAACTCGTCCACACGCCCGACGAGGCGCGGGAGACGGCGGCCCGTATCCTCGGGATGGAGCTCAAGGGCTACACCGTCGACCGCGTCCTCGTCGAGGCGGCGGTCGAGTTCGTCGACGAACTGTACGTCGGCGTGACGATGGACCGGAGCCGCGGGCAGCCGGTCGTGATGGCCTCGACCCGCGGCGGCGTGAACATCGAGGCGGTCGCCGCCGAGGAGCCGGAGGCGATCGCCCGCGAACACGTCGACCCGGCCTACGGCCTCCACCCGTACCAGGCCCGGAAGGCCGTCTACGACGCCGGCGTCGACCGCGACGTGGCACGCGACGCCGCGGGCGTGCTCCGGACGCTCTACGGGGTCTGGGACGAGCGCGACGGGTCCGACGCCGAGATAAACCCGCTGATGGTGACCGAGGACCGCGAGGTCGTCGCCGCCGACGCGGTGCTCAACGTCGACGACGACGCGCTCTTTCGTCAGCCAGACCTCGCCGAACTGGCCGACGAGGCCGCCGCGGACGACCTCGAGGCGCGCGCGAACGAGTACGGCTTCGACTACGTCCGTCTCGACGGCTCAGTCGGCATCGTCGGCAACGGCGCCGGGCTGGTGATGACGACGCTCGACCTGGTCGACCACTACGGCGGGGCGCCGGCGAACTTCCTCGATATCGGCGGCGGCGCGAAGGCAGAGCGGGTCTCGAACGCGCTCGACCTGGTGTTCGCCGACGACAACGTCGACAGCGTCGCGTTCAACATCTTCGGCGGCATCACCCGCGGCGACGAGGTCGCACGCGGTATCAACGAGGCGCTGTCGGGCTTCGAGAGGGTTCCAAAGCCCGTCGTCGTCCGCCTCGCTGGCACGAACGCCGCGGAGGGGATGGCGATCCTGAACGACGACCTCGTGACCGTCGAGGAGACGCTGGAGGGCGCGGTGAAACGCGCCGTCGCCGCGGCTGCGGAGGTGGCGGAGTGAGCGCCTTCGTCGACGAGGACACCCGCGTCGTCGTCCAGGGTATCACCGGCGGCGAGGGGCAGTTCCACGCGGAGCAGATGATCGAGTACGGCACGAACGTCGTCGCCGGCGCCGTGCCGGGCAAGGGCGGCCAGGACGTCGCGGGTGTTCCCGTCTACGACACCGTCGCCGGCGCAGTCCGCGAGGCGGACGCCGACGCCTCCGTCGTCTTCGTCCCGCCGGCCTTCGCCGCCGACGCCCTGTACGAGGCGCTGGACACCGACCTCGACCTCGTCGTCGCCATCACGGAGGGCGTCCCGACACAGGACATGGCGGGTGTCAAGCGCCGTCTCGGCGAGACAGACACCGCGCTGGTCGGGCCGAACTGCCCCGGTGTCATCACGCCGGGCGAGGCGAAACTCGGCATCCTGCCCGGCACCATCTTCTCCGAGGGGAGGGTCGGACTGGTGTCGCGGTCCGGCACGCTCACCTACCAGATCGTCGACTCGATGACCCAGCGCGGCGTCGGCCAGACGACCGCAGTCGGCATCGGCGGCGACCCGGTCATCGGAACCAGCTTCGTCGACGCGCTGGACCGGTTCGAGGCCGACCCGGAGACCGAGGTCGTGGTGATGTGTGGCGAGATCGGCGGCGAGGACGAGGAGCGCGCGGCGCGCCACGTCGCCGAGTCTGTCGACACGCCGGTGGTCGGGTTCGTCGCCGGCCGGACGGCTCCGCCGGGCAAGCGGATGGGCCACGCCGGCGCCATCGTCTCCGGGAGCGGCGCGGGCACGGCGGCGTCGAAGATCGAGGCGCTGGAGAACGCGGGCGTCCCGGTCGGTGACACGCCCGAAGCGGTCGTCGAGACGGTGTCGGACCTGCTCTGAGGCCGGTCAGAGGTCGCCGGTCTCGTCGAACCGCTCGCCGGGCTCCTCGGCGGTGTCGAACATCTCGTCGGCGTACTCCTCCGCGAAGTCGGTCTCCTCCGGTTCGCTCGGCTCGACCTCGTAGGCGTCGATACCGAGGCGCAGTAGCTCTTCGGCGGCCTCCTCGCGGTTGACGAACTCCTCGCTCGCCACCCGCTCGAACTCGGCCTCCAGATCGGTCGGTAGCGAGACGTCGATAGTGGGCATCTGTCTCGTCCGGGCGTCGGGATGTGGGGACTTGAATGGTCCCCTCGGGCCGTCCGGGCGTGGACCGCGGTGCTCTTTTCGCCGCGTCCCGGCGTCCTGTCGTGGGCCTCGTGGACCTGCTGGCGGACTACCGCGGCTTCGACCGGGCGGTGTACGTCGTCCTCGTCGCGCGGTTCGTCAACGTCCTCGGCAACGGTATCGTCTACCCGTACTTCACGATCCACTTCTACCGGACGCTCTCGATCCCGTTCTCCGTCGTCGGGACGGCGCTGTTCGCGAACAACCTCGCGCTGGCGACGGGGACACTCGCCGGCGGCGTCCTCGCCGACCGCTACGGGCGCAAGCCGGTGATGGTGGCGAGCATGGCCGGCTCTGCGGTCGCGCTGTCGGCGTACGCGCTCGTCACGACGGGGGCCGCCCTCGTCGTCGTCGCGGCGGCGGCGGGATTCGCCGGCGGCCTCTACACCCCCGCGAGCCAGGCCGCGCTCGCGGACCTGACGGAGTCGGCGGCGCGCGACCGGGTGTTCGGCCTCCTGAAAGTCGTGAGCAACGGCGGGTTCGGCGCCGGCTTCGTCGCCGGCGGCGTGCTGTACGGCGCCGCTCGGACGGGTATCTTCGTCGTCGACGGCGTCACGAGCGGCCTCGTCGCCGTCGTCCTCGCCGTTGCGCTCCCCCGGCTCCGTGGCGGGACGGACGGCGCGCTCCGTGGCACGCTCGCGAACTGGCGCGCCGCCGTCTCGCGCCCCCGGCTCCTGGCGCTCGCGGGGCTCAACGTCGTCTTCGCGGTGGCGTACGCACAGATGGGCTCGACGGTGCCCGCGTTCGCGACGGGCCAGCTCGGCCTCTCCTCTGCCGAACTCGGGACGCTGTACGTGCTCAACCCGCTCGTGGTCGTCCTGTTCCAGCTCCCGACCGTCTCTGCCGTCGAGGCGTGGCGCCGCACCCGCGGGCTCGTCCTCTCGGCGGGCTTCTGGGCCGCCAGCTTCGTCGCCGTTCTGGTCGCCTACGAGGCGTCCGTCGCCGTCGGCGTCGGCCTCGTCGGTGTCTTCCTCGTCCTGCGGACGATTGGCGAGAACCTCCACTCGCCGCTGGTGACGGCGCTCGGGAGCGACCTGTCCGACGCGGAGGGCCGTGGCGCCGGCCTCTCGGTGCTCGAGGTGGCAAAGCGCGTCGGGTTCGGCGTCGGCCCGCTCGTCGGCGGGGTGTTCTTCGACTACGGCGTCGACGTCCTGCTCTGGCCGGCGCTCGTCGGCGTCTGTCTGCTCCTCGTCGTCGGCCTGCTGGCGTTCGAACGGTCGCTCACCCCTCCCGAGAACGGGAGGGCGGGGCGCGACACCACGGGGTGAACGTGGTTCTCTCGCGGTCCGACCCGCCCTGGCCAGTTCGCAGCCGAGACGGACGGGTCACCGCGACAGCACCCCTCCGTCGCGCTTCGGCGTGGCTCACACTACCGCCCGGTAGACGGGAACGAAGGTACTGACGGAGACAGCGACTACCGGGCCGTCTCGAACCCAGCCACGAGGGGCTGGGACAGCACGCAGCGGCGACGTGGTTGGGACACAGCGCTGCGCCGCGTGCCAACTCTCGGGAATTAGGCCACCAATATATATCTGTTGTAGTATACCGGGTGAACAGGGCACGGGCGGGCTCTCGTCGGGTCGTCGCCGGTTCGACGGCGACGACCCCCGTCGATCGCGACAGGGACCCTTCGAGTGACAACCACTATCCTCCTTCGTGTGCTAGCTGGCGGTCGAAGCCTGCCTGCGCAGGCCGGTTGGGACACAATGGACGCATCAGACAACATCCAAGAGGCGATCGAAGTACTCCAGCAGCTCGGGCTGAAGGAGTACGAGGCGCGCTGTTTCGTCGGGCTGTCGCGCGTCGACACCGGGACGGCAAAGCGACTCGGGGAGCTGACGGAGGTGCCACGAACCCGCGTGTACGACGCGATCCGGGTGCTCGAGGCTCAGGGACTCGTCGAGATTCAGCACTCGAGCCCGCAGCGATTCCGCGCCGTGGCGCTCGAGGAGGCGACGGAGACGCTCCGTGACCAGTACGAGGACCGCGTCGAACGGCTCCAGAA
>JAQCMY010000208.1 GCA_028274865.1 Haloferacaceae archaeon | reverse complement strand
TGCCGTTTGCCACGACGCTTCGCGCGGTCCCGTCGGTGGTCACGACCCGGGCGTACGAGGGGTCGGCCCGGCCCGTCGCCCGCAGGCGCGCCAGCGCGCTCTCGCGCTCCGCGTCCGGCACGACGAGCAGGCGGCGGCGCTCGACGCCCGCCGAGGGGTCGCCGAGCATCCGCTCGGAGACGCGCCGGTAGGCCTCCGGCGGCACGTTCCCGACGACGAGCGACACGCTCCCCCGCCGTTTCGTGGCCGCGAGCGCGTCCTCGAGCGGCGGCGGGTCGTCGTGTCGGGACACGGTTCTCTCGTTACACGAGACGATTTCCGAGAGGTATAAAACCAACTCGGGTGTTCGGGGCCCGTTACCGCGTCCGGTCGTCGCGCCACGCCGCCTCCGCCCGGCGCGCCGCCTCCCGCACCGGCAGTTCGGCCGCGCGCGCCACCGTGAGGGCGTCCTCGTGTTCGGCACTCGCGTCGAGGAGCCGTCCGTCGGTGTCGGTCGCGACCTTCACCGCCACCTCGAACGTCTCGCCGTCGACGTCTACCTCGACCGTCTCGACCCGGCGCTCGGCCACCCACCGGTGTCCCGCGCCGTGTTCGCGCACGCCGAGTGTCCCGGTCTCCGCGGCCAGCGCCCGCGCCACCCGGTCTGCGTCGTCCGGGCGGACGACGACCTTCACGAGGTGCCCCGGTCTGGACTTCTTCATCGTCGCCGGTAGCACCGACACGTCGCGCGCGCCGGCCTCGCGCAGCCGTCCGTGGAGGCTCCCGAGCATCTCGGGTGTCGCGTCGTCGAGGTTCGTCTCGAGCACCGTGATCGACTCGCGCCGGAGGCTGCCGCCGGACGCGCCGGCGACGGCGCGGAGCGCGTTCGGCCGGTCGCCGGGGCTGGCGGCGCCCGCGCCCCAGCCCTGCGCCTCGACCCGGAGCCCGGGGAGCGCGTCGACGCCCGTCGCGTGGTGGGCCAGCACCGCCGCGCCGGTGGGGGTGAGCAGCTCGCGGCTCCCCTCGCTCGCCCGGAGGGTCCAGTCCGCGCCCGCCGCGAGCTCGACGACAGCCGGCGCGGGCACCGGGTAGACGCCGTGGCTGGTCTCGACGGCGCCGCCGCCGGGCGCGAGCGGCGTCGTCACGACCCGGTCGGCGCCGACGTCGTCGAACAGCAGGGCGGCCCCGACGACGTCCGCGACGGCGTCGTCCGCGCCGACCTCGTGGAAGTGTGTCTCGTCGAGGTCGGTGCCGTGGACCGTCGCCTCCGCCTCGCCGAGACGCTCGAACGCCGCGAGCGCGTCTGCGCTCACGCCGGCCGGAAGGTCCATCGACTCGACGAGGGCGACCACCTCGGCGTAGCTGCGGCGTGGTCCGGCGTCCTCCAGCACCCTGCCGTCGCGCCGGACCGTCACCCGCGTCGTGGCGACGCCGGCGCGGTCGACCGACTCGACGCAGTAGTCGACGTCGAGGACCTCCTCGACCGGGCCGAGGGCGTCGCGGTCGGCCCCGACCCCGAGGAGCGCACCGAGTACCATGTCGCCCGCCGCACCCGCCCGCCCGTCGAAGGCGATGGTGGCCATGCTCTGCCGGTGGACGGTCGGGGCTAAAAGCCGACGGAACGGAGACGATTTACGTCCACAGCCGAACGGTATCCTGTGACACGGACCGCCGAGCCCGCTCCCGCCAAAGAGCTTAAGCGGGGTGCGAGGCGACCGAACACGGAACGACGACCCCCATCATGAACGAGGTTCAACTCGAAGTGGCGAAAGCCTACCCCAACGACTCGGGGCGGGGGATCGCCAGGCTCGACCCCGACACGCTGCTGCATCTCAAGCTCTCGCCGGGCGACATCATCGAGATCGAGGGCGCGAACGCAACCGCGGCGAAGGTGTGGCGCGCCGACCGGCAGGACTGGAACACCGACACCGTCCGCATCGACGGGTTCACGCGCCAGAACGCGGACGTGGGGATCGGCGAGCGGGTGACGATCCGGAAGGCAGAGGAGCGCAAGGCAGACCGGATCGTCCTCGCGCCGCCGGAGGAGGCGTCGGTCCAGTTCGGCTCCGACGCCGCCGGGATGGTCAAACGGCAGATCCTCAAGCGGCCGGTCGTCGAGCGCGACATCGTCCCCGTGATGTCCTCGACGAACCACCCGTTCATGCGGTCGCCGGGGCAGGCGATCCCGCTCATCGCCGTCGAGACTGCTCCCGACGGCGTCTGCCTCGTCACGGAGGACACCGAGGTCGAACTCCGCGAGGAGCCGATCTCCGGCTTCGAGAAGGCCGGCGGCGGTATCACATACGAGGACATCGGCGGCCTCCAGAGCGAGATCCAGCGCGTCCGGGAGATGGTCGAACTCCCGATGAAGCACCCGCAGATATTCAAGAAGCTGGGGATCGAGCCGCCACAGGGCGTCCTGCTCCACGGTCCGCCGGGGACGGGCAAGACCCTGCTCGCGAAGGCGGTGGCGAACGAGACGTCGGCGAGTTTCTTCTCCATCGCCGGGCCGGAGATCATCTCGAAGTACTACGGCGAGTCCGAACAGCAGCTCCGGGAGATCTTCGAGGACGCGAGCGACGAGTCGCCGTCGATCATCTTCATCGACGAGCTCGACTCGATCGCGCCGAAGCGCGAGGACGTCACCGGCGAGGTCGAGCGCCGGGTCGTCGCCCAGCTGCTGACGATGATGGACGGCCTCGAGGCCCGCGGCCAGGTGATCGTCATCGGCGCGACGAACCGCGTCGACTCGGTCGACCCGGCGCTCCGGCGCCCCGGCCGGTTCGACCGCGAGATCGAGATCGGCGTTCCAGACGAGGTGGGGCGAACGGAGATCCTCCAGATCCACACCCGCGGGATGCCGCTCTCGGACGACGTCGCCCTCGACACGCTCGCCGACGAGACCCACGGCTTCGTCGGCGCCGACATCGAGAGCCTGACCAAAGAGGCCGCGATGAAGGCGCTCCGGCGCTACCTCCCGGAGATCGACCTCGACGAGGAGGACATCCCCCCGAGCCTCATCGACCGGATGATCGTCAAGCGAGACGACTTCCGGGCTGCGCTGGGCGAGGTCGAGCCCAGCGCGATGCGGGAGGTGCTCGTCGAGCTTCCGAAGATCACGTGGGACGACGTCGGCGGGCTGGAGTCGGCACAGCAGCAGGTCGAGGAGGCAGTCGAGTGGCCGCTCTCGCAGCCCGGACGGTTCGGCCGGATGGGGATCGAGCCGCCGAAGGGCGTCCTGCTGTACGGCCCGCCCGGCACCGGCAAGACGCTGATGGCGAAGGCGGTGGCGAACGAGACGAACGCCAACTTCATCTCGGTGAAGGGGCCACAGCTCCTGTCGAAGTGGGTCGGCGAGTCCGAGAAGGCCATCCGCGAGACGTTCCGCAAGGCCCGACAGGTGTCGCCGACCGTGATCTTCTTCGACGAACTCGACTCGCTCGCCCCCTCGCGCGGGCAGGAGATGGGCAACAACGTCTCCGAGCGGATGGTCAACCAGCTCCTGACCGAACTCGACGGGCTGGAGGAGATGGGCGACGTGATGGTCATCGGCGCGACAAACCGTCCGGACATGATCGACCCCGCGCTCCTGCGGTCGGGGCGGTTCGACCGCCTCGTGATGGTCGGCGAACCGAGCGTCGGCGGGCGCGAACAGATCCTGAAGATCCACACCCGCGACTCCCCGCTCGCGCCGGACGTGAGCCTGCGCGAGGTCGCGGAGATAACCGACGGCTACGTCGGAAGTGACCTCGAGTCGATCGGCCGCGAGGCCGCGATGGAGGCCCTGCGCGAGGACAACGAGGCCGACGAGGTCGAGATGCGCCACTTCCGGCGCGCGATGGAGGCCGTCCGCCCGACCATCACCGACGACCTGATGAGCTACTACGAGCAGGTCGAGGAGGAGTTCAAGGGCGGTGCCCGCGACCAGATCACCGGCGGCGGTCGGATCGGCTTCCAGTAGCCGCCGGTTCCGTGTCGTCGTGTCCCGCTCGTCTCCCCGTGATCGCCAGTATGAATACCGCTTCGAACGTCCTCACGACGAGTTGATGTCGAACACACCGCCACGTGGTCACTCGGCCAGGCCGCCCGTCGCCCCGGAGCGATGAGCGAAGGGAGCCGAGAGGGGTCGAGCGGGCGCGAGTGCGAGTCCGACCCCGACGTCGACCTCACCGACAGCACGTACTACCTGAACCGCGAGCTCTCGGAGCTGGCGTACCAAGAGCGGGTGCTTCGGGAGGGACTCGACAGCCGAAATCCGCCGCTGGAGCGGCTGCGATTCCTCGCGTACTTCACGAAGAACACGGACGAGTTCTTCATGAAGCGCGTCGGGGGGCTGAAACAGCAGATCGAGGCCGGCGTCACGGACCGGTCACCCGACGGTCGGACACCGGAGGAACAGTGGCGCGCGGTGCTCGACGCCGCAGGACAGCTGTTCGACCGCCAGACCGAGGCCTGGGAGACCCAGCTCCGTCCCGCGCTCGCCGACGCCGGCGTCGACGTGTCCGACTACGACGACCTGACCGCCGAGCAGCGACAGCGCCTCCGAGACCGGTTCGAGGAGTCGATTCTCCCGACGCTCACGCCGCTGTCGTTCGACCCGGCACACCCGTTCCCGTTCATCTCGAACCTCTCGCTGTCGCTCGCCGTACTGTCGCGCTCCGACGCGGGCAGCGAGGTGACGTTCACCCGGATCAAGGTGCCGCCGAACCAGTCGCGGCTGGTCGAGGTCGACGACGACCCACGGACGTACGTGCTCCTCGAGGCGGTGATCGAGGCGAACCTCGACCTGCTGTTGCCCGACCTCGAGATCGTCGACGTCTCGCGGTTCCGGGTGACGCGCAACGCCGAGGTGCGACGCAACGAGGAGGTCGCAGAGGACCTGATCGAGGTGATCGAGGAGATAATCGAACAGCGCCGGTTCGCGACGATCGTCCGCCTGGAGGTGTCAGACGACATCCCGGACCGCTCGCTCGCGGTACTCACCGAGGAACTCGGCGTCGACGACTGCGAGGTGTTCAGGCGTGCGGGGCCGATCGACTTCCGCGACTTCTTCGAACTGACCGAGCTGGACCGCCCCGACCTGAAGCTGGCCGACTGGACGCCACAGCCACACCCGCGGCTCGGTTCCGGAGACGGCGGCTTCGAGCGTCCGGAGCAGACCACGGACATCTTCGCGGAGATCCAGAACGGCGACGTCCTCGTCCACAACCCCGTCCCCGCCTGCGATGACACCGTCCAGCGGTTCCTCGAGGCCGCGGCGTCGGACCCGGACGTCCTCGCGGTGAAGGCGGCGATCTACCGGACGGCCAGCGACTCGAAGGTGATCCAGAGCCTCATCGACGCCGCGGACAACGGGAAGCAGGTCGCCGTGATGG
>JAQCMY010000206.1 GCA_028274865.1 Haloferacaceae archaeon | reverse complement strand
CGAGACGCTGTCGGTGCTGGCGGCGGCCGCTGACGAGCCGCTGCTGGACGCGCGCCAGCCGCCCAGCCGGCTCCTCGGCTACGTCCGCGAGTCGCCGGTCGGCGAGGAGTCGGTGACGGAACTGCTGGAGTACGCGGGCTACTCCAACTCCAAGCTGGGCCACTACGTCGACGACCCGGCGGCGTTCCAGCGCTGCGTGGCCGCCAACGAGACCTACCTGCAGCGGCTCGACGCGGCGCCGCTGACGGTCGGCTGGCCGCCGCCGACCGCCGCCGACCTGCGCTGGTGGGCCGGCGCCGCCGAATCCGTCGTCCGTCGGTTCGCCGACGAGGCGGTCGTCGCGACGCTCCGGACGGTCCGCGAGCTGACCCACACGGCCGAGTACGAGGCGCTCCGCGAGGCGGCCGTCGCGCGGGCGGCATTGGACGACCGCGAGCGCGAGCGCCTGCGGGCCGGCGCCGTCGAGTCGGACCGGGCAGCTGCCCGCGAGACGCGGGACCTGCTGGAGACGGCGCTGGAGGAGTACCCGCCGCTGGAGGCGCGCTGAGGCGCCGATCACCGGTCGGTGCCCGTTCCCCTCGCCGTCGGGCTGTCGGTCCGCCGGTCCGTCGGCGTCGCGTCCGGCTTGGAGACGCTCAGCACCCGCGCCACGTTCCCCTCGCGGTAGAACAGCTCCGCGGTGTCGCCGAGGCTGACGCTGTTGAAATCGCCGCGCGTGAGCTCGGCCTCCCCGCAGCCGCCCGCCCCGTCGGCGTCGGGTGCGCAGTCGTGTTCGATGAGATAGTCGACGCCGTCGTAGCGCCGGTCCAGCGCGTCCCCGAGTGGTTTCGAGACGATGAGCGGTCCCGTCTCCGCGAAGTCCTCCCGATGGCCGCCGGCGACCGTCCGGGCCTCGTCGATGGCGTCGAAGAAGATGCGACCACGGCCGTTCTCGGTTCCGACGGCGATGTACTTCGCGCGGACGAGCCCCCGCTCGGTGAGTCCGACGGCGCCGAGACAACCGCTCGCTGCCGCGAGCCCACCGACCGTCGCCGCGCCCAGCGCCCGGAGCGCCGCCCGTCGTCGCATACCGGCGTTTCGACCGGTGCCGCAAGGAGGTTTCCGTTATCGGTCCGCGCCGCCGCAGGGGGTCGCGCTCAGATACTGCCCGTCACGTCGCCGTACGTACCCGCCTCGTACTGGCTGTCGGGGACGACGACGACGCTGCCGAAGCCCTCGCGGTCCTGGAGCATCTCGTGGGCGCGCGGGGTCTCGCTCATCGGCAGCACCTCGCGGATGTAGGGGGTGAGCGTGCCGTCCCAGACCAGCGAGAGGACGTCGTCCATCTCGCCCGGCGTGCCCATCGTGGAGCCGAGGATGTCGAGCTGCTTCCAGAATATCTGGGAGATGTCCGTCTCCGGTTTCGGGCCGCTCGTCGCGCCGCAGGTGACGAGCCGGCCGCCCTTCGCGCACGCGGAGATGGAGTCCTGCCAGGTCGCCGCGCCGACGTGGTCGACCACGACGTCGGCGCCGCGGCCGCCGGTGTCGCTCCGGAGTTCGTCGACGAAGTCGTCCTCGTCGTAGTTGATGAGGTGGTCGGCGCCACAG
>JAQCMY010000201.1 GCA_028274865.1 Haloferacaceae archaeon | reverse complement strand
GGCTCGCGGTCCTCGGCGAAGGCCGCCACACCCTCCTCGTGGTCCCGGGTCTGGGTGGCGAAACTCTGGGCCTGGGACTCGGCCTCGATTGCCTCCTCGACGGTCCGGCGGGCCGCGCGGTCGATGTTGTGCAGCGAGTACTCGAGTGCGACCGTCGGCCCCTCGGCGACCGTCTCGACGAAGGCGTCGGCCTTCGCGTCGAACTCGCCGGGGGCATAGGCGTGGTTGACGAGCCCGAGCTCCGCGGCCTCACTCCCCGAGAGCAGTTCCGCGGTCAGCGCCAGCTCCTTTGCTTTGTACGGGCCAACGGCCTGGGTGACGAGGTAGGAGGTGCCGTAGTCCAGGCTCAGGCCGACGTTCCGGAAGGCGAGCCCGAAGGTGGCGTCCGCGCTGGCGAGGACGACATCACAGGACAGCGCCACGCCCATCCCGGCGCCGACGCAGTAGCCGTCGACTGTCGCGACCGTCGGCAGGGCACAGTCGTAGAGCCCGTATGCCACGCGGGTCGCGGATTCGGTGATCCCCTCGGCCCGCTCGTGACCGGAGACGTCCTCTCGCTCATTCATCCCGCCGATGTCCCCGCCGGCACAGAACGCGTCGCCCGCACCCTCGACCACGACACACCGGATGTCGTCGCGCTCCCTGACCTCCCCGAGTGCGCGGTCGACACCCGCGACGACCCCCGGGGAGAGGGCGTTCATCTTCTCCGGGTTGTCGAGTGTCACCGTTGCGACCCCGTCCGTCACGTCGAGTGTGACATCGTCTGACATACGACTCGACTGACACGCCGGAGGGTGTTAAACTCCGTCGCCTGGTCGGTCGGCTCTCCGGAGGGAGCACGAGCCCCTTCGGTCGGGGGGCCCACCGCCGGACTCAAGCCGCCACGGCCGTACACCCGAATATGGAGAAGACCGACGCCGGGACGTCGGTCGGCGTCGCGGACCCCTACGCTCACGTCGACCGGTGTGACCACCTCACCGACGACGGTCGCTGTCGGTTTGCCGTCGAGCACGGCGACCGCGACCCTGCCTTTGCCGACGCCCGCAGCGCCGCGGAGTTCCGGTGTCCGGTCGTCGCGACCGAGGGGCAGGACACCCCGCGAGTCGCCGACGAGGGCCCGGCCGAGACCGGCGACGGAGCCGGTCTCCCTGGACCGTGGGCGTGGGCCGACTGTCCACACTTCCGCTCGCGCCAGCACGACCGGGCGTGTGTCCGCTGTGGGCTCAGCGAGGTCCGGCTCGCCCACGACGACGACCGCCCGCTGCTCGAGGAACACCACCTCTCCTATGCCGGCGGCCCCGGGGAGAGTGAGGGGCGGCCGGACCACGAGATAACGGTCTACCTCTGTCGGTGGTGCCACGCGAAGGTCCACGACTCGTGGGCACGGGTCGACGACGACGTCGGCCCCGACCCCGAGGCCCTCGCCACCCGCGAGGGTCGCCGGAGTCGCGAGCAGGACGAACTCGGTTTCGAGTCCGCGGCCGACCGGTTCGACCGCGAGTGACCTACAGCGACAGGTCAGTCCCGACACCCGTCTCCCTGGCACGCTCGTAGACGAACGCGGCGGCCGCCGCGTCCAGCACCGCCGAGCCGACGCTCTCGACGACGACCGTATCCGTGTCACCGGTGTCGACGGTAACGTCGCCGGCGAGCACCGCGCCAAGGGGGACTAAGTCCCCGGCCCCGAGGCCGGTCGCGAGCAGGTCGCCGGTCTCCGCGACCTCCGCCGGCACGTCCGCGACCACCTCGGCCGCCCGCTCGAGCACGGCGGGGGCCAGTTCCTGCGTCTGTGCGGTGTAGGCGCCGACCGCGACGACCAGTGCGCCGGGTGTGAGCGCGTCGGGCGGGAAGACCGGCGCCGTGGCGGTCGTGGCCGTCACGGCCGCCCCGGCGCCCTCGACGGCCGCCCGCGCCGAGTCGACAGCGCG
>JAQCMY010000200.1 GCA_028274865.1 Haloferacaceae archaeon | reverse complement strand
GTGTTCACCGTCACCTCCACCGCCCGCCCCGAGGACATCGAGGCGATGGTCGGGTCGGCGGTCGACGGCGACTTCGCGACGGCCCGGGCCGAACTCGACCGCCTCTTGACCGACGTGGGGATGGCCGGCGGCGACGTGATCGACCAGCTCCACCGCTCGGCGTGGAGCCTCGACCTGCCGGACCGCGCGACGGTGCGCCTGCTAGAGCGGATGGGTGAGGCCGACTACCGGATCACCGAGGGGGCGAGCGAACAGGTCCAGCTAGAGGCGATGCTCGCCGCGCTCGCGCTGGACTAGCTCCGCACTTCGACGGTGAACCCCCAGCGGTAGCGCAGGCGAGTCCCGTCGGTGACGGCGACGAACGGCTGGCGGAGCCGGTAGCTGCCGTCTGGAAAGCAGCCGCCCGGGTTGTCCGGGTCGGCGAACAGCCGGTAGGTCTGGGTGAGCGTCTCGCCCGGCGCGACGTCGCGGCGCACCGTTCCCGACGTCCGTGCCGGTGTCGGCGTCGCCGACCCGGACGGTGTCGGCTCGGGCGTCGGGGTGATCGACCCCGCGCACTCGCCGACGTCGGACCTGAACTCGCGTCGGGCGAGAATGGCGTTCCCGTTCGGGGCGCGCAGGCGCCGGCGCGGGAGCGGCAGGCCGGGGGTGTCGGCGACGAGCGCCCGCTCCCGGCGGGTCCGGTTCCGGACCCGGATCGTCAGGCTGGGGACGAGCGTCTCGCCGTCGCCCTCCGCCGTGTCGAACGCCTCGACCCGGGCGCCGTGGACGAACGGCACCGTGTCGGGGAGGATGTCGACCCTGACCGCTCGCAGCGGCTCGACGTCCGTCGAGAGCGGTCGGTCCTGTGTCTCCGTCGGCCGAACGGTCGTCGGCGTGTCGGCTGTCGTCGTCGTGGTCGGTGTCGACGGCCCGGCTCCGCCGCTCCCGCCGCCGGCCCCCCCGCTCCCGCCGTCGGCTCCGTCGTCGCCCCCGTCGCTGTCGCCGTCGCCGTCGCCGATACCGGCACACCCGGCCACCCCGGCGGCGCACAGCGAGAGCAGGTGTCGTCGTCGCACGACCGCCAGTCGTCCGGCTGGGGTGATACGTCTTGCCCGGCTGTCTGTCAGCGCTCCCGGGCGGCACGCACCGCGAGCAGGCCCGTCCCGGGCTTGACGAGCAGGTCGAGGACGACGGCGGCGACACCCGTCGGCAGTCCGGACGCGAGCGCGAACCCGTCCGGTCCGAGCAGCCACAGCGTGGGGTAGACGAGCCAGAGCACGACGACGTACGCCCGGAGGCGGCGCGTCGCCCCGTCGGGGTCGGGCGTCAGCGGCCCGAACACGACCGCGAGGAGGGCACAGAACCCCCCGACGCTCACGGCGAGCCAGACGACCTTCGCGCTCCCAACCGAGACTGTCGCGGCGAGTGTCGTCGCCATCGTGTACGCGCCGACGGCGGCCCCGAGGAGGGTCGCGCGACGGCTCGCGCCGCCGAGGAGCCCGAGGACGACGACGAGCAGGGGGATGGTCACGACGCCGTCGGCGTAGCGGCCCCACGCGACGACGCCCGCCGGTCGGGTGAGCGTCGCCTGTCCGAGTGCCATCGCGACGTACCACGTCCCGGCGGAGACGGGCGGCCCGACGGCGACAGCCGCGACGGTCCGCGCGCGCCCGGTCGCGCCTCGCCCCGCGAGTCCGACCGCCAGCGCGCCGACCGCCATCGCGGCGGCGCCGACCCAGAGCGTCGGTGTCACAGTCGCGGTTACGCGCGGCGGCCCCGTCGGTCTGTCGGAATCCTTTTGCCGAATCCACGGGTGTCGGCGCACGATGAGTGACCTCGAGGACGAGTACCGACTCGACTACTTCGACGAGGAGGGGTTCGTCCGCACGGCGTGTTCGTCCTGCGGGGATCACTTCTGGACCCGCGACGAACGCCGTGAGACCTGCGGCGAGCCGCCGTGTGCGAGCTACGAGTTCGTCGGCTCGCCCGGCTTCGACGAGTCGTACACGCTGTCGGAGATGCGCGAGGCGTTTCTCTCCTTCTTCGAGGAGCGCGACCACGAGCGGATCGACCCGTACCCCGTCGCCGCCAACCGCTGGCGTGACGACGTGCTCCTGACACAGGCCTCCGTCTACGACTTCCAGCCACACGTCACGTCGGGGCAGGCGCCCCCGCCCGCGAACCCCCTCACCGTCTCACAGCCCTGCATCCGGATGCAGGACATCGACAACGTCGGCAAGACCGGTCGACACACGATGGCGTTCGAGATGATGGCTCACCACGCGTTCAACGCCCGCGAGGAGGCCGAGGGCTACGCCTACGAGGGCGAGGTGTACTGGAAGGACGAGACGGTGGCGTACTGTGACGAACTCCTGCGCGAGATGGGCGCCGACCCGGAGAAGGTCACCTACATCGAGGACCCGTGGGTCGGGGGCGGCAACGCCGGGCCGGCGATCGAGGTCATCTACGAGGGGCTCGAACTGGCGACGCTCGTCTTCATGTCGATGGAGCGAGACGAGGACGGCGACTACCTGCTGAAAGACGGCAACCGGTACTCGAAGATGGACACCTACGTCGTCGACACCGGCTACGGGCTGGAGCGGTGGACGTGGATGGCCCAGGGGACCCCGACCGTCTACGAGGCGGTCTACCCCGAGACGATCGACTTTCTGAAGCAGCACGCCGGCGTCGACTACACCGACGAGGAGGACCGTCTCGTCGCCGAGGCGGCGACGATGGCGGGCGGCCTGGACGTCGACGACGTCGACGACGTCGAGGCCGCGCGCGGCGAGATCGCCGCCGAACTCGGCGTCGACGTCGAGCGGCTGCGCGACCTGGTCGAGCCGCTGGAGTCGATCTACGCGGTCGCCGACCACTGCCGGACGCTCGCGTACATGCTCGGCGACGGCATCGTCCCCTCGAACGTCAAGACGGGCTACCTCGCGCGGATGGTGCTGCGCCGGACGAAGCGGCTCGTCGACGACGCCGGCGTCGACGTCCCCCTCGACGAGCTGGTCGACATGCAGGCCGAACGGCTGGGCTACGAGAACCGCGACACGATCCGGGAGATCGTCCGGGCCGAGGAGGAGCAGTACCGCGAGACGCTGGAGCGCGGGTCGCGCCGCGTCGAGTCGCTCGCGGCGGAGTACGCCGACCGTGGCGACCCGCTCCCGACCGGTCGTCTCGTCGAACTGTACGACTCACACGGTATCCAGCCCGAGACGGTCCGGGAGATCGCGGCCCGCGAGGGCGCGAGCGTCGAGGTGCCGGACGACTTCTACGCCCTCGTCGCCGACCGGCACGGCGGCGACGACGGCGGCGAGACGGCTGCGGAGACGGACGACCGCGCCGCGGAGGTCGCCGACCTGCCCGAGACCGACCTGCTGTTCTACGACGACCCGACGGGGACGGCGTTCGAGGCGGTCGTCCTGGACTGCTTCGAGCGCGAGGACGGCTACGACGTGGTGCTGGACCAGACGCTGTTCTACCCGGAGGGCGGCGGTCAGCCGGCGGACACCGGGGCGCTCCGCACCGACGACGACTCGTTCGCCGTCACGGACGTCCAGTCGGTCGACGGCGTCGTCCTCCACCGGACCGACGGGAACCCCGGCAGCGGCGCGATCGTCCGCGGGTCGCTCGACGCCGAGCGCCGCCGCGCGCTGATGCGCGCACACACCGCGACCCACGTCGTCGGCCACGCCGCGCGCGAGGTCCTCGGCGACCACGTTCGACAGGCCGGCGCGCAGAAGGGTGTCGAGTCCTCGCGGCTGGACGTCAGACACTTCCGGCGGATCGGTCGCGACGAGATCGAGGCGATAGAGCGGGTCGCGAACCGGATCGTCCGGCAGAACCTGTCCGTCCGGCAGTCCTGGCCCGACCGCAACGAGGCCGAGGCCGCCCACGGCTTCGACATCTACCAGGGCGGGATTCCGCCCGGCGAGCAGGTGCGCCTGATCACCGTCGGCGACGACGTTCAGGCCTGTGCCGGCACGCACGTCGAGCGGACGGGCGACGTCGGGCTGATCACGGTGCTCTCGACCGAACCGATCCAGGACGGCGTCGAGCGGATCGCCTTCGCCGCCGGCGCCGCCGCGGTGGCGGCGACACAGCGCGTCGAGCGGACGCTCGTCGACACCGCCGAGACGCTGGACGTCTCGCCGCCCGAGGTGCCCGAGACGGCCCAGCGGTTCTTCGACGAGTGGAAGGAGCGCGGCAAGGAGATCGACCGCCTGACCGAGGAGCTCGCGGCGGCGCGTGCCGCCGGCGACGGGGGCGGCGAGACGGTCGAGGTGGGCGACGCGACGGTCGTGGTCCGGCGTCTCGACGCCGACGCCGACGAACTCCGTGCGACGGCGAACGCCGTCGTCGACGAGGGTCGGACCGCGGTGCTGGGGAGCGCCGCCGGCGGCAGCGCACAGGTGGTGGTCGGCGTCCCCGATGGCGTCCCGATCGACGCCGGGGAGGCGGTCGCGCGCCTCTCCGAGCGTCTCGGCGGCGGCGGCGGCGGCCCGCCGGACTTCGCGCAGGGCGGCGGCCCGGACGCCGACGCGCTGGACGACGTGCTCGCCGACGCCCCCGGCGTGCTCCGGGCCGTCCACAACGCGTAGGGCGCGGCGAGAGGCTTTTGTCCTCGTCACGAGGGTACATAACAGAGTATGAGTCGCCCGGAACGACGCGGCGTCCGGATGCCGGCACTGCCGATCCTGCTCGTCGTCGTCGGGTCGCTGTCGGTCGTCAGCGGCGTCGCGGTTCCGATCCGGACGCTGCCGAGCGCCCCAGCCGCGATTGCCACCGGCGACGTGTCGCTCCTGAACCCGGTGGTGCTGGCCGGCGCCGGGCTCTGTCTCGGCGGGACCGCCGTGCTCGTCCTCGGCACGCTCTTGCTCTCGTGTGAGGAGCTCCTCTGATGCCGACGACGACCGCCCCCGACGGCACGACCGTCGGCTACGGCGTCGACGCCGAACGGCGCGACAGGCCGGCTGTCGCCCTCGTCGGCGACTGCGGTCTCGGCGCGTGGCAGTGGGCGTGGCAACACCCCGCCGTCGCCGGCCCGCGGGCGGTCGTCACCGCGGAGTACCGCGGCGGGACGCGCGCTGCCCCGCCCGGGTCGCCCTGCGATCTCGCGACGCTCGCCGACGACGTCCGGGCGGTGCTCGACGCCGCCGGCGCCGGTCGCCCACACCTCGTCGGGGCGGGCCTCGGGGGGCTGGTCGCGCTCTCGCTGGCGCTCGACGGCGAGGTGCGGTCGCTGACGCTCCTCGGGACGGGCCCGACCGGTGTCGGCGTCGACCCGTCGCCGCTGTTCGCGGACCCGGACGACCCGGACGCCCTTCGCGCGTCGCTCGACGCCGCGCTCTCGACCGGGTTCCGCGAGCGTCACCCCGACGTCGTCGACCGGATCGTCGGGTGGCGCCGCGCGGACGACCCGGACCCGGCGGTCGCGCGCCGGCAGGCCGCGGCGCTCGGCGCCGACCGCTCCAGCCGACTCGTCGAGGTGACGGTTCCGGCGATGGTCGTCCACGGCGGCGCGGACGCCGTCTGGCCGGCCGCGGGCGCCGAGCGGCTGGCCGAGGGCCTCCCCCGTGGCGAGTGCTACCGCGTCGACGACGCGGGCCACCTCGTCGGCTGCGAGGCCGCCGCGCCGGTGAACGACGCTCTGGTCGGGTTTCTCGACCGGGTCGAGAGCACGTAGGGCACAACCGATATGCCGCCCCGCGGTCAACAGCAGGGTGATGACCGACCGCCCACGGCTGGCGCTGCTCGACGCCTCCCACTCCGGCGAGTCGACCCGCCGGAACTTCCGGCGCGAACTCGACGCCGACCTCCTCGAACTCGACGCCCACGACGCCCTCCCGCCCGTCGACGACGCCGACGTCGACGGTGTCGTCGTCACCGGGTCGGCGTCGTCGGTCTACTGGGACGAGCCGTGGATCGACGCGCTGGTCGAGTGGGTCCGGGCCGCCGTCGAGGACCGCGGCCTGCCGGCGCTCGGGGTCTGTTTCGGCCACCAGGCGCTCGCGACCGCGCTCGGGGGCCGGGTCGACCACATGGACGACTACGAGATCGGCTACCGCGAGGTGCGCCGCGAGAGCGGGCGCTCGGACCCGGTGCTCGGCGACCTCGACGACCGCTTCCTCGCCTTCACCACCCACCAGGACGCCGTCGTCGAACTCCCGCCCGGCGCCGAGCGGATCGCCGCGAACGACTACGGCGTCCAGGGGTTCCGCCTCGGGCTGGCGTGGGGTGTCCAGTTCCACCCGGAGTACGACCTCGACACCGCCGAGCGGATCGCGGAGAAAAAACGCGACCACGAGCTGCTGACCGACGACGAGGTCGACGCGGTGCTGGCGGGTGTCACCGCCGAGAGCTACGACCGCGCCTGTCGGGCGAAGCGGCTGTTCGACAGCTTCGTCGGCGTCGTGCGCGAGGAGCAGACGGCCCGCGAGCAGACGGCGTGACGTCCTCGCCCGTCGTAAACGGCGGGGCTTCCCACGACAGTGGGAACCCGGCCGGTCCGGTTCGGTTTCAGGACCGTCTCTCCCGGCGTCGGTGGGGCGGGTTTCGTCCCTCGGCCGGGAGCGTCCTGTGGCACCGCCACCTGTGCTCCCATCCGCG